>CAYPHM010000048.1:0-30206 GCA_964410555.1 uncultured Chloroflexaceae bacterium | reverse complement strand
ATAAAGGGCGAGGGGGAGCCGCTCATTCCCCTTCTCCCCTCGGTGGGGGAAGGGGTAGGGGATGGGGGGAACCGGTGATCAATCAGGTACAGCTATACGCCCCACCACAGCAAAGTCCCCGATATGCTCCCCCGTTTTATCCCAGACCTGCTGACGGCTCCCCTTCTGTGGGTCACGCTGCCAGGGTTTATACCACCCCACCCGCAGGGTATACTCGCCTGGGGGCAAATTTGCTGGCAGGGTGAGTGGATGCGGGTCATGGAGCCAATCGCCGGGCGACCACAACAGCATGGAAAATGCTCCCCCTTGTGGCTTGCTATTGTGCTCGGCAACAATTGTGCCGTTGTTGTCTACCAAATGGACAAAGACCGTCCAGTCATAGGTTAGAGTTTCCAACGCATGCCACGTACAGGTAACGGTGATGACCTGCCCCGCCTGTACCGTTGTCTGGTGGGGAGCATCGCTCTGATCACTCCTTATGGTGATGCCGCGCAACTCTGCCCCTTGCTCCCACTCCTTCGCATAGCGGGAATAGACTGGCTCGCCCACCTGCTGGATAGCAGTGGCAGCAGGTAGCGTATGCCACGTATACGCCGGGGCTATCACCCCCGTTGCCATCTCTATTGCAAGCCACATCAACCCACCCCCGCTAAGAACAACCAGCGCATGCCCACGGTAGGGGTGTTGGCGAGCAATGACATCTAGCCAGACAACCAATCCACGGGCAAGCAGCAGCACAATGGCAGGGAGCGCAGGGAAGAGCAACCGCCCTTGCCACGCTACCACACCGGCAGTTAGACCAAAGGCAACCACCCACACAACGGCGAGAAGCGGCAGCAGGAGTACGATAGCCGGGTATTTTTCCCTGCGTGAGTGAATCCCCCACCCACCCCACCCCAACAACGCCACCACCTCAATAGTCGTATAGACTGCCAAAGCCCACGATGGCGCAGGGATGCTCACCCAACCAAACATTGCCCAAAAGGAGGTATGCAATTGGTGCAAAGCATGCAACCACGCAGTCGGGCTATGCCAATCAAACGGTTGAGTAGCAAAGGTTGCCTGAAAATGGCTCACGCCTAGCAGATCACCGTAGAGGAGCAAGTTTCGACCATACCACCAGCCACATATGAGTAGCGCACTCCCCCCCCAAAGCGCGGTGAGGGTGAGCATACGGGTGAGACGTGAGCGGGGAGCAGGTTGGGATGCATCGCGCCAACTACGCCACAACAGCACTGGTACCCAAAGCAAGCCGCTTTGTTTGGTGAGCAGTGCCAAGCCAAGCACGCCCCCTGATGCCAACGTGCGCCAGAAAACCAGCCGGGTATGCGGACTATCTCCTATGCAGAGCCAAAACAACAGACTACTCAGTGCTACCAGCAGCATGTCGTTTGTGACCAGTGCCGAGGTGAAGAGAAATTGTGGCGAGAACGCCATCAACAGAGCTGCAATTAGTGGCAACCAACGCTTGGTTACATTATGCATACCAGCAAACGCAGGCTGACGTAGCATTGTGGTAGCTGCCCCCCAGGTACAAAAGATAGCCAACGCTCCCCACAACGAGGACACCGCACGGGCGCGGTGTGCTGCCAGCGTGATACCCTGCCAGGGGCGATACTCGCTGCTTGCCCGCACAAACGCCGCCGGGCTATTCCCCCTTTCTCCCCCGCTGGCATTATTCCCAGGAGTATTCCAAACGAAAGCGGGGTTATGCCGATGGGTAATGGCAAGATGAGCGCGATCCGCTTCGGGCAGCAGCAATACCGATGGTAACGCCAGCAGGTAGGCAAGCGGCGGTTGATGCCCCTCGCCCGGCACATCGCTGGCTTCGTCTGTGCTATGCTGCACAGGCAAGCGGTGTTCGCGGACGAGAAAGAGAATATACCGCATATGCCCCGGTTCGTCTGGACCTTCCCACAAGGGAATGGTCGTGTTATAGTGGACTGAGAGGACAAGAAAACAGCATAGGATAGCGGTTATTGGGAGCAGAGCAAACAGACGTGCAATCATAAGAATCTTAGTTTGCCTACCAGCAATGTGATTTCTCATGCTACAATAGGACTATAGACATTGTGGAAGGAACAGTTATGCAAGAAAACAGCAAAAAGAAAAAAGACTCTAACTGGATAGGTTGGCTTATCTTTTTCCTGCTCGTCATTGGTCCAAATATTATACCCCCTCTTTCCCGATTTGTTTCCAATCTCACGGGTGGGGCAGTATCCATTGGCATAGGCATTATCCCGGTGTTGATAGCCGGTTTGGTGTTGATCATGGTCGGGCGGGCTATTGTACGGGCTATCAATGGACGCAGCGAGCAGGAGAGCATTAGCTTTCCCACCAACCAACCATCAAGTACCCCATCTTCGTCATCATCACCCTTTGCCAATTCGTCTTCTAGCTCTAGTTGGTCATCTTCCAACTGGTCATCTACAGGCAACCAACAGGCAAACCCATCATTACAACGGGAGTCCTCATCGGAAAGTTGGAAACCAACTTCTAGCAGTGATTTGTCAAATTGGGACAATCTCGAAGACCTCTTTTACAAAGAATCCATTGAACGGACACGACATCGGGTGGAGAAGAAAGATACCCAATGGGAAGGGCTACCTTCACCGCCGGTCTTTGAACCGGTTATCAATGGTAAAGCCGTAGCATTGATTATTATGCTGATTCTCGTTACCGGTGGTGGCTTCTTGGCAGCCGGCTTTCTGAATCAGGTACTCCAAGTTATTCCATGAAACAATACGACACATTCGCCCGCTATTACGATGCTGATACCCGGTATCACGTTGCCGACATCCACCTCTACCAAGAAATGGCACGGCGTACTGGCGGTCCCGTGTTAGAATTTATGTGTGGCACGGGCAGGCTCCTGTTTCCCCTAGCCAATGATGGCTATGATGTGACGGGGGTAGATAGCTCCCCCGCTATGCTAGAAATTGCCCATCAGCGGGTCGCAGAGCAAGGGCTGCAAGATAAGGTAACGCTGATTGAAGCTGATGCTCGCAAGGTAGAGCTACCAGAACAACACTTTTCCCTGATCTTCATTGGCATCAATGCATTTATGCACATGCAGCAGGTGAAAGATCAGCTAGAATTGCTGAACAAAGCGCGGCAAGCCCTAGCCCCCGGTGGGGTGTTTATGATTGATCTCTACAACCCCAACCCTGCCTCGTTGTCGCTTGATGACAGCCGTATGCGGCTAGAGCGCGACTATATTATGGATGGGAAGCACGTTTGCAAGTTTGTTATGATTGAGTCGGATATGGCAACACAAACGGCTATGATGTTCTTTTTCTACGATTCTGTAGACGAAGAGGGCAATATGAAACGGCTAGGAGTCCATTTTTCTATGCGTTGGGTCTATCGCTATGAGCTCGAACACCTGCTGGCACGGGCAGGCTTTCGTGTACAATCTATCTACGGGTCATATGACCTAGACGATTATACCAGTGATAGTGACAGACTGATCGCCGTGGCATCGGCGCGGTAAAACCTTATGGATATAGAGCTTGGGGGCAAGTTAGGATAGGGGGATCGTATGTTTTATCAGTTCAATAATGTACAGTACAGACCATTCTTTACCGACCATGATCACGGGGTATCCCTTTATCTTGGTGATACGCTAGAGATGATGGCGAGGATGGAAAGCGAACAGTTTGACCTCATCTTTGCCGACCCGCCCTACTTTCTCTCCAACAACGGCGTTACCTGCCACGCGGGAAAGATGGTCAGCGTCAATAAGGGCATGTGGGATCGCTCAGAAACCTTTGAGATCGTCCATGCGTTTAATACCAGTTGGCTACAAGAGTGTCGCCGTTTGCTCAAGCCCAACGGCAGTATTTGGGTATCTGGCACATTACATAACATATACAGTGTAGGCTTTGCCATGCAGACGCTTGGCTACAAAGTCCTGAATGACATTAGCTGGCACAAGGTCAACCCGCCCCCAAACCTTGCCTGCCGCTACTTTACCCATGCGACTGAGACGATCCTGTGGGCGAGAAAATCTCCCAAATCACGCCATACCTTTCACTATCAGGAGATGAAACAGGAGAATGGCAACAAGCAAATGCAATCGCTGTGGTATATTACGCCACCCACACGCCATGAAAAACGGTATGGGAAACACCCAACGCAAAAACCAGAAGCCTTACTAGACCGCATTGTGCGATCATCCTCAAATCCCGGTGATGTGGTCTTTGACCCCTTCTGTGGGAGCGGCACGACAGGCGTAGTGAGTGCTCGCCTCAACCGCCAGTTTATCGGGATAGATAGGGAAGAAGAATATTTGCAAGTAACAGTTAAACGGCTTGCTGATGTATTTCCAGGGCATAGTGCATACTCTGCCGCTTGACATGAAAGGAACGACTAGAATTTATGACAAACCAAACCCCCCAAACCATACGCTATGATGTAACCCGCTTTACCGATGACGATATTTTTCTCTTTAACGAAGGGAAACACTACCACCTCTACCAAAAAATGGGGTCACACCTCATGACGGTTGATGGGGTGGCAGGCACCTACTTTGCAGTGTGGGCACCCAACGCCGACAAGGTGTCTGTTGTTGGTGACTTTAACAATTGGGACTATGCCCATCACCCGCTCCAAATGCGCGGGGCATCTGGCATATGGGAAGGGTTCATCCCCGGCATTGGCAAGGGGACGATGTATAAATATGGGATACTCTCCCGCTACAACAACTATCGTATTGACAAAGCCGATCCATACGGTATTCACCACGAGAAAGCCCCAAACAGTGCATCCATTGTCTGGGACCTTGACTATATGTGGCATGACGATGCTTGGATGAACGAACGCGGCAGGTTTGACCGCTTGGAATCGCCTATCTCCATCTACGAGATGCATATTGGCTCTTGGAAACGCATTGTTGAAGAGAGTAGCCGATACCCAACCTACCGGGAACTCGCCCCGATGTTGGCAACCTACCTCAAAGAGCTAGGCTTTACCCACGTTGAATTTTTGCCCATCACCGAGCACCCCTATTATGGCTCATGGGGCTACCAAGTCACGGGCTACTTTGCCCCAACGAGCCGCTATGGGACTCCCCAAGATTTCAAGTATCTGGTAGATTACCTGCACCAGCATGGCATAGGTGTTATCCTTGACTGGGTGCCATCGCACTTTGCCACAGATGGGCATGGGTTGAGCTACTTTGATGGCACACACCTGTATGAACACGCCGACTCGCGCAAGGGGTTTCACCCCGATTGGGGCAGCTTCATCTTCAACCACGGGCGATATGAGGTGAGCGCATTTCTCATCAACAGTGCGCTCTACTGGCTCCACGAGTATCACATAGACGGGTTGCGGGTAGATGCAGTGGCATCTATGCTCTACCTAGACTATTCGCGCAAAGAGGGGGAATGGATACCCAACCAGTATGGCGGACGCGAAAACCTGGATGCTATCGCCTTCCTGCGCCGCTTCAATGAAGAGGTCTACCTCCAGTACCCTTCTGTGCAGACCATAGCCGAAGAGTCTACCTCATGGGGGATGGTCTCCCACCCAACCTACGTTGGCGGGTTAGGCTTTGGCTTGAAGTGGGATATGGGCTGGATGCACGATATTCTCAGCTACATGGAAAATGACCCGGTGTATCGCAAGTATCGCCACAACCAGCTAACCTTTCGGATGATCTACGCCTTCAATGAAAACTTCGTACTGCCGCTCTCGCATGATGAGGTGGTGCATGGCAAAGGGTCGCTCATTGGCAAGATGCCGGGCGACAACTGGCAACGGTTCGCTAACCTCCGCTTGCTCTACAGTATGATGTATGCCCAACCTGCCAAAAAGCTGTTGTTTATGGGGGATGAGTTTGCCCAATGGAATGAATGGAGCCACGAAGCCAGCCTCGACTGGAACCTGCTCGATTACCCCACGCACAATGGCATCAAGCAATTGATTAGCGACCTCAATGCGATCTATCGTAAAGAGCCAGCTCTTCACGAGATGGATTGTGAACCAACCGGGTTTGAGTGGGTAGATTGCAACGATTGGCAGCATAGCATTGTGAGTTTCCTACGCAAAGGTAAGACGACCAGTGATGTCATCTTGGCTGTCTTCAACTTTACGCCGGTGCCGCGAGAAGAGTACCTCGTGGGGGTACCCTATGATGGACACTGGCAGGAGATTTTCAACAGTGATGCGGCACTGTATGGCGGCAGCAATATGGGCAACGGTGGGGGAGTATATGCGGTGGAGAAAGAAGCGCATGGACGACCCTACAGTCTGCATATCGTGATGCCGCCGCTTGGGGTCGTTTTCTTGAAGCACGAGGGGCAAAAACTCACTCTTCCAGAGGAGAAAAAAGACGTAACTACTGCGCTGGTAGAAGTGTCTGAAATCCTGACCGGGAAAGTTCCCTCGCAAAAGGAGCAACCAGCGACAACGCCGGCGACAACGCCGGCAGATAAACCGGCAGATAAACCAGCAGATAAACCGGCAACACCGCCTACGACAAAACCCACGCCGCCTACGGCAAAAGCAACACCGCCTACGGTAACACCCACGCCGCCTACGGTAACACCCGCGCCGCCTACGGTAACACCCACGCCCCCGGCGCAGCCAAAGAAAGATATGTTATAAGGTTGGTTTCCCGCTTTTAGGGGTTTGTCAGCGTAGAGAGACGTTGCGTTGTATGCAACGTCTCTCCCCTTCTCCCCTCGGTGAGACGCGGGGCAGGGAGTTGCCCGGTGAGACCTAGCAGGCAACGGCTCTACAACAGATCATTCCCCCCCCCATCGGTGTGGCTCACGCATGCCTCGACCATATCGCGTACCTCTTGCAATAGGTGCTCCCGATCATACGCCGCCTTTTGGAGAATATGCGCCACCGATTGGTTGAGGTTAATCCGCTCTGCCAGCGTGAGGTCCATAGCCGTTAGGACAATGACGGGTATTTCTCGCCATCTATCTGACTGGCGCATCAATGCGACCAGTTGGAAGCCATCCATTTCTGGCATCATCAGGTCTAGCAGCAGCAACGATGGGGTGTGTGCTTGCAAATATGCTAACGCCACCCGCCCATTTTCCGCCTCTGCTGTTTGCCACCCCTCTTTTTGCAACGTGCGCTGGAGCAACTCCCGTGTAGGCTGATCATCCTCAACAATGAGGATTGTCCCTTCCGCATCATCAGGGTGCAGAGCCGCTGTCTGATACTTGCCTATCGTCTGCATCAGCCGCTCCCAGTCAATTGGCTTGACCAGATAGTCTGTTGCCCCAAGCGCATAGCCTTTATCCTCATCATCTACAATCGTCAGCATAATAATGGGAATGTCCATCGTTTCGGGGTGAGATTTGAGGTACACAAGCACATTCCAGCCGTCTATATCTGGCAATTTGACATCAAGGATAATCGTGTTTGGGTGTCGTTCTTTGGCAATAGCAATTCCCTCTTCACCATTAGCCGCCGTGACAACGGTAAACTGATCTTTCTGGAGATGACGCGCAAGCAAAGCGCAGGTATCTGGGTCATCATCTACCACCAGCACCAACCCCCGCGAGCCTGATGTATGAGCACTGATACCTGCGGTTGTTGGGGCATCATCGTCAAAGAGTGCGGGTGATGCCAGCGGCGATGGACGTTGCTGCGATGGGCGCGTGTTGATAGGCTGCTGTAGCGGTGTGACAGGCTTGGGGGTAGGCGAGATAATCTTGGGGAGATAGACGGTAAAGGTGGAGCCTTCGCCACTAACGCTCGCTACGGTAATCGTGCCGCCCATCATCTGGCAAAACCGTTGTGATATAGCAAGCCCTAGCCCCGTACCGCCATACTTGCGCGTGGTAGATGCATCCGCCTGGGTGAAAGGCTGAAAGATGTTCGCCACCTGCTCCTCGGTCATCCCAATGCCGCTATCTGCCACCTGAAAGGTAATCCCCGGTTCTTTGGCTTCAGGGAGTTCTTCTTCGGGGCGGGTGGGGGAAACCTGGAGCGTAATAGTCCCCTGTTGGGTGAACTTTGCCGCATTACTCAACAGGTTGTAGAGAACCTGCCGCACGCGGGTCTGGTCAGCATACATCGTATCTATCCCATCGGCAATGGTGATTTCTAGGCGATTTTCGTTTTTCTGTGCCAGCGGTTGTATGGTCGTAGTCACATTGGCAATGAGCGAGGAGATCTCAAACGTATCTGGGTGCAGGTCCATTTTGCCGGCTTCAATCTTGGAGATGTCCAAGATGTCATTGATCAGGTCAAGCAGATGCTTACCGCCAGTGTATATCTTGTCTAGGTCGGAGATAAAGTCGGTATAGCCTAGGTCTTGGGCATCCTCTTTGAGCATCTCGCTATAGCCGATAATGGCATTGAGGGGGGTACGCAGCTCGTGGCTCATGTTGGCGAGAAACTGGCTTTTTGCTTGGTTGGCATGCTCAGCGGCGGCACGGGCTTTTTGTGCGTCCATCATGGCACTGGCAAGTTCGGCGGTGCGATGCGCTACCTTCTGCTCCAATACCGTGTTGTAGCGTTCAAGTTCCCGTTGCGAAGTCCGAAGTTTGCCGGTCATCGTATTGAATGATTCGGCAAGCGTGCCAATCTCATCGTGGGTCTCTTTTTGTGCTTGTACCTCAAGATGTCCATTGGTGATATGCTCAACAACATGCGTGAGCCGCTGGATAGGTCCGGCGATGTTGCGCCGGAAGAACCATGCCATCCAGACCCCCAATACCAACGCAATAAACCCACCTATTATTGTCAAACGTTGGGCTTGTTGCAGAAGCGTACTGCCTTCGTTGAGGTCTTGTTGCAGCAGCGTTTGCCGATCTATGGTCAAGGTGTCGAGCAGGTCAAGCATAGAATCTGCCAACGGGTCTGCCTCGTGTTGGAAGATGTAGCGATCTTCATAGGCATGCTGGCTCTCAATAGCCTCGAACATGCTGCGGGGAAGTTGGAGGAAGGTATCGCGGGTAGCATCTACCTTGTCTATAAGTGCTTGCTGCTCGCTGGTCATTTGCGAGCGGCGAGATTGGAGTTTCTCCCACTGGATACGGTTTGCCCCCTCCTGTGCCAGATAGACGCTCTTAAACTCCGGGTCGCTTGTGACGAGATAGCCGCGGAGTTGCGAGATCATCACCCCAAACGAGCTTTGAAAATCTGCCATCTCTTTGAGGATAGTCATATTTTCTACCGTTGGCTCACGGCGTGCCTGCTGCAAGACCAGCGTGTTGGCATCACGCAAGATGCTATTGATAGGCTCCTCTCCTTCCTCAGTGAGGATACGGTAGGCAGGCTGATTTGCCAGCGGGTCATCACGCAGCGCAAACATCCGTGGGGGCAGCGTAGACCAAGTGGTAAAGGTCTCTTGTAGCTTGGTGAGCCGTTGAATGTTTTGTTGGTTAGTCCAGTTTGTCGAGAGCGTTTCCAACGTGGCTATATCTGCTTCAAAATCCTGCTTGGCATGCTCATACGCATCCCGGTAGCTCTCTTCTCCCAGGATAAGGTAGCTATGGATATTGGAACGCATTTTCAGCAGGTTGGTGCGAGCACTGGCAGAGGTGAGCGCAGTCGGTACATGCAGCGAGTGGGTAGCCGTAATACTGTTGATAGCCCGTCGACTACTCAAGAAACTCAGGGTAGTGACAACTAACGTTAGGGCTACCAATATGCCAAATCCTATGGTAAGCCGCTTGCCTATGGTGAAGGTACTCAGCATGCGGGTGATGCCACGGGATGCGGGGACATCCTGTGGTAGGGAGGAGTGTTGATCTGTTGATTGTTCAGGCATAGCGGGATAACTTTCCACTAATGGCTACAGCGCGTTTTTTCTTCCCTTCAGGAAATAGGTTTTCATTTTACCCTTTCCTTTGACATCCATCAATCCGCGTGGCTCAAAAGCAAAGATAGGGTTGAGCCGTTCATAGACGGATTCTGTTGTCTGGATACAGCCTGCCAACCCCGCGGTCTCCATACGGCTGGCAATATTGACCGTATCGCCCCAGATGTCATAGATGAACCGCTGTTGTCCAATGATACCAGCAATCACCGGTCCGATGTGTATCCCAATACGCATATTGAGGAAAATGTCATGGGACATCTCATCCATGCAAAAGGCGACAATGGCTTCTTGCATATCAAGAGCCATATCTGCTATCGCCTCGGCGTGGTCCGTGCGGGGGATGGGCAGCCCTCCTGCCACCAGGTAGGCATCGCCTATTGTCTTTATCTTTTCTACCCCATGCTTGTCGAGCAGTTTGTCAAACAGGGAAAAGATGCTATTGAGCAATTCGACTAGTTCGCCAGGCGTGAGGGTATTGGCAACCTGCGTAAAGCCGACAATATCGGCAAAGAGTACTGTCGCTTCAGGAAAAGAATCCGCTATAGTCTGCTCGCCCTGTTTGAGCCGATGGGCTATTGGCTCAGGGAGAATACTCAGCAACAACTGCTCAGATTTTTCGCGCTCCTTGAGCATTTGCTGATAGTAGGCTTGCTCTTGGTCACGCAACCGCTTTTTCTCTAGGCTGGCATCAATACGAGCACGGAGCAGGACGGGATTAAACGGCTTGAGGAGATAATCTTCTGCCCCTAGCTCAATACAGCGAACTACACTCTCGATGTCATCCACAGCGGTAATCATCACCACGGGTATATGTCGTAGGATACCATCATTCTTGCGATATTCCAAGACCTCGTAGCCGTCCATTTCTGGCATCATAATATCTAGCAGCACAAGGTCGGGAGATGCCGCATGCATCACCTCTAGGGCTTCTTTTCCATCGGTTGCAAGCAACACCTGGTGCTGCATCTTCTTGAGCATTCGCAACAGTAATTGGCGGTTCACTTGGTTGTCGTCTACAACCAATATGCTTGTTGGTTGATTCAGCAAGGGGTGTTCATTCATAGAGACGTTTCCTCTGATAGTATCTGCATACCTGGCTGATAAACAGGTAAGCAAACAGTAAATTGTGACCCTACATTGGGCGTACTCTTAACCGTAATGGTTCCGCCCATCATCAGGCAGAGCCGCCGACTAATAGCCAAGCCCAAGCCCGTGCCCTCATACTTGCGCGTACTTGAACTATCTACCTGCATAAAGGCTTCAAACAGATGCTCCATTTGCTCGGCAGACATGCCAATACCGGTATCTGCTACTTGGATGGTAAAGAAAGCGGGTTTTTCTCCATCCCCTGGTGATACAGGCGCACATTCCCCCGTAGCGGTAAGGGGAGCATGGGATAATGCTATTGTCAGGGTAATCGTCCCCTTCTTGGTGAACTTGGCGGCATTGCTCAACAGGTTGAGCAAAATCTGGCGCAGTCGGGTTTGGTCAGCAAAGATACTGGTAGCAAGTTGATTGTCTAAGACTAGCGTATTGTGGTTTTTGTCTACAAGCGGTTGGATAGTGAGCATCACGTTGTTGATCAGCATATCCAACTGAAAATACTGCGGGTAAAGTTCCATTTTTCCCGCTTCAATCTTGGAGAGGTCTAGCAGATCATTGATAATCATTAAGAGATGACTACCCGCAGCTTGTATCTTGTCAAGGTCAGCATTGAGGAAATCGAGCATTTCCTGAATATCTGTCCCGTCAAAGTCGCTCACCTCATCTTGTATCATTTCACAATAGCCAATGATGGCATTGAGTGGGGTTCGCAGTTCGTGGCTCATATTGGCAAGAAACATGCTCTTGGCATAGTTTGCCTGTTCTGCGATCTCTTTTGCTTTTTGGAGTTCCTGTTCTGCCCGCAACCGCTCGGCAATCTCTACCTGTGCTGCGGTGTGCAGTTGGGCATTATCTAGCGCAATAGCTGCAAGTTGGGCAAACTGCGTTAATCGTTCTGCATCTTCCTGCTCAAAGGTGCGTGAGCTACCAGCATCCAATGCCAACCCAAGCACTCCTATCACCTCGCCAGTATTGATAAGCGGTACCCCAATAGCAGCACCAAGCCGACTAAACCAGAAGTCAGAGACCCGTTGGTTCCAGGTGTTGTAGTCATCTATGATATAGACTTTGCCGGTCTGCCAGACAACTCCGCCTATCCCCTCACCGTACTTCACCCGAAAGCCAATTTGCTGTTTGAGTAGCCCAATGGCAAACTGAATTTCAAACTCGCGCTTATCTTCAGTTGGCAAGTAGATGTAGCCGTGGGGAGCGTGGCAAAGTTCGGCTGCCCGCTTGAGCATAAATTCAAGCAATTCATGCACATCCAGCCGGTTCATCAGGGCTAGGCTTGTCTCGTGAAGGGCAGCGAAGTACTGATTTTGGCGGCGGAGTTGTTGTTCTATCCGTTTGCGTTCGGTAATTTGGTGGCGTAACCGCAAGTTGATACGCTGGAGTTCTTCTGGTTGTTCATAGGTCATTACATCTCCTAGCTTTCCTCTGGTATCTTGCTGGTAATAATCATTCGTATTTGGTTTAGCACATCATCTCGGCTAGACGAACTTTTCTTCAAAATCTGCTCCACATGCCCATTCAGCCGTTGGCGATCTTCCGAGGTAATTTCCATTGCTGAAAGAATGATAACGGGTATTGGTTGCCACGCCGGGTTTTCCCGTAGCTGATAGATAAAGCTAAACCCGTCTACATCTGGCATCATGAGGTCAAGTAAGATAACGTCTGGTGGTTGTTCTGCTACTTTCTCCAAGCCTACTTGTCCATTCTCTGCCTGTTCAACATGCCAGTGTTCTTTCTCTAGGGTACGGGTGAGCATTTCTCTGGTATCTGCGTCATCCTCGACCACGAGAATATGACAGCGACACCCTTCAGTATAATACTGTTGGATGATATTGAGAAGTCGCTCACGTTGCACCGGCTTTACAAGATACTCAGATGCCCCAAGCGCAAAGCCAAGATTGCGGTCATCTATCATGGTCGTCATGATAATCGGGATGTCCTGCACCTCCGGGTCTGCCTTGAGGGTGCTCATCACTGCCCAACCATCCATCCCTGGCATCATAATGTCGAGGGTGATAGCGATAGGATGGACTTCTCGCGCCAGTTGGATACCAGTTTCGCCATTATCCGTCACCAGCACATGGTAGCCCTCTTTGCTCAATACCCGTTGCATCAGGTCGTGCATATAGGGATCATCGTCTATGACCAGAATCGTTGGCTGTGCTGATGTTTTGGCAATGATAACCGACTGTGCCTGGTCCATACCTGTTTGCCCGAGCATATCTGATTGCGGCTCTTCTTGTGGCAAAAGCGTAATTTCGGCGGGCAGCAGGATGGTAAAGGTTGTCCCCTCACCCATTGTACTCTCAACGATAATATCACCGCCCATCATCAGGCAGAAATTGCGCGTAATTGCCAGACCAAGCCCCGTACCACCATACTTGCGCGTGGTGGAGTCATCCGCTTGGGTAAAGGGGGCAAAAATCCTGTGTTGCTGCTCCTCCGTCATCCCAATACCGGTATCTTGCACCCGAAAGATGATCCATTCCTGCGAAGTCTGGAGCGGCACCATCGTTGGGGGCATGTCGCTTGGGTCGGGGGGGGCAATAGCTGGGGGGCTGTCGGTGCGCTCAATCGTCATTGAGATTATGCCATTTTCCGTAAACTTGTTGGCATTGCTCAATATATTAAAGATGCTTTGGCGTATCTTTGTCAGATCAGCTTGCATTGTGCCGATATGCTCTGGACAGGAAATATTGAGGGTGTTACTCTTCTTTTCTATCACCGGCTGTATAGTCGTGACAATGCTCTGAATCATTTGATCAATGGGGAAGGACTCAATGTACAAGTCCATTCTGCCCGCTTCAATCTTGGAAATATCTAGCACGTTGTTGATCAGCGAGAGGAGATGGGAGCCGGCAGACTGGATTTTCTGTATGTCAGGGATGATGTCCCCGTAGCCCATATCCTCTGCCTCATCTGTAAGCATCTCACTATACCCAATAATGGCATTTAGCGGGGTGCGGAACTCATGGCTCATATTGGCAAGAAAAGCACTCTTGGCATGGTTTGCGCTCTCGGCTGCTTCCTTTGCCAGTTGCAATTCTTCAGTGCGCTCGGCGACTTTCATCTCAAGGATGTGCGCTTGTTGTTGCAGAAACGTCTCGCGTTCTTGGTAGTAGTCAATGCGCTGTTTCAACTCTTCAGGGGTTAGCCGCATCTCTGCCAACATTGCCGCATATGCCTGGGATAGCTCATGCTTTTCCTGCTGCGAAAAGGTGATGCTCTCGCGCACAGCACGATGGGCTGCGGCAGCACCAACAGCCCCCGACAATAGCTTTTCTACCTCACTCTGGAGCATCGTTAGCTCCAACGGAGTAATATTCTGGTCTGGGGACATGGCAAGTTGGTCAAGCGTTTGTTGGAGCAAGGTTGCCGTTTTGGTCGGCGGGTAATACTGGTGCAAAAGATGCTCCATCTCTGGGACCTTCGCTGCTAGGGCAATCGTTGCTTTCGCTCGTGTTGCTTTGGGTGTTCGGGTATTATTGCCTACATGAACGAACTGCTGCGCTAGGCTTTGCTCATATTCGCTTTGGGTTGTTGCCAAAGAGCCAAGCACATAGAAGGAGATGTTGATCAGCAGCGACCACAGCACCGAGTGGGAAAGGTTATCCAAACTAGTGACCCCAAAAAGCTGTTCTGGTCTGAGACAACCAATGCCCCACGGTCCCTGTTCAAGCAGCAACATTGGGAGCCAACCGCTTCGCACAAACGATGGGAGCAACAGCGTATAGAACCAAATGAAAAAGCCTCCCCCTAGCCCAAGCAACGCCCCAATGCGCGTACCATGCTGCCAGTAGAGTGCGCCTATCATTGCGGGGGCAAACTGTATAATGGCGGCAAAGGAGATAAGCCCCATACTGACTAGCATAACCGAATTGCCTACCGTTTGCTCAAAACCATATGCCGTGAAGATGAGCAGCGTTACAACAAACCAGCGGCATTGGAGCAAGTAGTGGCGCAAAAACTGCAAGCTCTTTACCCGATTGATCAGCGGCAGGATGAGGTAGTTGGTAGACATGGTAGAGAGGGTCATAGCACTGATGAAGATCATCGCCGTGGTTGCCGAAAAACCGCCGATAAAGACAACCAACGAGAGGAGAGGGTGTCCTGTATCCATTGGCAACAGCAGCACGAAGGAGTCTGCCTGCGCCGCGGTGTAGTTGCCGGTGAGCAACCCCCCAACAGCGATAGGCACGACAAAGAGGGTAATCAGCAGCATGTAGAGCGGGAAGAGCCACATAGCTGTTCGGACATGTCGCTCGTTGAAGTTTTCTAGCACGGCAACATGAAACTGGCGGGGGAGGAAGAGCACTGCCGACATAGCGAGCAAGATTTGGATAACCCATCGCATCGGCGAGACTGGCTCTAGGGTAATACCGTTGGGGTAGTTTGGCGAAGGCTGCGCCATACGCTGGAAAATATCACCAAAGCCATCATACATTCCATAGGTCACGAACACCCCAACGGCAAGGAAGGCAACTAGTTTGACTAGCGACTCGATGCTTACCGAAACGATAACCCCTTCGTGCCGTTCGGTGGGGTCGAGCCGCCGCACCCCAAACGCTATGGTAAAGATGATCAAGAGCACTGCTACCAAGAGTCCCGTTCCTTGTGTTGTCATAGGAGTAGTAGAAGTGGTGGTCAAGGTGGTAAATGTTGTAGTAACAGCTTTCATCTGGAGCGCAAGGTAGGGGATAATCCCAATGAGTGCCATAATCGTCACCAGCATACCCACACCCTGCGATTTGCCATAGCGGGCAGAGAGAAAGTCGGCTATGCTGGTGATGTGCTGCTCATTTTTGATGCGGATGAGCCGGCGCAAGACCGTCCACCACAGCAGTGCGCCAAGCGTGGGACCTATGTAAACAGCAAGGAAGAGCATGCCAGATGTGGCAGCATTGCCAACACTGCCATAGAACGTCCAAGAGGTACAGTAGACAGCTATCGCCAACGTGTAGACAATGGGGTTATTTGCCAAGTGCTTGCCCCGATGGGTTTGACGTTCAACGACTAATGCTACAACGAAAAGTAAGCCCATATACAGCAAGATAATGCCGACAATTGCTAATGGGTCAAACATAACCGTTGTCTCCTAATCCTAGTGGGTACTTCCCGTGAATAGGTTGCTGCGCTCATCATGCCTTTTCATTTCCACTTCGACTGATAAAGACAAGTACGACAATAACGACAATCCAAGTGAAAAATAGGGAAGAGAAAAGCTGCCAAGCCGGGAGGGGGGCTGCGGCAAAAAAAGGTATGGTAAACACAAATATGCCAAGAATAACCGCTAGGATATGAAAGGCTGTCTGGCTAAACAACCGCATAAGGTATTTCATCGAGGGGATTCCTCTCTAGGTTCATTTCATCTTTTGTCAGTACGGGATGGTACTTGGTGGTTTGGCTACATTGTCATGTCTCTGCATAATACATCAGTTTGGGGACTGTCGCAATAGGGTAGGGGAAACTGTCAGAAACACGTCAACATCCAATCAACCCCCTTGCCTTGTTTTGCCCCCCCATCCCCTGCCCCGCGTCCCACTGAGGGGAGAAGGGGAACGCACACCGGACAGCCCCCTATCCCTAACCCTTTCCCCCTGGGGGAGAAAGGGAACCGCGGCAGGTGTTCCTCCCCCTCGCCCTTTTATGGGAGAGGGGGCAAGGGGGGGAGCGGGTTGTCGCCCTCTGGGAGCGGGGGCAGGGGGGGAAAGATTACAAAGGTAGTTTAGGTAGTAGAGACGTTGCATGCAACGTCTCTTCCCCCCTATCCCTAACCCTTTCCCCCTGGGGGAGAAAGGGAACCGGGCAGGGGTGTTCCCCTCGCCCTTTATGGGAGAGGGGGCAAGGGGGGGAGCGGGTTGTCGCCCGGACTTTGACGTAGCCCTAGGGCAGGGATGAGCACATGGTCAATATGGCTAGAATATGCTATCATAAAAAGAGAGAAGATCGTGTTTCTTTTCAACTAAAGGGCAGACCTGATGTTTGAATTACAATCTGGAACCGTTATCCAGAACCGTTACGAGATCGTACAGCCTATTGGCAGAGGTGGCATGGGGGCTGTCTATGAAGCCATAGATAATCGCCTCGGCAGCACCGTTGCCCTAAAACAAACGCTGGTCAGCGAGGGAAGGCTTCGCAAGGCGTTTGAACATGAGGCAAAAATTCTTGCCAGTTTACGCCATCCTGCCTTGACCAAAGTTATGGACCATTTCACGGAAGATGCCGGGCAGTTTCTCGTGATGGAGTTTATAGATGGGAATGACCTCGGTGAGCTTCTGGTACGGCGCGGAGGGGCTTTTACCCTTGAGGAAGTTTTGCAATGGAGCTACAAACTGCTTGATGCCCTAGACTACCTCCACAGCCAAGCCGTGCCTATTATCCACCGCGACATCAAACCACAAAATCTCAAACTGACCACACGAGGCGAGATCATCCTCCTAGACTTTGGTCTAGCGAAAGGCTCTGCTTCGCTCCAATCTCGTGTGACCAGTGGCGGCAGCATCTTTGGCTATACCCCTAAGTATGCCCCCCTTGAACAGGTGCAAGGGACTGGCACAGACCCACGGAGTGACCTCTATGCCCTAGCAGCGACTATGTATCACCTGCTCACTAACACGCCACCGATGGATGCGCTTGGACGGGCTGCTGCCTTCGTCAACAGCCAACCTGACCCACAGCCTGCTGCCCATACGATCAACCCGGCTATTCCTGTCCCTATCAGCAACGTGATTGCCCAAACAATGGCTCTAGCGGCAAAAGATCGTCCCACAACCGCCAAAGAGATGCTCCAGATGTTGCAGGATGCAGAACATCGGGCAAAACACCCCCAAGCCCAATCAATGAGAGAAACGCCCTATGCTCCTGCCCACTATACCGCAAATGACACGACCATCCCTGACCCCATGGGAGGAAGTACCCCCGCCTACCAGGGAGCAACCATAGCCCAACGACAACCTGCCCCCATGCCCACCCCTACCCCCCCATCGCTGCCTCCGCTTCCCGATTCGGTAGGACAACAATCGTCATCCTCACAACCCCAAAAGAAAAAACGGGGATGGAAAACCTACCTCCTCTGGGGCGTTATCGTCATGGTCTTTGGCTTTCTGCTGACCTGTGGGGGGTTGAGTCTGTTTGTTGGTAATGACCTCAAACAGTCTACTGATCAAACCGCAACCGCGATTAGTGAGCGGCAAGATGAACGTGCCACAGAAATAGCTCGTGATGAGAAGCGTACAGCCACAGCGAAGGCAGATGTAGATGCAGATGAAGCAGCAGATGCCCCAAGCATACCGGTGGCAGACGAAGACTCCGTTTCGCCATCCGTTTTTGATACCATAGCCCCAGAGCAAGATACCCCCCAAGACGACATGCCCGTCACGGACCTTTTCTTGTCTGATAGCTTTGATAGCAATGAGCATGGTTGGCTTACCGGGTATCAGGAGGAAAGCGAATGGTGGATAGGCAACAAAGCGATTGACGGTGGGGTCTATGTTTGGGATATGCAAGCCGTGCAAGGGTTAGTCCACCTAGACGACCCAGAATATATCCCTATGGTGGAAGACTTCACCGTTAGCGTCACCGCCCAACGCCTCGGTGGACCAGAAGTTACCACCATCTATGGCATCCTGTTTCGCTATCAACCAGACACCGATAGTCGCTACCTCTTCCGGGTGGCAGATGACAACACCTTTGCCGTATCGTTGTTGCAGGGTAGTGAGTGGATAACGCTTATAGATTGGCAAGAAATTACCGCCGTATCGCCTGGACAGCCGAATCAGTTGACGGTTCAGGCGAATGGTTCTTCCTTTAGCTTCTACATCAATGGGCAGTTTGTTGGCGAAATAACAGATGATACCCTAGCCTATGGTTATACCGGGCTTGCGCTAGAACTCAACGAAGGCGATTCCGCGGTGGTGCATTTTGATGATTTTGTCGTTGAAACCAATTAGGGAGCACCAGTATGGGTGATGACTACCTACAAAAACTCCACCAGATGCGCGAGCAAGCGCACCAGGGCGGTGGGGCAGAACGTATTGAGCGACAACATGCCCGTGGCAAGCAGACTGCCCGCGAGCGGTTAGCCCATCTGCTTGACGATGGCAATATCCAAGAAATTGGCACCTTTGCCATGCACGATGTGACAGACTTTGGGATGGAAAAGCACCGCTATCTCGGCGATGGCGTAATTACCGGCTTTGGGACAATCAACTCGCGCCGTGTGGCAGTGTTCGCCCAAGATTTCACGGTCTTGGGTGGGTCATTCTCAGAGACACAGGCAAATAAAATCTGTCGTATTCAAGATATGGCATTAGAGAGCGGTATACCGCTCGTTGGACTTATAGACTCCAGCGGTGCTCGCATCCAAGAGGGGGTACGGAGCCTAGCTGCCTACGGGGAGTTGTTTACGCGCAACGTGCTGGCTTCAGGGGTCATCCCGCAAATCTCCATTATGCTTGGGCCATGTGCTGGCGGTTCGGTCTATTCGCCTGCCCTTACCGACTTTATTGTGATGACCCGTGATACCAGCTTCATGTTTAGCACAGGTCCAGAGGTTATCAAGACGGTAACGGGCATGGAAGTCACGGCACAGGAGCTAGGCGGAGCAGAGGTGCATACGGGCAAGAGTGGCGTTGCCCACTTCTTGGCAGAAAGCGAAGACAACGCACTCCAATTGGCGCGACTTATCCTTAGCTATCTGCCCCAGAACAACACCGAAGACCCTCCCCGGGCTATCCCCTACGATAACCCTAATCGTAGGGATGAGACGCTTAATAGCATTGTGCCAACCAGCGATGATGAACCATACGATATGCACCACGTCATTGACGGGGTGGTTGATACCGGCAGCTTTTTAGAAGTGCATGCCGACTATGCCTACAATGTGTTGGTGGGTTTTGCCCATCTTGACGGCTACGTTACCGGGATTGTCGCCAGCCAACCTGCCTACCTTGCCGGGGTGCTGGATATAGACTCCAGCGACAAGATCGCCCGGTTTGTGCGGCTCTGTGATGCCTACAATATCCCCCTCGTCACCTTTGTAGATAGCCCCGGTATCCTACCGGGCGTGACGGCAGAGCATCGTGGGGCAATTCGCCACGCGGCGAAGGTCATCTATGCCTATTGCGAGGCGACTATCCCCAAAATCTCTATCGTTACCCGCAAAGCCATAGGGGGGGCATACATCGCCCTGGGGTCGCGCACGATGCGAAGCGATCTCGCCTTTGCTTGGCCCTCTGCCCAGATAGCCGTGATGGGACCAAGCGGGGCAGTACGCATCTTGGAGCGCAAAGCTCTTGCTGAGGCAGAAGACCCTGAAGCCCGAGAAAAGCAGTTTGTGGAGGAGTACCGTGAGAAATTCTATTCTCCTTACAGTGCGGCACAACGGGGACAGATAGATGAGGTTATAGAGCCGTGCGAAACGCGCCCCCGACTCATCAATGCGTTGGAAATTTTGCGTACGAAAGTGCAGCATAACCCTCCGCGCAAGCACGCTCTTATGCCTGTTTAAGGAAGCGAAGACTAGTCTTGATCATACAATCTCCCCACAAAAACCACAAACATGGCACAAATTTCTTGCTAACCGGACTTGCACAACGTGGCAGCTTGTTGTACTATCCTCATGGGCAATACGCTGCATACCGGTTAAATCATACCTCCCGGTGGTTCTTTGTCCAGAAGAATAGCCTATTGAGGTAGCGGTTTTGCCCGGTATCAGCGAGTGAATGTGAGGTGGTACGCTCAGCAGAAGTGGGTTTAGGTTGAAAAACCAGACTGCTTGGTCTACCAGTACCAAACTGGTCGTCCTTCGTGTCTACGTCGGGACGTAACCATACCTGTGGACTGCAGACCCCTTTCTCCATTGGGATGCATGCAGGGTGAAGCAGGAATTTCGAGCATGGACAAGGCGTACCTTTGGGTACATTTGAACACGTAGAAAGTAGCAGCAGTGGCTGAGTATAACAGAGCACAAATTAGCACCGCACTGGCTGAAACTGATCCTGGATACAGCAATTATCTTGATCTGGAGACGGGCGAAGTTATCCGTATGAATGATACTGATGAAAGCCCAGAAACCCAGGACATCCGAAACAAAGTGATGGAAGGATACGGGGATCGTTACCGATATATTCCCGGTGGCAATCCATCACCAGATGATGCTGCGGTGCAATCATGGTTAGAGGCGGAAGGCCTCTAGCCTCTAATCCAGCGAAATATTCTCTAAGGGAATCTCCAGACTGGGTAGAAGTCAGCTTTCACCAGGAGTATCTTGTCCTGGTGAGGCTGACCGTATATACGCAAAGGGGAACGTACTTTCTTGCAAAGTTGCTGGTTTGGATTCGGCATGCTTTCGCCTCGCCATAGGGTTACTTGGGGAGGCTATTGTTGTTTGTCCGTTTCTCCCCGTGATGACAACAGCAGTGATGTGCTATAACCAATACGGTTTGGGGAGCAAACAATACGGTTTGGGGAGCAAAACCTTTCTCTTCTCTGCGTATCAACACCGCTCAAGCAGATACCACGCGCTCTCCTGATCCATAAGAAGGTCTGTTACCGTATACCCACAGGCAAACGCTGTTTCAAACAATTCTCGCGTCCGATACCGCCACATTTGGGCTTCATCTATATTTTTTCGCTTGATAGCCGCTATATCTGTGGGTATCTGTACCAACAACTGCGACAATGCGATATGGTTCGAGAGATTCGCCATACTGTTTGATGCTATCGGGTCGATCATTGGCACTCCCCGCTCGCACAATGTTTGTATACTTGCCAGTTGTCGTGTTTGGTCAAGATGTTGGATGACTTGTGGGCTAGTTATATGCCATGCTACCTCAAAGCGGTCTGTCGGGAGACCACTGTCAAACGTTGTGCCATAGATATTGCGAAGGTAGGTGTGGCTAATACCCCCAAGTTTGTGAAAATTGAAGTGGGCATTGCGGCTCAAGAGGGGGTCAAAGGTCCAGGTAATCAGCTGGTATCCCTGGGCGAGGATATGCTCCCGTTGAGTACACTTTAGTCGATACCCAATATGGGTATTTTGGTAAGCGGGCATCACTGCTGTCATATGAGAGCAATGTTTCATCTCGCCGGTTTCTGTGCGCCCGATAAAACTAAAGGCAAACCCAACTAAGCCAGTATCGTCATGTTCATTGGTGTTGGTAAAGGCTCCAAGCACCAACCCTCCATGCCGATGGGCTGTTACCAAGATGCCGAGGGGAACAACGGACAGAGGTTCTATCCCCCAAGCTGCAAGTTGCACCTGCTCAACAGCACGATATTCTACAAGGGTTTGAACTGGGCGTATCGTTATATCCATAGCGTTACGGCTCACTCTATGCTTGTGCAACGGTTCTCTGCTACCTATGATTTCCTAGGTGACGTTGATAGTCGTTCTCATCATTTCGTTCTTGTTATGGAGTAATGGGAGTCGGGTTCATAAACATGAACGATGGTAGACACAGAGCCAAGATAAGGATAAGGGCAATAATAAAGAGTATCCCGCGATAAAAGCGTTTTTGTTTTCGTTTCATAGATGCTTGCCTTCAGGCACAGAACCCCTCCGCTTGAGCGGTGAGAGGACGTGCCCCGCTTGAGCGGCTTTAGCCCACTGCCAAAGCCTTACTTGTTCCCATCTGCTCGGAGCCTTCACGAGCTGAGTCTGATCGGCTTGCTTGCCCAAGCCGGAAACGGCTTGGGTCGTTGACCCTTGCAGTATGCTTCTTTCGTTTCATAATAGGGGGGTTAGGCTTGATTGTCAAATTGGGGCAGGGGATGGGGGGAGCCACAACCCGCTCCCTCTCGTATACCCCTGAATGCTCCGTATATGGTACAATGACAAGCAATGAAAAACACGAAGTGCTACATTGTAATCTCGTACTGAACCCAGAAAAAGGCTGCTGCTATGGCACAGGAACAATCTACAGACGATCTCTTTCAGCTCCATGCCCTACGTGAATTGCTGCATGTGCTGACCCATACCGACATTACCGAATTTTCCCTGGAGCGTGACGGAGCAAAAATCCATATCAAACGCAGTGGGATGTTTCCCACCCAAGAGCCGGTATCCCCCGTCTTGAGTGCATCAACCCTAGCACCACTAGGCACAACCCATACGCCCCACCCACCCGCCGACCCCCATGCATCCGCTCTTACGCTGGATGTACCAGAAGGCTGGTTTACCATCGTCTCGCCAATGGTCGGGACATTCTATTCAGCCTCATCCCCCAAAGATGACCCATTTGTTAGCGAAGGGGACGAAATCCAAGCCGGCGATACCGTAGGCATCATTGAAGCGATGAAGATTATGAACGAAGTAGAATCTGATATATCTGGGCGAGTAGCCCGTATCTTGATACAAAATGCCCAACCAGTTGAATATGGGCAACCCTTGATACTCATTGAGCCAATGTAATGATACATCCAACAGACATCCTGACGGTCAAACACATTAACGCCTATATGCGCGAACTCTGTGATACTGATGAACTCCTCTCTGATGTATGGGTGCAGGGAGAGGTATCCAATTTCAAGCAGGCATCCTCTGGACATTGCTACTTTAGCTTGAAAGAGGATAAATACACCCTCAAAACAGTTATGTGGCGCAGCCATGCCGACAATATCGAGGTTTTGCCCAATACTGGCGATCAGGTATTGGTGCATGGATATGTCTCCTTTTATGAGACCGGCGGCGACCTACAACTGTATGGTGATAGGCTCTATCCAGCGGGCATGGGGGTGCTCCATGCCCGCTTTGAAGAACGCAAAGCCCGTCTGTCGGAAGAGGGGCTATTTGATGCGACCCGCAAACGCCGGCTACCAGCACTCCCCCGCCGCATCGGGGTAGCTACCTCTGCTGATGGCGCAGCCCTGCGAGACATTCTGCATGTGTTGAGTCGGCGCTTCCCCCTTGGCGAGGTCATCATCTCACCCTGTCTGGTCCAGGGGGAAAAAGCCGCTGCGTCTATCGTTGAATCACTCCACAAACTCTATGCTGAGCCGGTAGATGTCATCATTTTGGCACGCGGTGGTGGCTCAATTGAGGACCTTTGGTCGTTTAATGAAGAAATAGTAGCGCGAGCGGTCTATGCTAGTCCCGTGCCGCTCATCACCGGTGTGGGGCATGAGACTGACACCACAATGGTAGATTATGTGGCAGACCTACGCGCTCCCACCCCCTCAGCAGCAGCAGAAGTTGCCACACCGGAGTATGCCGAAGTGGTTATGCTGTTGACAGGGATGCAAGAGCGAATGGATACGATAGTGCAAGATTACCTTGATAGCCAGCGCACCCAGATTGACGCATGGGAGGCGAGTATATCGCGCTATCGGTTTACTACCTACTTCACCCAAGCCCGCCAGCAGGTGGATGATTTGCTGACACAGGCAACCAGCGTAATGCACCAATCGCTTGCGCTTGCCAAAGCCCGCCTTGAGGGGCTAACAACCCAGATGCAATTCCTAAGTCCATTGGCAACCCTAGACCGTGGTTATGCGTTAGTTTGGCAAACAGCTACCAATACGCTAGTTACCCAGACAAGCCAAGTAACTCCTGGAGATCAACTGACGGTGATGTTGCCGGATGGCAACATCCAGGTAACAGTAACAAAGGCAACCCTATGACAAACACTCAAGAAACGACTCAAGAAACCACCCAAGTGGGAAGGTATGAGCAACTGCAAACCGAACTCGCTCAGGTGGTAGCACAATTGGAAGAGGGAAATATGTCGTTGGAAGACATGCTTAGGTTGTATGAAAAGGGCATCCAATTGGCAACCGCTTGCCAGAAATTACTAGATACTGCTGAATTGCGTGTCCAACAACTCCAAGATTCTGCTCAACAGCAACCCCTATTTCAAGAATAGGCCGTAGGCTTAACCCCTATTTTCTTTTGGTGAGATGGGGACAGGGAGAGGGGATGGGGGAGCTGGAATGCATAGATGGGGTGTTGCTCTTTTGGATGGCGCACGAAGTCTCTGATCAAGCCGCAATGGTTCAGCATCTAATTGTGCTGCTCAAGCCTGGAGCATTTCTGTTGCTTGTCGAACCAAAGGAGTACAGAGGAGCATTACGGGGAGATAGGGTCCAGGGTAACAGAAGCTAATCTTCCCCCTGGACTACCTAGGGCTCTTCGCTGGTATCTATCCCGGCTGTGCTACAAACCGTGACCAATGCTGGACAACCTTTATGAACTGATATTGGAACTTGCGCTAATCAACTCTTGTTGTTGTTGTAACAACTGCTGCTGCTTACGGGCTTGCGCCAATGCCTGCTGCTGCTGGCTATAGATGCGCCGCTGTTGTTGGATATACTTGGTCATCGTATTCATGGCAAAAACAGCCATACCCTCAAGTTCAGGGTCGTAACGAGCAAACCCCTCAATAATCATCACATCATCAGGGTGTCGCTGGATAGTATCTCGTACCCGCTTCCACTGGCGTTTGCTAATATAGACCATATAGCTGGTCGGTTTTTCTGGCGGACGGGGGAGACCCTTTGGGAGCGTTGGTGTGCCGCTATCGCGGATCATAGTAATAGCAAAGTCTCGTTTCTCAACAACTTTGCCTGGACGACCAATAAGCAGTATTTTCACTCTAGCTTCTCCTATACGTTCTTTGAGTTCTGGCAGGTCTTGTAGGCGATTGTCCCAGCTAAATGGCGGTTCATAGAAAATCTCTTGGCATTCTTCCTCGGAGATGCGGCCACGCACAAGGTAAAAAAAGATCCCACCGGGGGTACGCTTCCGTGTGCCTTCGTGGATCATTAACCCACCCGCCGCTTCTATCTTGCGGGTTTCTTCGAGTATCTCCTGAGAAAACTCCACGCCAAATCGTTCGACGATTTGCTGGATAGTATGAACGGGTTTTCGCTCAGTTTCGCCTAGCTCCTGGGCAATGGAAGACACCGTTTGTGTAGTGTCTTGCTCTGTGCTTGTCATCTTTATATCTTCCCTTACTGGCTAACCCTTAGTAATAGTACTAGTGTACCATAGCTCATCTTCGCTATGCGAGACTTTTTGGCATGAAAAAAGGGGCAAGTCTTGGGATATTTCTCTCTCTACCCACAAGAAGCGGGCTTTCGGGGCAACCTTCTTTGGCTGTTCATCGTAATAGAAAAATGTGCTACAATAACCGCAGAGCAAGGTAAGGTAGGTGTCCCTGAAACAAGTAAGGAAGTAGGCAAAACCTATGGCAAAAAAGACAATTCGAGCTATTGACTGGCAGGGGAAAAGAGCCTTGGTTCGGGTGGATTTCAATGTTCCTCTAAATAAAGAAGGGGTCATTACCGATGACACCCGCATCCGTGCGGCACTCCCCACTATTCGCTACCTCTTGGAACAAGGGGCAAGTGTCGTCTTGATGTCCCACCTAGGGCGACCAAAGAAAAAGGTCGTCGAAGAACTGCGGTTACGTCCCGTTGGAGAGCGGCTGTTTGAACTGCTGCCAGAAGCGCAGGAAGTACGCAAAACCGAGGCTACAACGGGTGAAGCAGCAATGGCTGCAGCAAAAGATTTGAAACCAGGACAAGTGCTCCTGTTGGAAAATACCCGCTTTGACCCACGAGAAGAGGCAAATGACCCGGAGATGGCTAAGGAACTGGCGCAACTTGGTGATGTGTATGTTAATGATGCATTTGGCTCCGCACACCGCGCCCACGCCAGCACTGAGGGCGTAGCCCACCATTTGCCCGCTGTGGCAGGCTTCCTCATGGAAGCAGAGCTCAAGGCTCTGTATGGGGCATTGGAAGACCCCCAACGGCCCTTTGTGACAATTATTGGCGGTGCCAAGATTAGCGATAAAATCGGCGTGATGGAAAACCTCTTGAGCAAAGTCAACGCGCTGATCATTGGCGGCGGGATGGCAAATACCTTTTTGTTGGCACAGGGCAAAAAGGTAGGCGACTCGCTGGTGGAACAGGAAAGCTTGGATACTGCCCGTTCGCTCATTGAGCAAGCCCAGGCTGCCAAGGTCAAGCTGCTGCTACCGGGTGATGCTGTCGTTGCAGATGCCTTCAGTGCTGATGCTCAGCACAAGGTCGTCAGTGTTGATGCCGTAGAAGATGGTTGGCGTATTCTGGATATTGGACCTGAGACGGTAAAAATCTACCGTAACGAGTTGAAGGGTGCTAAGACGGTCATCTGGAATGGGCCTATGGGCGTATTTGAAATGGAACCGTTCGCTCAAGGGACAGTTGCTATTGCTAAGACGCTCGCAGAGGCTACCGATGGTGGCGCAACAACTATTATCGGCGGTGGCGATTCAGTGTCGGCGGTGGAACAGTCCGGGTTAGCCCAAAAGATTAGCCACATCAGCACCGGTGGCGGGGCTTCGCTGGAACTCCTAGAAGGCAGAGTGCTGCCAGGCATTGACATCCTAAATGATGCGTAGGGATGGGAGCCGAACAACCCCTACCCCCCGCTTGTAGAACGTGGGGGTGGGGTTGGGGGCTACCCAAAAGGGGAAGGGGGCTAGGGGCAAGTGAACAGAAAAGGTCAAACCTAACGTTGTTGTCTCCCCTTGACAAAATAGACCCCCAATTTCTAGCAACAGAGCCGCCCCGCCGAGTGCCGCTCCGTCTCATCCTGCATATGATCCGTATATACCTCCGTCGTGACCCGCCGAGTGTGCCGCTGTTCTTGATAAGCCTAGCTAGTGGCGGCATAGTCGGAGGACTAGTGGCTAGTACAAGAAATTGGAAAATACTATTGGCGAGTGGCATTGGCAGCATCATTGCGGGTAGTAGTCTTGTGGTGTGGAAAATTGGTAGGCGGGTCTGGGCAAACAGGGCGATAGTCCGGTATGGTAGGCTAGTAGATGCCCCTGTCCTACGGGTACGCCCGGCTTACTCCACCCAGGGTAAGCGTAAGGGGTCACAGGTAGACCTGCTGATTCCCGTTGAGCACAACCACATTTCAGCAGGGAGCTTTTGGATAGCAGAGGAAAACGAAACGGCATGGGCTCATGAACACCATTCGGTGCGGGTCCTCTGCCTGCCCTATGTCCCCGGTACATGGCATGTGCTGGAGTCTATCGGGCAAGATACTGTACTTCACGAGCTATCATGGAATCAATCAACTGCTCAATTGGAGCCAGATCATCGGTAAAGGGACGAATACTGGCGACATCCTCTGGCAAGACTTCACGCACCGGCTTTTTTCCCTCATTGATAGCCCGGTCCATCACCACCCGCAATACTGACCCTGACGGTAGACGGGCAGCATTTGCCCGAAAATGCGCCACTCCATCCCCCACGGGTTGATTCACCCCGACAATAAGCACACTGGCAGATCGCGGGAGTTGTGTGTCCAGCATGAAGACCTGGGGGAAAACCGCCAGCATAGTTGCGGCGAGCGTCTGTTCTAGCTGTTCATCGCCGCTTGGCGGACGACCTGCATTGACCACAACCACCCCTTGCTCATTGAGGTGATCGCGGACTTCGCGGAAAAACTCCACCGTTGTTAGATGAAAGGGAATATAGGGCTGATGGTAGGCATCCATCCCGATAATATCGTACGTCTGGTCTGTCGTATTGAGCCAATAACGGGCATCCGCAGCGTAGACCGTATAGTTGGGGGTTTGCAGGTCTTCCATAGCGAAATACTCGCGCCCTAGCTCAATAATGCGCGGGTCTATCTCTACCGCGTCAATGTGCATCTCCTCGCCGTAGAGAGCCAACATCTGTTTGGGTATCGTCCCTACAGCAGAGCCAAGCAGGGCAAAGCTACCCACGTCCTGCGGTGAACGGTTGGGGTAAAAATAGGGGGCAGCAGCGAAGTAATCCCACGGTCCGCCGGTGAGCAAATCGAGCGGGTGGTGGGTATATTCGTATTGCAATCGGTAGGTTGAATGAACCGCATGTCCTTCATTTAACACAAGGTTGCGCCGCCAATCGGGAAGCACTCCTTCGCCTGTCTCCGGCTGAAAAACCACTTGAATGTAGTTGTAGCTCGATTCGGTCTCCGCGAGCAGTTCGCATCCCTGGCAATCTGCCAGTTTGATGTACTTATGCGTAGTCAAGGTATAGCTTGCCAACACCACAACGACAACGACCATCCAGACATATCGCCAATCACCTAGTCCAAGCAAACCTAGGGTCAGCATAAGCAGCGCAAACAAATAGATAGTCAGTTGGGTACCAATCGTGGGAATAAGGACCAGAACGGACAGGAAGGTACCGATGATGGAGCCTAGTGTAGACAGCGAGGAAATAGTACCAGCAGTACGCCCCGCTGCTTCTATCCCATCTGCAGCACGGTTTATCTGAAGGCGTATAGCGAAGGGTGAGACGGTTGCCAACAAAATAACCGGCGCAGCAAAGAGCAACACGACAGCGAGCAGAGCGGCGATAAAGCCACCAGCAGCAAACCCACTAAGCGATTGTTGGGCTGTCCGCAAGATAGGATGAGAGAGCAGGGGGATACCCCCACAAAGGAGACCTGCCCAAGCAATGAGTCGATAGAGCACCTGTTGTCGAGGGTACGTATCTGCCAACACCCCACCTAACCGATAACCTATCGCTAGGTAGATCAGCGTCATACCGATGACGACTGCCCAGATAGGTTGTGATGTGCCAAAGAAGGGAGCAAGCAGGCGTGGCATGACCATCTCTATGCCAAGTGTACCAACCCCCGCAAGAAAGACCGTGGGAAGCAGGAGCGGGTGGGATTCGGGTGAGGTGTTCATATGACTGTCACGGTTATTGTCTCGGTCAAGAAGAGCTGCGGTAAGAGCTGCTTTGGCTGTGTATGTGATCGTGTGGTTGCCATCTTGCGTATCACACAACTAGACAAGCGCAGACATCAATGCCCGCTCTATCACATTTAGCAGCAGCATAGCGACAATCGGTGATATATCAAACATACCAATAGAAGGGACTACACTGCGTATTGGTCCGAGAATAGGCTCGGTGATCTCATAGAGCAGTTGAGAAATTCGTGTGTTGCCGGTTGGGTCTACCCAAGACATGAGCACCCGCCCAAGAATAGCAATAAAAAGCGCCTGAAATAACAGACGGATAAACATTATCGTAAAACCCATAGATCGACTCCTTGATTCATTGCCAGATAGGTTCAGTCTCCTACAGAGAAATCTTGCTTGTACCTCTATTGTAGCATGGATGCTAGGGAGTTCAACCATCCAACCATCCTAGGGTCATGGCAGACTTTTTTCCCTCGTCATAAAAAGACATAGAGCCCCTGCCTTTCCCCCCGCTCCCCCCCTGCCCCCGCTCCCAGAGGGCGACACCCTCTCCCCCCTGCCCCCTCTCCCATAAAAGGGCGAGGGGGAGGAACACCTGC
>CAYPHM010000047.1:0-30471 GCA_964410555.1 uncultured Chloroflexaceae bacterium | reverse complement strand
GCTGGGACGCTATCGTCGGTGTGCTCATAATCAATCTTGCCATCGTCAATATCCTGTTGCGTGAAGGTGTCGCCCTCTTTGAGGGGTTTGCCATCCTTTAAGAGATTACCTTTGGTCGGGGCTTCAGACAGGGTATACGTCAGCTTGGCAGGGTCATCATTCGCCCCGTCTTTCGCATCGAGGGTATCATCAGTCAAGGGAGTAGTGCCGCCCTGGTTGCCTTCCAATGCAGTAGGATCGTTGTTGAAGGAGATAGTCATAGGAATATCGCCACTGTCTACCCCGTCGGCATCAGTCGCCTTGAGCGTGAAGTTTTCGTCTCGTGCTGGGACGCTATCATCAGTGTGCTGATAGGCAATCTTGCCATCGTCAATGTCTGCCTGCGTGAAGGTGTCGCCCTCTTTGAGGGGTACGCCATCTTTCAAGAGATCACCTTTGGTCGGGGCATCAAGCAAGGTATACTTCAGCTTGGCAGGGTCGTCATTTTCCTTGTCTGTCGCCTTGAGGTTATCCTTAGTCAAGGGAATAGTACCGCCCTGCTTGCCATCCTCCAACGGGGACGTTTCCACTTTGGGCTTGCTGTTGAAGGTCAAGGGCATTGTTACCGGGTCGCTCGGATCGCCATCTTCACCCTCTTTCACGGTAAAGGCAAAGGCATCTTCCTCTACGTCGTCGTCATTGGGTTCATAGGAGATTCTCCCCGCGTCAATGTCCGCCTGCGTGAAGGTGTCGCCCTCTTCGAGCGGCACTTTGTTACCATCATCGTCTATTCTATACAGCGTACCATTTTCCGGCTCCTCTGTCAACGTATAAATCAGGTCTTTAGGGTCGCCATCATAGCCGGGTACGCTTATGGTATCCTTAGTGAAGGTGGGGGAATCGCCCGGTTTTGCCGTCACTGGGTTAGTTTCTACCTTGAGGAGTTTTAGCGTGATCGTGACAACGTTCGACGAGGGGTTGAACGCCCAGGTGTCCATACCCTTCTTGTCACCAAAGCCATACCTAAACCCTTCACTGTCATTATATTCCCACTTATGCCCACCATCTATGCTGATCTGACCATTGCGTGCGCTACGCTCATCATCAGCAATGGTTCCTAGACACTCCACATTTTTGCCCGCGGGTATCTTGCTTCTTATCAGATTATATTCACCATTAGCACATGGGCTAAAGTCGTAGGGGGTGCTAGCCGCGTTCAGGCGGTTGTCGAAGAATATACGATACCGTTCAGGATCCTTCTCGGCTCCCGTCCCATTCAATCGCTTAATCTTAATACCTTTGTCATTAAATTCGGGGTCTATCAGCGGGAAGTGAACTTCACCCGAACGCAACAACAATTGTACTTCATAGGTACCAGCTGGAACATTCTTGCCATAATAATCTTTACCATCCCACGATATGGTACTTGTACTCGTAACGGCTGTTGTACCTTTGACTTCAATATCACCAACCAGTTCCGGGTCGTTGCCATCCCCAAATACACCATTCCTATCTGTATCAACGATAATAGAGTACATCGCAGCCCCGTTTGTAGGGGTAAATACAAAAGTAAAATCACCACCGGGGTTCTCATCATCCAACGTAAACGAGAGGGCGTTTGGCTCTGGTGGAACAACATACTCTGGGTCGAGCCATACGTTTTTGCCAGCACGGGTAGCCGATATAGGCAATGTTGTTGTATGTGGCGTATTGAAGAAGAGCTTGTGCGTTACCTCTGTCGCTGTATCAGGTTCAGAAGGTTTGTGGTAGGTATAGCCATAAGGAATTCCTCCAACGTTTTCATTTCCTCTATTAACATCAAATTGGAGTGAGCGATAGATGGGTTCTTTAGTGCCCCTTTTAGGATTCGTGGTAAACCCTTTATTGTTGGCGAAGAACACAAAAATCTCTGGCGCAATACCATTCATATTTACTTCGTACTGTGTCCCATTGTTGGTCAGGACATGCAGGATACTATACACTCCAGCATTCCCAGCCGCCATGCGAAGCGGGAGATAGTTGGCATAAACCCGTCCGTCAATGGCTTTTTTATCCTCACCCGCAACGGTTATATCCCATGCGGCGATGTATGCGATTAGGCTTTTTTCTTCGTCAGCATCTATTTTCCCATCGCCATTCACATCAAAGTTACCCGTTTTGTCTTGTTTCCAATCAACATTAGTTTGAACAGCATCAGGACTAACAGTAGACGGGCCAGGTGCGACAAAGCGTACCTGCCAAATACCATCTTGCCCATCCGCTACAGTGATCGTACACGGGGTATAGCCACCACCATCACCATCAGCTAGTATTGGGCCTGCTAGTTCTTGATCACGGTTTTCAATCTTACCGCACTTAGCATCAGGATCAGTAAGAGTACCCGTGACAGTAACATGTTCCGTTAGCTTACCAAGAGGGTCATAAACTTCAATAGCCCCAGCTCCTGTGATTACAGCACTTGAGGCAACATTGATAGTCTCACCTTTCTTAGCATAGACATTGAACATTGTAGTAAGGCTGCTTTCTGCAAATGTTATGTCTTGAATGTCAGTCAACCACGGGCGATACGAGACAATCCTATTCAAGCTGTCCTTTACATCCCCCTTATCCGTCAAATCCTCTCTGCTGTTATCCTCATCCTTTACGGTCGTCAACTCCTTACTGCCCTCTGCGTGTGCGGTTGTGGGGGACAGCATCGGAACAACAACAAGAGCGAACATCAAGGCGACAAGTGCGCCTGTGCCTAGTGTGTGCAACCATTGCCACGTCTTTTTCGTATCCATTGAACTTTCCTCCTAAATTAAGAAATCGTTTGGTGTATACAAGAATATTCGTCCGTTTCCAAAAATACGTCCTAATTCCTAAGCAATACTCCTGGCTTTTCCTGCTACCAGAAGTTCACATACATAATTTAGTCGCTTCCCCTCCTTTCCTCACCATTCCAATACGTTAGCCATACTGCTCTTGCGTTAGTCCTAGTACGATACCTCATCGTACTAGCTTAGTGGACACAAGTACCCCAGAATACCCCCCTGCTGGCAAAGCAGACAACAAACCACCCCCACTCCGTTGGCAGGAGGAGAGTCTGATTATTGCAAAAACCCAGGGTAATACTTTCTGGTAATTCTCATGATACTATTTATACATACAAATAGCAATGGGGGAAAACCCTACCATGTTGCAGAAACTGTGGGGATATTGTGTGCAAATGTAGGGATGTTGTGTGCATATATCTTCCCAATGCGCTCGCTGGTTCCTAGCAATTGGGATACTAGCTGTCAAAGAAGACCAACTCATGCTTCACTGCCTTACGGATAAGACTAGCTATATCTTGCACTTCTAGCTTGAGCATCAGGTTGGCGCGGTGCTTCTCTATTGTTTTGACAGATAGGGTGAGGTGTTGGGCAATAGCCGCATTGGTATACCCCTCAACTAGCAGGTGCAAAACCTGCCGCTCACGCGGGGACAAGCGGTCAAATGGTTCCGGGTCATAGCTAGACGTATCTGGTGGGGAATCGTCAGATGGGATAGGGGAGAGCGTTGGGCTAAGGTAGGACTCATTCTGATACGCCGTTCGCACAGCGATATGGAGCTCCTCGGAGACAGAGCGTTTGAGCAGATAGCCAAGTGCCCCGTGGTGAAAAGCTCGACGGACAAGCGAGTCATCATCATACATCGAGAGCATCACCACCCGCGTAGCAAGCTGTTGTTCCTGGATTTGCTGCGCTACCTGTATTCCATTCAAATGCGGCATAGCGATGTCGAGGATAAGGACATCAGGATGATGCGTCAACACCAATTCAAGGGCTGTTGCCCCATCTGCCGCCTCGCCAACCACTTCAATGTCATCAACCTTTTCTAGCAGGGAACGTATCCCCTGTCGGACGAGGTGATGGTCATCTGCAAGCACAACACGGATCATAACCGCACTTTCTAAAAGAGATCGTCTAAACTTTATCTATGATTTCTTATTTGGTGGGTGCCAACCAGCAGATACCCACGCACTTCTTACAACAACAGCCAGCATATTGTTCAATCGTAATGCAACTACCGTAGCACGACCAGCAACCGTGCGTCCGATAATTTTTATTCCATCTTCACTCCATTGAAAATGCCTTGCCCATTTTTGAGAGCGAGGATTGAAAAGACGAGTACGTTGTCCTGTAACCGGATCATAAACATAGGCTTGGGTACCTTTAAAGCTATTACACATAGGGCAAGCTAACCATAAATTCTCCTCGTCATCCGTACCACCAAGTACTACTGGAATAATATGGTCAATCTCTAATGGTGCAAAAACATAGTTTTGGTGACATAGACAATATCCACAACGATAATCAGCTTGTTCACGTATTCGTTGCCGCAAGGAATCAGAAATATGAGGACTCAAGAGATCATCGCCCCCCGCAAACCTCGCTTGTAGGCTTCCTTCAATGCCTGTGCTTTGCGAAGTAACCCGGCATTGTAGTACTCCATCAAAGCTAGTAATTCTTTACGCTCATCTTCTGTAAGGACACCAGATTGTTGACGATCAAATAACAAAGAAAGTCGTTGTGATTTATCCATCTCCATTTGGGAATGAGATAATGCTAAAACAGTCTCATCGGAAAGTTCAGCTAACGGTTTCTCATACTCATGAAAAAATGGTGGTAAAGCAAGTTCAATTGTCGTAGCGAGAATATCTGGTACACTACGTCCTGTCATACCAGCAATGCTCTCAGCATGACCATAAATAGCATCAGAAAGCGTTAATGTTACTTGGGTTCCCATAGATTCTCCCAATTTTCATCTTTTCATCTTAGCCCAATACTCCCTAACTTACCCGGCAATAATCCGATTTTTCCCGTCTGTTGTCAGGCGAAAGCGATAACACGACATGACCCCCTCGTGATACTGCCTCACCGTCTCATAGCGGCGGGTCAACTCATACACCCACATCGCCGAGTAGCCAGTCATGCCTATGATTTCTTGTGGGGAGTGACCTTGTAACAATAATAACAGCACATGCCAGAGACTTTGATTAAGCGGGTCTGCTGCTTGGCACAGCTGCATTTCTAACTCGGTGGCATCAAGTGGTAAATGCAACGTAATGTCCAAATTTCGCATACAAAAGGGTTTCCTCCAGCTGATTGTTGTATGGTGCAAGAGATACACTAGAATAATGTGTCAGGTTGTACTGTCTATTATAGACCGTGGATAGCCAAGTCGCAATGGGGGAAAACCCTACCTTTTGTGCCGATTCTGCCCAATGTGCCCAAGTCACCCTATTCCAACGATACGCAGGACCTCTTCCAAGCTGCTCGCAGCCAACACCTGATGGGCAAGCTGGCGCGACTCCGACAACACCGTAGCCCGCAGCGCAGCACGGACAAGCGGTAGCGCATTTGGAGTGCAACTCAGTTCGTCTATGCCCATACCAACCAACAGCGGCACAAGCAACGGGTCGCTCGCCATCTCGCCACAGAGCGACACCTTGCGCCCATGCCGATGCGCCGCATCTACGATACCCTGGATAAGCTGAAGCACTGCTGGCTCAAGCGGCTGGTTGAGGGCGGCAACCCGCTGGTTCGTGCGGTCACATGCCAGCGTATATTGGATAAGATCGTTGGAGCCAATGCTGAGGAAATCTGCCTCCTGCGCGAAGACATCCGCGGTAATAGCCGCCGACGGTATCTCAATCATCACTCCAAGCTGCGGGTTGGGGGTAGCGGGTAAATCTTCGGCAGCAAGCTCCCGTTGCGCCTGCTGCATAAACGCCCGAACCTGGCGAAACTCTGCTATGGTAGCAATCATCGGCAGCACAATGCGAATGTCCGCATAGACTGCCGCCCGCAGCATCGCCCGTAGCTGCGGCAACAAGATGGTCTCTGGTTGCGATAAGCCAATACGGATACCGCGCCAGCCAAGAAAGGGGTTGCTCTCCTTTGGCAAGGGAAACGCCGGCAAATACTTGTCACCACCTATATCAAGGGTACGAATGACAATCGGCATGTGGGGGAACTCGTCAGCTATCGCGGTATAGAGCGCGATTTGCTCCTCCTCATTTGGCAGATCAGCCCGTCCAAGAAAGAGCAGTTCCGTGCGGAGCGAGCCGATACCGGCTGCTCCCCAAGTGCGAGCAGTCTGTGCCTCAACCAGCGTGGCAGCATTTGCCAGTAGGGTAACGTGGTGTCCATCTTGGGTGACAGCAGGCAGGATGCTTTGCTGCTGCAATACCACCTGCTCCTGTTCTAGCTTTGCCGCCTCCGTATGCAGCGCGGCAATCGTCTCCTCCTGCGGCTCCAGAATAACCTCGCCTGTCGTCCCATTTACCGTAATCGTCATCGTATCCGTCACATGCTTGAGCAACTGGGGGCTTGCACCAAGCACCGTTGGGATGCCAAGCGAGCGAGCCATGATGATCGAGTGCGAGGTTATCCCCCCACACGCCAACGCCAACCCAAGCAGATGGTCACGGGGAATGGTGAGCCACTCGCTCAACCCCACATCTTGGCAACAACAATAGCGGGTGATGTCAAGCGATCTGCTAGTATCTTGTCATTTTCCAAGATACGGCGTATCTGTTCGACCACATCGTGGATGTCTGAAATATAGGCACTCAGGTAGGGGTCTCGTGTTTTGAGGTAGGGGTTTGTTTCGTATTTGCCCGCCTCAACAATCGCATCTGCCGCACACCATCCCGCCCGGCTAATCAGCGATACGGCATGCTTGCGGAGGGCAGGCTTTTTGAGCAACGAGCGATGCGCTTCAAAGATATGCGCCTCGGCAGTCCGCCCTTCCGTCCGTAGGTGGGCTTCCGTCTCGGCGAGGGTTTCGTCTGCCACCGCGATAGCATCATAGAGCCGCTTTATCTCCGTATGGGCAGAGGATGCGTGAAAGGTAGGTTGGCGGGTAGGCTCATGCCGCTGCGCCCAGAGTGCCGGGAAATAGACCAGCGCAGGTCCTACCACAATACCGGTTGATGTACCTATTCCAACAAAGGTCTGTTCGCGTTTCATAGCGGGAAATTCCAATCTCGCTTAACCATAGCCGGGCAGGAGTTCTCCCCCACATCCCACACAGCGACTCTCTGTGCAATCCCATCCCCTGCAAACATGGATTTCATGTCCTAGAGCGGTATGTTCTGGAATTGATCTATCCATTCTTCTGCTTCACTTGCTTCCCAAAGAAGTTCTATATGTTCAGCAAGGGTACGAAGAGAAATGTTAGTAGCAACAATAAAAATACCCCAATGGCTTTTGCCAGCAGCAATATGCTCGCCGTAGTGCTGCATCATGCTCCGCCGATTTTTGGTAATAAGAGCACGTTGTGCTAACTCTAGGTAAGTTAAAATGTCAGGGTCAGGTGTTGCTAAGGATGGAGCACCAGGATCACCAACACGCAGGACATCAATCAATGGATTTCGGTGATTAATCGCCGTCTTTGTATGGAGAGCCATATGTTCATCAAGCAAAAACCGCATTTTCATACAGTCTCTCGTTGAGCTAATCGTTCAGCTTGCAGAAGACGTAATCGTTGCACAACAGGCGGAGGTTTTTGTGCTTGTATCTCCTGTCGATGTTGCTCCCGCCATGCGTACAACCGGGCAAGGTAGGCTTCTACATCCCATCGATTCTGGTGATAATAGGTGATGGTTGCATACACTTCAACGGGACGAAGGGTACCGTAATATTGCACAATTTCTTCTGGCGTATAACCTTCTAGGTAACGTTCCAGAATGTCATCTATACCAATACGATGCCCTTTGATACGTATATCATCTGGACTAAGGATATCGAAGTACTCTTCAAGATGCATAGGGTTTACTACTCATATGCTATACTCATACACTATCAGAATCTCTGCGTTCTTGTCGGGAATATCTGCCCGGACTTTGTGTCTCTGTGTCTTTGTTGTGGGCTTTGCCCGGCAGCCCCCCCTATCCCTACCCCTTTCCCCCTGGGGGAGAAAGGGAACCGTGCAGGGGATGGGGGATGACCGGTGAGACGTTGCATGCAACGTCTCTACAACCTGACCTACCCTTGTAAGGGGGAAGGGATTAAGGGATGGCTGGGGTACCCTGCACAACTACTCGCTACCGGCTCGCACAGGACCCCACCCATGCTCTTCTACCGTCTGGAAAATATCTGTATCGCTGACAATACCAATATACTGATCATCCTGATTGACGACCATACGGCGAATATTGTGTTGTACCAATAGATTGCTACACTCCAATAGACTGGTATCAGGCGAAACGGTAATCAACGGCTTGGTCGCAATATCCCCAACCGTCACATCATCCGGCGAGCGATCCTCTAGCACTACCCGCTTGAGCAGGTCACGCATCGTCATGATCCCCCACTCCCCTTCGCCATCCGGCTCAACCAACACGCTGGTAATGCCCTGTAAGCGCATAATATGCAGCGCATTTGTCACCTGCGTCGAGGATAACACCGAGATCACCCGGCGCGTCATAATTGCGCCTATCGTGTACCGCTGATATTGGCTCGCCATCTGGCGGCGCAACTCCTCGCTATAGATATGCGGCGGACGGAGCGAATCGCGGGGGGAGGTTATCCGCAACCCACGGGCTGCTGCAGTCTCCATATTCCCTTCAAGAAACGTTACCAACACATACGCGACCCCATCAATTGGGGCTTCTTCTAGCAACTCAATAGCCGAACCATTAAAACGCCCTCGTACTGTCTGCATCACCACTGCCTTTCTTATCTATCGAGAAGGGACAAGAGCAGCCTCTGCTCTCACCCGGTATATATAACGTACACATCTACGCGCTGCCCACTGCTCTTGCCCAAGAAATGAAACCCATACACACCCGGCGACATATCCAGATGGGCAATCATATCAAGCGGGGGCATATAGCCCACCCGCCCCTGAGCATCGGCGGTCATCCCACCCGGCACCAACGTGTAGCTCCCGGATGGTTCCGTCATCCAAAACTCTACCGCCTCACCCGGCTGGAGATTCTCGCCACGGATGGTAAACGTGGTACCAACCCCGCCCTCGGCGGGTGTAGCTGTGCCGTTGACATTGGCGGGACGGGTGGTGCCAGGTCCAGCGATATAATCACTCGTGAGGTAAAACTGAGCCGACTGCTCCACACCTGATGATTCCCCCTTCGCCACCACAACGTATGCCCCCGGCTCCAACGCTTCACTGCTAAAGCGTACCATTGCTCCCCCCGATTGGTCAATCTGGGACATGGCAATCAGCGACTCATCCAATGGGTAGCTCGTGCCGTCAAGCGAGGTTATCCAACTGCTTACCTTCTCGCCGGGCGTATAGCCACCAGCGATCAGCGTCAACGCAGCCCCCGCTGGTGCTGCTAGTGGCATCACAAACGGCTCACTCGTAGTCGGCACACGGGTATGGATGATGCGCCCAAGTTTGGCAGGATCACCCGGCGGTGCGGTCATCGCCCGGCTGATGCGAACATAGGCGACTGCCTGATGCTTGCTCTTGCCCCCCTGGGCATTGATAGCCCAGATACCATCCACAAACGAAGATTTGGTCGCTATAATCACCTGTGTTACATCCCCATCCTCGTTTGCCTGCACATCAAGCTCAACCTCCTGGGTACTCTGGTCCGGGGCAGTTAGCCAGATACCCACCGGCTCATGGCTCTGGAACCCGTATGCATCAAACGCAAAGGATGTCCCCGGCGTACCCACCTCTGGGGCAACCATCGCATGGCTTGGTTTTGGCATCTCCCGCGGAATAGCCACCGGAGGATTGGTCGTTGTTGCTGGTGGTGGTGTCGGTTGAACTGTTGGAGTTATCGGTGTGTTGGCAGGGGGCATCGGAGCAGTGGGAGGAGTCACAGGCGGCGGTGGGGTTGTGGGCATAGCCGTGGGAACGGGGGTCGGTTGTGGCACCGGCTGAAAACCAGCACCATGCGGCAACGTACCGGGGACGCTCCCCACCGGCAACGGCGACATCAACACTTGGGGGGCAAGGGTTGTGCCTAGCCGAGAGATCAACACCCGCTCACCCGCTGGCAGCTTGGGCCAATACTCAAAGCGAGCGCGTTCAAACCATTGCACCGTGCGAAACTCGCCACCGGGGAAGAGTTCTAGCGTTTCTTCACTAATAGGGTAGCCAAAGACGATTTCACCGCCATACTCTTCCCATATCTGCTTAAACCCTTTTTGGATGACGTGCTGTGTTTCTGGGAAATAGCGTATATCTGTGGTATTCGGGATAGGGGGAACGGTAGCGAAATCCCGCCCAGCAGTCATCTCGACCCCTAGCTTGCCTAGCTCAACATAGGGCATCCCTGCCCGTGTGGTCAGTTCAAAGCGGGCGCGTTCAAACCACTGTACCGTACATCCATGCTCTTGGGAGATATACGGCTCAGTAATGGGATAGCCAAAAACGGCTACTCCGCCATACTGTTGCCAGAAGGTAAGAAATGGTCCCTGGAGATAGTGTCCCGTCTCAGGAAAATAGCGGGCATCCCCCGCTTGATCCGCAGCATGAACTTGCCCATACCCAGGAAGCCCTATGACCATAAGCAAAAAGAGGACAAGAACCTTCCTCACCATACCCATATAACCCTTATGTCCTAACGCCATAAGTCTTTCCCTTCCTTTGCTCAAGAGAAGAAGGGGAACGGTAGAGACGTTGCATGCAACAACGTCTCTACAACTTGCCAACCATCCCCCATATACTGCTCAGTATACTTCATACCCTACAAGGGTTTCACCGTTTATTGTGGCGTGAAGTTCGTTGTTGCCGTAAAGGACTGCCCGTTGTAGCTAATCTCTGCATCAACCCGGACGGTTACTCCTGCCTCTTTCTTGTCTACGTCAAACTTGAGCGAAGCAACCCCGTCTTCCTCACGGGTCCTCTCAGGACCAATCCAGATAGGGTCTCTATCAAAGCGTACTGCCCCACGAGCTTCTGCCCCCTTGATGACCTGTCCATTGAGGATGAGCCGTACACAGAGGCGGTTTACATCTTTTATATCAGCATCTACCGTCACCTTTTCCACCCACGCCTGCGCTACCCCCTGCACGGGAGACGGGGCATTGTTGGCGCACTCTTTGATGGGCGCAGGGATGTTAGAGACCGGCTGACCGCCACCTGAAGATGGGGCGGGTGCAGAGGACGGTATTTGGTCCGCTGGAGTCTTCCCTTTACAATCTTCGCACCCTATCCCATCGTAATCATTATCAAACATATGGGGGTCTGGCTGTAACACTCTAAATTGGCAATAGGCAACGTCACTACAATTCAGGTCTGGGGGACCAGGAGGGATACAAAAGTCGGGATAGGATGGGTCACAATTGGCAGTATTTGGTTGTGTTGCTGCGGGTGTATCCCCTAGCATAAAGTGGGCGAACGACTGATGACCGCTATCAATACCTTGTGCCGTGATGGTCCATACCCCCTTCTGGCTGAGGTGTCCCGTGCGAATATTCTTCACTTTGGTAACGGAGCCGTCATCATTTGCCTGCGTGTCATCCAATGGGATGGCTTGTTGCTTGTCGGGGGAAGTCATCCAAATGCTTACCGACTCGTTTGGCTCAAAGTTGGAGGCTTGGAAGTAAAACTCGGTGCCTATAGATCCGCTCTTTGGCGTGACAGTAGCGTCAACGTCCGCTGGTATGGTGGGTTGTTGTGGCTCAGGCGGCTGCGGCTGTTGCGGCTGCGGTTGTTGCGGCTGTGGGGGGGAAGCCTGATGGACGGGAGTCGTCAGCTCTGGCGGAGCCAGCATGCGCCCAAGCGCACTCAATACCACGCGCTGACCATCTGGCAGCTCGGGCCAATACTCAAAGCGAGCACGTTCAAAGTACTGGACAGTCCGCATCCTCCCATCTGGCATCATTTCGTCAACTTCGTTGCTCAGAGGTAAGCCAAAGATACGTTCTGCCCCGTGCGTTTCCCATATCTGCTTAAACCCATATTGAATAATGTATTGTGTTTGGGGGATATAGCGTTTCTTTTCCGTGTTTTGGATAGGCTGCGCTTTGGGGAAAGATCGCCCGGCAGTGATTTCTGACCCAAGTTTGCCAAGTTCAATGTATGGCTGCCCATTGAGCACTTTCATCTCAAAGCGAGCACGCTCAAAGTATTGGATAAGATTACCCGTTTGGGGGTCTTGATATTCTTCAGTGATGGGGTAGCCAAAGAGATAGATACCACCATTTGCATCCCAAAATGTACGAAAGGTATTAAGAAGGTAATGTCCCGTTTCGGGAAAGAAATACTCCTCTCCCTGCGCCTGGGTAGATGCTGGCAAAAAGCCAGTGAGCAAAGAAAGCAAAAGGATTACCACGCCCCCTCGCAACCAGAGGGGAATACGTACACGCTGACTCATAACCACCTCCTGAAAACACCACAGGTCTTCAACAAAGAATCTCTACAATTTCATGCATACCATCATTCACGCAAGGGCAACCTTTATTGCCAATGCATGATGCCATCATACATGCTTTCTCTATTATACACAACAATGCAACGGATGTGGAGTCATTCGCAAATCTCTACTCAATCTCCCCTAGCAAAATACGGCGCATGTGTTACAATAACGGTACTGTTGTCTCATAGGACTTTTGGTTTATATTTGGTTAAAATAGGCTGAAAAGGAGTGCCACCTTTCTGCATGTCTTTAAATGGGAAAGTACAAAGGAGCAACCCACGTTATGAGCAAGTACGGTTTTCGTCTGATACCCCTTCTCGTTATGTCTACTCTGTTGGTATTAATGGTCGGCTGTGGGCAATCAACGCCCAAAGCCACCGGTCCGCTTGTTGTGGAAGAAACAACCCAACCGGCTGATACCGACCCTGCCGCCAACCCTGCCGACCCTGCCGACCAGACTACTATTGCGCTGGTGATGAAAACCCTAACCAATCCCTTCTTTGTGGAGATGGAGAAAGGCGCACGACAAGCAGAGCAAGAGTTTGGCATCAATCTGCTGGTACGCACGGGCGCACAGGAAACCTCTATTGAGCAGCAAATCTCTATCATTGAGGAACTTATAGAAGAGGGAGTAGACGCAATTGTCATCGCCCCCGCCGACTCCAAAGAACTCGTCCCGGTTATCAAAGAAGCCCAAGATGCTGGCATTGTGATTGTCAATGTGGATAACCGCCTCGACCCGGAGGTCGCCGAAAGTGTGGGGTTGACCGGTGTTCCCTTCATTAGTGTAGACAACGAGCAGGGCGCATACCTCTCTGCAAAGTACATCAGCGACCAGGTAGATAGCCCGGCTGAGGCGATTATCCTTGAGGGTATTCGCACCGCTGGCAATGCCGAGGATCGCAAGAATGGCGCAGTGCGAGCGTTTGACGAAAACGAGAACATTACCATTGTGGCGATGGAGACAGCAAACTGGAAGATAGACGAAGCCTACCAAGTAACTACTGAGCTTTTCAACCAGCACCCAGAGGTAAGCGTCATCTTCTGTGCAAATGATATGATGGCGTTTGGCACCATACGCTACCTTAAAGAAAATGGCAAAGAGGAGGTCTTAGTTGCAGCCTATGATGCACTAGAAGAGGCGAAACAGGCTATCCGTGATGGGACGTTGCAGGCAACGATAGACCAGCAAGCCGCCTTGCAAGCCTACACTGGGGTACAATTTGCCGTTGAAGCCCTGGATGGCAAGGAGCACCCGCCAGAAACGCTGGTAGATGTATTGCTTGTGACAGCAGACAATGTGGGTGAGACGGTAGAGGATGACCAGTAACGACAAACCATTATAGCTCCCCCGCTTGTGGGGGAATGGGGGGAGCAACACCTGCCCGATTCCCCTTCTCCCCTCGGTGGGGGAAGTGGGCAAAATAACCCTCTCCCCCCTGCCCCCTCTCCCGACACCCTCTCCCCCCTGCCCCCTCTCCCATAAAGGGCGAGGGGGAGCCGAATAACCCCCTTCTCCCCTCGGTGGGGGAAGGGGTTAGGGGATGGGGGGCAGAGCCAGGGATGGGAGCAAATGGGACTTTGACAAAATAAGGTAAAAGATTAAAGTATAGTAAAGTAATGGTCTATCACCCATTATGATACAATCGTTATCACGGTTAAACATCACGACCAAATTACTACTCTTCCTCGTAGCGGCAAGCATATTGCCGCTACTTATTGTGGGTATTATTTCCTACAACACCTCACGGGCAGTCATCCAGGATGAAGTCAGCAACTATACCCAAGCCCTGCTACACCGCCAGGAAGAATACCTTGACCTGCTGCTAGAATCCATAGAGAGCTTGATAGCGAATGTCTCTGGTGTGGAAGAGATCAAAAAAGCCTTGCTAGAAGAAGAGGTAGCCCAAGACACCTACACCAAACTGTCTACCCACGCCAAGATAGGCTACATCTTGAATGGCTACCTCAACCTCAAAGGGCTAGTCTCCATAGACATTTTCACCAATAACCATGCCCACTACCACGTTGGGGACACCCTCAGCAAAGAGCACATAGACCAAACAGGCTACCAACGTATCTACGATGAAGCATTAGCATCAGACAAGATTGTCCTCTGGACAGGCATAGAGGACAATATCAATGTAGACTCCAAGTACAAGAAAGTGCTCATCGCGGCAAAACTGCTCAAGGTTGTGGATAGTGAAGAACTCCAGGAAAAGCCATTGGGCATGCTGTTTGTGACGTATAGTGCCGATAGTATCTACAACCATTTTCATAAAATGGACTTAGGCGAGGGGGCATACCTGCTGATTATAGATGCTAAACATCGGCTCATCTACCACCCCGACAAGCAAGCCATCGGCTCCCGTCTTTCGCCAGTGTTGGTCGCAGAACTCCAGGGCTACCAGGGGTCACTCGTGATGAACATTCAAGGGGAAGAGATGCTTGTCACCTACAGCAAGTCGGACAAAAGCGGGTGGACGCTCATCAGTATGGTACCAATGGCAAGCCTTATCAACAGCACTGACAGCATACGTAATACGACCTTGACAGTTATGCTCATCTGTCTAGGCTTCATTATCGGTGCAGCTTCTGTGGTCAATCGAACGACAGTCTTGCCTATCAAGAACATTACCGAGATGTTTAAGCAGATACCATCTGGCAAACCAACCTTGGTCAATAAGCACCTCTTGGAAACCAACCGCACGGATGAAATTGGCGAATTGATGCGTTGGTTCAATAGCTTTCTGGAAAGCCTAGCCGCCCGTCAACGGGCTGAGGGTGAGATGCGCCAAGCAAAGGAGGAAGCCGAAGCTGCCAGCGAAAAGATCGTCCGGCTCTATGAACAACTCCAAGAAGATAATATCCGGTTGGAAAACACCCTGCATGAACTCCAGATGACGCAACAAGAGCTCGTCCGTTCTGAAAAGATGGCAGCCCTGGGGCAGCTTATCGCCGGGGTTGCCCACGAGATCAACACGCCGCTTGGGGCTATCCGGGCTTCTATCAACAACACCTCGGACATCTTGGAGCACTCATTGCAAGGCTTGCCCAAGTTGTTCACCGTGCTTTCTCAAGGGCAGCAAGACCTTTTCTTTACCCTGCTAGACCGTTCGTTGCAAAAGAAAGACACTATCTCGATGCGCGAGACCCGCAAACTGAAGCGGGAGATGCGCGGGCAGCTTGAATCCGCTGGTATTGAAGACAACGCCGATACTATCGCAGACATGCTGATGGACATGGAAGTTTACCAAGATATAGAGCCATTTCTCCCAATATTTCAGCATACAGAAGCGGATTTTGTCCTCCAGATGGCTTATGATCTATCGGGTCTCCACAAGAATGGGCAGACCATTTCCCTTGCGATAGACCGCGCATCAAAGGTCGTCTTTGCGCTCAAAAACTATGCCCACTATGATGTCCAGGGGGAAAAGGTGACGGCGCAAGTGAAAGAAGGCATAGAAACTGTCTTGACGCTCTATCACAACCAACTCAAGCAGGGGGTTGAGGTATCCCGTCTGTATGACGACATCCCCCCCATTCCCTGTTACCCCGATGAGCTCAACCAAGTATGGACCAATCTCATCCACAATGCATTGCAGGCAATGGAGTACAAGGGAATCTTAGAGGTGCAGACAACCCAAGAAAACACCTCTATTATCGTTCGTATTACTGACAGTGGGAAAGGCATACCAGCGGAAGTACAGCAGCATATGTTTGAACCATTCTACACCACCAAGCCTGCCGGTGAGGGCAGCGGGCTAGGCTTGAGCATCGTGCGAAGCATCATTGACAAGCACGAAGGAACGATTACGGTAGAGAGCGAAACGGGCAAAACTTCGTTTATTGTCCGATTACCGATGGTGCAAGAGATCAATTGACAAGCGTAAGCCAATAAAACAAGAGGTATAATTATGTCAAATGTTGCTATTCTATGTGTAGACGATGAGAAAGTTATCCTAGATAGCCTGAAGCGACAGCTTCGGCGACAGTTTGGAAGCGAATTTCTGTATGAAGTGGCAGAGTCTGCTGAGGAAGCATGGGAAGTTATCCATGAGCTTGTCGAAGATGGGGTAGATATTGTCGTGATCGTCTCGGATTGGTTGATGCCAGGTATCAAGGGGGATGAGTTTCTCATTCAGGTGCATGAGCAACACCCGGATATTGTCAAGATTATGCTGACAGGACAGGCGGATACTTTGGCAATAGACCGAGCACGAAGTGAGGCAAAATTGCATACCTGTTTGTTCAAGCCCTGGAGTGAGCATGAACTGTTTGATGCTATCACCTCTGGATTGCCAATCCAATAGGGGCAAACAACAACAAGGTTGTCATAGGTGTGCGGTATGAGTAAGTCGACGGCTATTCTATGCGTAGACGATGAAACAATGGTGCTTTCGGTCCTCAAACGCCAACTAAGGCGACACTTTGGGAACGACTATGTGATTGAAGTGGCGCAAGATGGGAGCGAAGCTCTTGAAGTTGTCGACGAATATATTGAACAGGGCATTGATCTTGCCCTCGTTATCTCAGACTACATCATGCCCATGATGAGGGGAGATGAGTTGCTTGCCAAAATTCACGAGATCATCCCCCATACCGTTACTATTCTCCTGACGGGACAGGCAAACACCGAGGGTATCACTAACGCCGTAAACTATGCCAACCTGTATCGCTATATCCCCAAACCCTGGGAGCAAACCGACTTTGTGCTGACTATTACCGAAGCCTTGCGAAGCTACGAACAACGCCGCCAACTTGCCGAGCACAACGAAGCCCTTAGACAAGCCAATCAACAACTTGAGCATATGAATGAGACGCTGGAGATTGAAGTTGCTGCCCGCACTGCCGAGCTCAAAGAAGCCTACGACAACCTCAAATTGTTGAACAACCGCATGGAAGAAGACCTTGCCCTCGCCCGCGAAATCCAGCGGGGGTTGCTGCCAGATACCCATATCCAGTGGGGCTTGCTCGATGTAGCGTGCTATACGATGGCAGCCTATGAAGTGGGAGGCGATTTCTACCGCTACTACGAGTGTGGGGTCGGTCATTTTGCCATGCTCGTGGGGGATGTGTCGGGCAAGGGGGTCGCAGCGGCACTGCTGATGGTCGTCTGCTTGACGCAATTAGATGCATCGTTTGCCCAGCAATTCACCCCAACTGAGCGGATGGTTTGGCTGGACACAGCTATTTCGCACTACACCAGCACTCGTCAACAAAACTGTGCGCTCTCCTATGCTGAATTTGCCCATAGCAAAAGTGGTGATCTTACCGTGACCTTGCTCAATGCCGGCTGTATTTCCCCCTACGTTCGTCGTCAAGAAGGCGAGCTAGATACCCTAGAGATTGGCGGATTTGCGCTTGGACAAAACCACGGAGAGAAAAACGGCTATGCACAGGAAACCCTTACCCTGTCGTTTGGGGATATGGTCATCCTCGTGAGTGATGGGGTAGTTGAAGCGAAAAATAGCGATGGCGAGATGTTTGGCTTTGATCGGTTGGAGCAGCTTTTAGCCCAAGCTCCATCGGCGCGGTCTGCCTATATGGTTGCCTATCTCGTGCGGGAAGTCACCAGCTTTATGGGCAATATGGAGCCAGCCGACGACCTGACGATTGTCATTGCGCGGGTGGGCAATGCCTAACCCCCAAACGCCAACCAGCCTAGCCCACCATATGGCACACCTAGCCCATAAACTCTCTGCTGCCACAACCCAAGCCCTAGCAAGTGTCCCCCCATCCCCCCTCATCCTTGCACACCGCAATACCCTCTGCAAAAACCTTGTACCAGGGCTTATAGACCCCGATTTTGCCGATGTGTATGCCCAGATTATTACCTATACCCTTTTTGCCGCACGGGTCATAGCCCCTGAAGACCCCTTCACCATCCCACGAGCATGCGATGGTCTCCCTACGACTATACCCCTTTTGCCGCAGTTCTTGCGCGAACTGGCTACCCCCCCCCCCGATGGTTCAGATGATGTGGCAGAGATAGTCACAGAGATAGTCACAGAGATAGTCACAGAGATAGTCGCCTTGCTTGCAGCAACAGATATATCCCACGTCATAGCCCAGGCAGATAAAGCCACAAGGCACCATGAACCCATTACCCACTTCTATGAGCTATTCCTTGCTGCATACAACCCCGCACAGCGTGAACAGCATGGCGTTTACTATACGCCTAGCCCCATATGCGACTATATGGTCCATACGGTAGATCAGTTGCTCAAAACTATGCTCCATATAGACGCGGGATTTGCCGATGGACGGGTTCACATCCTTGACCCTGCTACAGGTACCGGTACATTCCTTGCCAAGATGGTGCAGCAGGTAGACCAACCGTTGCGTCATAGAGCGGCTAAACCTGGGGATAGTTGCTCCATACTAGAGCAACTATTACCGCGTATGTGTGGGACAGAATTACTGATGGTCCCCTATACCATAGCCCACCTGAACCTTGCCCATGTGCTGGCGCGTTGCGGGTATCGTTTACGCGATAAGCAACCTAAGCAACCTATTCGGGTCTATCTGACCAATGCACTCACGGACACGTTGCCACAGTCTGCATTAGGGCTAGACAAACCCGTGCTTGTCATCATAGGTAATCCCCCTTACTCCAACTATGGCAAGCAAAACAAGAACGCCTGGATTCACACCTTGCTTGCAGACTACAAGCAGGGAGTGCATGAGCAAAAACTCAATCTTGACGATGACTATATAAAGTTCCTGCGGTTGGGGCAGTGGGCTATTGAGCAGCGCGAGGCGGGCATTCTGGCATTTATCACCAACAATACCTACCTAGATGGCATCACCCATCGCCGTATACGGCAGTCGCTTATAGAGACGTTTAGCGACATCTTTATCCTCAACCTCCATGGCAGTAATATACGGCAAGAACGATGCCCCGATGGTTCTCCAGATGAAAACGTGTTTCCCATTCGGCAGGGGGTCTGTATTGGGCTATTTGTCAAGCGAACGGGAGCCAGCGGACCGGCGCGGGTCTGGTCGGCAGATGTTTGGGGCAGGCGTGCGGAGAAGTATCAGTACTTGGCAGAAACCCATCACCCTGATTGGACAGCACTTCAGCCAGCTGCGCCGTACTACTTTTTTGTTCCAAAAAATCTGGAAGTCCAAGCAGAATATGAACAGTATCCCGATCTAGCCTCTATCTGGCTTTTGCACCAAGGGGCAATGAAAACGGATAGAGATGCATTAGTCTTTGATCGAGACTATCAACTGCTTGAAACACGGATGCAAACATGCTTCTCTCCGGCTGGTCTATCGCCAAACTTTCGTACCAAATACCGCATTGAAGATAGTTCTAGCTACAACATGCTCAAACGCCGAGAGCAAGCGACCTTTGACGCGGCGAACATCCGGCGGTGTCTCTACCGGCCATTTGATGTACGTTGGCTCTACTATGACCCTGGTGGCTTCACCAGCCGCCCGGCGTATAGAGTCATGCGCCAATTGTTGGAGCACGAAAATATCGCCTTGCTTGTCTGTCGGCAGCAGGCAACAACGGGGTTTCACCATGTCTGGTGTACGGACACCCTAGTCGAAAGCCACGCGGTTTCTATCAAGACCCGCGAGGGGGCTTTTGTCTTTCCCCTATACCGGTATACTACAGATCATGCCTATCACCGCCAGTCTACCCTATCGCCAACATGCGTTAAGGAGATAGCCCAAGCAACAGGGAGCAGGTTTGTGGATGATGGCGCGGGAGATGGGGAAAGCACGGTTGGTCCCGAGGATGTGTTTCACTATAGCTATGCGGTGCTGCATAGCCCAACCTATCGCACCCGCTACGCGGAATTACTCAAGATTGGCTTTCCCCGTATTCCTCTACCTCTACCAACGGACGCAGCATCTTTTTGGGCATTGGTAGGCTATGGGGCAGCATTGGTAGACCTACATTTGCTTCGGTTGCCAGGAACAGGCGGCATCGGGGGAGCGGGCGGGGCACATGTGCTTCTCACCACAGGCGTAGCGTATCCCATCGCTGGCGACAATCGGGTAGATTGCATACACTTTATATCAAATACTAGCACTATGGAAACCACGAGCAATGCCAAAGGAACCGTCACCATCAACAACCAGCAGTATTTCGCCGGGGTACCAGCCGATGCTTGGCACATGCAGGTAGGGAGCTATCGTCCTGCCTACAAGTGGCTGTATGACCGCAAGGGGGATACCCTCACCGAGGCTGAGGTTGTGCAATACCTACGCATTATCACCGCACTAGGTGAAACTCAACGGTTAATGGGCAAGATAGACCATTTTTTGTCCCCTATCCTTAGCCCTATGTAATGGGTGCTGGTGTTCCGGTAGCCCCCATCCTCACAAGGGTAGGTTCGGTTGTAGATCTGGTTATGCACCGTCTCATCGGGCAGCCCCCATCCCCTAGCCCCGCGTCCCACCCCTTCGGGCAGCTCCCATCCCCTAGCCCCGCGTCCCACCCCTTCGGTCAGCCCCCATCCCCTGCCCCTTCCCCCACCGAGGGGAGAAGGGGAACCGTGCAGGGGTGCGGCTCCCCCTCGCCCTTTATGGGAGCGGGGGCAAGGGGGAGAGGGAATAATCTATATTTCTAGCGAGTGACCAAGAAGTGCAACACCCGCTCCACATCGCTACGCTTGCCCGTAGCAATACTGGTCCAGTAGCCCGTCTTTGCGTTGTATGGCGTGTTGCAAGTCCAGTCTGCTCGTCCAAACTCATTACTCTTCACCTTGCCGCTCACCTGCACCACACCATCTGGGTCAATACACTGGTAGGTCACATACTCCTCGTGAATATAGCCAGTTGCAAAAAAGGCGAACTCTGAGCCAGCAGAAGCCTGAGCAGGGTGGACTGCGCTATCATACGGTATCTGCTGCGAGGGGATAAGCGGTCCCGTCTCCATACGATAGAGTTCAAAAGTGACAATCCGCTCAACCGTGCTCATCCTGCCCACAGCACGGGATGTCCAGATGCCTGGCATGGCATTGGCAGGCGAACGCCAAAACCAATCCACACGGGTTCTAAAATCCGCATGCGACCTGCCCTGTGCGTGGACCGTCCCATCCGGTGCGATAATCTCATAGTCTACCCGTTCGCCTTCGTCAAAGTTGCGGGCATAGAAGTAGAACGTCTCGCCTGGTGTCCCACGCCCCGGCGTAACCGCACAATCATAGCTATCTACCGGCTCTGCCAACTCTGGATAATCCTCTGGCGCATGAATAGTCAGCTTCATCACCCGCTCTACATGGCTCTTGTCGCCACGGGCAACAATAGTCCATTGCCCATACGCCATCTCCGCCGGCGACTTCCATGTCCAGTCTACCCGCCCAAACTCATTTGTCCCAAACGCGCCTATTTCTGTCGTGTTGCCGTTGGGGTCAGTAGCAAAGAAAATGACCCGCTCGTACTTGGTAAAGCCGCTGGCGAAAAGGCGAAAGTGTGTCCCCGGTGCGCCCTTGCCAGGAAATACCGCGCTATCGTAGCTGGTCGAGTCTTGACCAGCGGGCATATCCGGGGTCTGCCCCGTCATCACCTCGGCAACATCAAAGAAGATGACCCGCTCAACCTCGCTCTCCACCCCATATGCTACCATAGACCACTGCCCAATGGCAGCATCAGATGGGGATGACCAAGTCCAATCGGCACGGTTGAATTGGTTGACCCGTACTGTCCCCCCCTCGTAGACGCGCCCTGTGGGGTCGTTTGCCCAATATGTTACCCATTCCTCAGCAGCAAAGCCAGTCGCATAGAAAGCAAACAAGGTACCGGGTGCGCCATGCTGCGGTTGTACTGCCTGTGGCGATGCGGCAGCCGGTTGGGGGCTAAACCAGAGGCTCACCCCCACGACAAGCAGCAGGAGCACCCCCTGGTAGTAGGTTGTTTTCATTGTTGTACCCCTTTCTGGTTTCTGTATACCGTCATTTTGGCTATGTGGTTAGCGGAAGAAACCGATCACCTTACTGCCTTCGCCTTCACCACCCATGATTTCCAAGAAGGTGACACGATGCCAGGGATAGATGACTGCTTCAACCCCTTCAGTAAGATAGGATAGGTCTTTCCCATCAGTCCTAGTCGCATGGGTGACACGGATAAACAAATCCGTTACTTGCGGCTCCTGTTCCATTTCAGCTAGTACGGGGTCTTCCCCCATAATGTGTACAATTACTTTGATAGACACGCTACTACTGTCCTTTTCTTCTACTGGTTTCTGGTCTTCCAATCGGTATAGCTATCACATGCCACATCGAGATGATCAATGCCATTGTACTGCTGGAGTTCTACCTGTTGCGGGGAGATGATCAACTCATTAACCGCGGTGTTGTGGGTATAGTAGTGGGTCCAAGTGCGGCTTAAATCACGATCTAGCCAATAGGACAACACCACTCCCACAACGCCGCCATGCGCCACGACAATCAACGTGCCCCCTTCGTGCATAGTCATGATGCCATACAGGGTACCAAGCACCCGCTCACAAAACACCGGCAGCGTCTCTACCCCATAGGTCTGTTCAAAATGCGGGTCTTGTAATGCCGTTATCATGGTCGCTTCATCTGCATCTTCCAATTTGCCTAGCCCAAGCTCGCGCAAGCCATACCGAACTTGAACAGGCAATCCAAGCGATTCACCAACAGCCTGCGCCGTCTGATATGCCCGTTGTAACGGGCTGGCAAAGAGGGCTTCTGCGCCGGGATTATTGGCATGGAACCATTGAGCAAGTTGTTGGGCTTGCTCCTCTCCCCGCCGCGAGAGTGGTGCGTCACTCCATCCCTGCATAATCTGCTGGGCATTTGCCTCAGACTCCGCATGGCGAACAAGCAACAGGCGTGTTGATTTTCCAGATAGCATACGATTAACTACTTTCGTCTTCTACATGCACTCCAATGATATTAAACCCGGAGTCTACATAGACAATTTCGCCGGTGATACCTGCTGCACGGTCACTACAGAGCCATGCTGCAGTATTGCCAACATCGTCAATTGTTACATTGCGGCGCAGGGGCGAGGCTTCGGCTACCACTTTGTGCAGGGTACGAAAACCGGCTATTCCCGCTGCCGCCAACGTGCGGATAGGACCGGCACTGATGGCGTTGACCCGAATACCACGAGGTCCTAAGTCTGCGGCGAGATAGCGCATACTTGCCTCAAGTGCCGCTTTAGCCACCCCCATAACATTATAGTTTGGTATAACCTGCTGTGAGCCATGATAGGTCAGCGTCAGCACAGAAGCCCCCGGCTGCAACAGGTCACCGGCAGATTTAACCAACGCGGTGAGGGAATAGGCACTAATTTCCATTGCCGTCAGGAACCCCTCACGGGTAACATTGAGGTATTCGCCCTTGATTTCGTCACGATGGGCAAAGGCGACTGCGTGAATCAATATATCAATTCGCCCAAACTGCTCCCGTACTCGTGCCATCAGGTGGTCTATCTGCTCATCACTTCCCACATCACACGGTTCTATCAACGTTGCGTTGAGGCTCTCTGCCAACGGACGCACGCGCTTCTCTAGGACTTCCCCGATGAAGGTAAACCCAAGTTCTGCTCCTTCACTATGCAGGGCTTGCGCGATCCCCCACGCGATGGAATGGTCATTTGCCAAGCCCAATATTAACGCTTTTTTGCCTTCAAGTAATCCCATATTGGTATACGCTCCTTACGTGTTACGCATATTTTGTTCTTGAGCTATATTACCACATCTTGCTTGGGTTTTGCTGACAAAACCCTATAATCCCCATCTCCCTTCCCCCATGTGATGTATACAGGGGCTAGAGGGCAGGGGGGACAAACAAACCCGCTCCCCTCTGCCCCCGCTCCGCTTGTAGAGACGGTGCATGCTACGTCTCTACGATTCCCCTGCTCCCCGCGGTGGGGGAAGGGGCAGGGGATGGGGGGCTGCCCGGTAAAACCTAGCATAGAAGTTCAACAAGAACAATCGGGCATGGTATAATGCATACAGGTTGTTGGTATCGCCTGAAATACCAAATAGGTACTCTCCTGGGATATACGTAATGCCAAATGATAATCAACACGGCAACAGGAAAGCTATGACCATTCTCATTGACCGCCTTGTGACGTACACCCATAGCCCCTATGGACACCGCTGCTGGTGTCATATGATGACCGATGATTTAAGCAATCAAGGGCTTGAAGCATTACACGCAATGGCTCAAAAAATTGATTTACCACGTTCTTGTTTTCAGAATAAGCCAAGCCTACCACACTACGATCTCACTGCAGCACGAAGACAGTTGGCAATCCGCTATGGCGCACAAGAAGTCTCATCAAAAGAACTGGTCCAACGGTGTAAACGACTTCCAATACCAATGGTTAAACCAACTCATGGGTGAGCTTGGCAAAGAATCTCTACCTGTTTGGTACCAATGAGGAACAGAGGAATAGTAAGGATGACCATGCACAATAGCTCGTTTCTGAAACGTCTGCTGGCAACACCTGCTCCCACAGGCGATGAAGCAGCAGCAGCAAAGCTCTGGCGGCAAGAAGCCCAACACTTTGCAGATCGTATCCAGACCGATGTTCAGGGCAATAGCCTAGCCATTCTTGAAAGCGCAGGGCCTCGCATCTTGCTGGCAGGACACATTGATGAAATTGGGGTCATGATCCACCATATCGATGGTGATGGGTTTCTCTTCTTTCAACCCATCGGCGGGTGGGATACCCAGGTATTGGTTGGACAACGGGTGCGGCTCATTGGCAAACGGGGGGAGGTCATTGGGGTTATTGGCAAAAAACCGCTCCATCTGCTGTCCAATGACGAGATGACGACTGCTAGTTCCTACAAAAACCTCTGGATTGATATTGGGGTAGAGAGCCGCTTTGAAGCCCTTGAGTATATCCGCATCGGGAGTGTTGGGGTACTCGATGCGCCTATCTATGATATGCCTAACCGCCGTATCGTTAGCCGCAGCTTAGACAACCGCATTGGGGCGTGGATTGTGCTAGAAGCTCTCCGTACCCTCGCCGACAACCGCCCAACCGCCTGTGTTGCAGCGGTAGCCACAACCCGCGAGGAAACGACCTCCGCGGGGGCAGCGGTAGCAGCCTTTGAATTTAACCCCCATGTTGCGCTAGTTGTAGACACCACCTATGCCACAGACCACCCCGATGTGGAAAAGCGGCAGTATGGTGATGTGCAACTGGGCAGAGGGGTTGTCTTGGTGCGTGGCTCTGCCAATAGCCCGCTGGTCTATGAGCGATTGTTGGACTTGGCAGAGCGGGAGAATATCCCCTACAGCCTCCAACCATCGTCACGCTATCTCGGCTCAGATGCCGATGTGATACACATAGCCCGGAATGGGGTAGCCACCGGGTCTTTATCCATCCCGATGCGCTACCTGCATACCCCCAATGAGATGATAGATATGGCTGATGTGGAGCATGCCATACGCCTGATTGTCCATTTTGTTGCTTCGCTCACATCACCAACGGAGTTTATTCCAGCGGTCTAAGCACCTAACGTCAACTCGTCAGCATACCATGCAAAGAAAGGCATATGGCTGATATTGATCTGCTCGAAACCCAAGCCAGCTATGTTCCGGCGCTGGTAGTACGGCGGTTAGTGGAGAATCCCGCTCCCCTCACCGAACCAATGGAAGATCGGTTCCCGGCGGCAATGCTCTTTGCTGACCTCTCTGGATTTACCCTGTTGGCAGAGCATTTAGCCCAACAAGGTCCAGAGGGAGCCGAAGAATTAAGCGACTTTCTCAACAGGAAGTTTGACCAACTGATTACCTTGATAACGAGCCTCGGCGGGGATGTGGTCACATTTGCTGGAGATGCGTTGCTTGCGCTCTGGTCCACAGATAGGGACCATCTCGCGCTCGCCACTTTACGTGCGGCGCAGTGTAGTCTGAATTTGCAAGCTATGGTCCGGGGAGAGCGGCTCTCTGCCCCTATCCACCTCGACGTTCGGATAGGTATTGCCATTGGGGATGTCGGCATCATCCATGTGGGGGGAGTTTATGAACGCTGGATGTGGTTGGTGACGGGTAAACCGGTAATGCAGCTGATGCAGATAGAGCGACAAGCTGACCCTGGACAGATTGTCCTCTCCCCCGAAGCATGGGAACTGATCCAGCATGGGTGCCAGGGAACGCCTATTATGCCGTCCCCTATGACTAGCACAACCAATGGCAATGCTCCCCCCGCTCCCACCGGTGTGCTGCTGGAATCTATCCTCACCTCCCCCCCGCCGGCGTGTCCCCTTCCGCTTCACCTCAACTCTTCTATGGATTCTGCCCTGTGTGCCTATATCCCCGATGTCGTCCTTACCCGTCTAGCAGCAGGACAAGGAAACTGGTTGGCTGAGTTGCGGATGATAACCGTCCTTTTTATCAACCTTCCCGATATACAGGACTCCTATCTTTCTCTCAATGAAATACAACACGGCATACGCACTATACAAATCGCCCTCTATCGCTACGAGGGCAGCGTCAACAAACTGAGTTTAGACGAAAAAGGGGCAATCCTCATTGCGGTGTTTGGGCTACCCCCATTAGCCCACGAAGATGATGCTATCCGGGGGGTGCAGGCGGCTATGGCAGTCTTAAAAGCCATGCAAGAGGTAGCTATTCGTTGCTCTATTGGCGTGACAACCGGGCGGGCTTTCTGTGGCATCTTGGGCAATGACCAACGCCGAGAGTATACTATCCTGGGCGACATTGTAAACCTTGCCGCACGGTTGATGCAGGCAACATCTAATGCTATCCTCTGTGATGCAGCAACCTATCAAGCAGCACAACCCCGGATCATCTTTGACGAACATGCCCCAATAGCCGTCAAGGGCAAGGCTGAACCGGTGGTAAACTATCAACCGCTTGGACTGGCAGAGCATGTTATCCCCCCGCAGGATGCCATCATCGGGCGAGTAGAAGAACAAGCCATGCTTGCCTCGCTGTTGCAAGAGCTACGCCGCAGAAAGGCAACCCTTAGCAGGCATGGCAATGCTTCGGTGCTCATCCTAGAAGGCGAAGCCGGTATTGGCAAATCGCGCCTCATCCACTCCATGCGCGAGCATGCCGCTGCCTTGCGTATCCTCACGCTGTATGGCGAAGGTGATGCCGTTGAGCTATCCACTCCCTACTACGCTTGGCGCAGGGTCTTCCTCCAGTTGCTTGATATGGAGCGCGTTACGGACCTAGAAGAGCGGCGAAAACGGGTGCTCAACTTCTTTGCCGCCGAGCCAGACCTGCTGGATAAGGTTCCCTTGCTCAATGCTGTTATCCCGCTTGATATGCCAGAGAGTAGCTACACCAACTCGCTGTCTGGACAAGCCCTTGCAGAAGCTACACGGTCTTTTTTCCTCAATCTGTTTTACATGTTGCTTTCGCGTATTCCTACCCTGATCATCATTGAAGATGTGCAATGGATCGACTCGGCTTCTTGGACACTGCTGCTTGCGGTCAGTCAGCATATCCCATCGCTGCTCGTGACAATCACGACCCGACCACTGGGCGAATCGCCGCCTGACCCCTATACCCGGTTGGTCTATGCTCCCGACACGCACGCTATGCGGCTAGAGCCTATGTCCCGCGAAGATGCTTATGCGTTGGTGTGTCAGCGTCTTGGGGTGGCGCGTGCGCCAAATTCAGTGACAGACCTTATCTATGAACGCGCCCAGGGTAATCCCTTCTTCATTGAAGAATTGACCTATGCCTTGCGTGATATGGGGGATATTATCATCCGGGATGGGGTCTGTTGGGTGGCACCAGAAGCCGGTGATTTGCAAGCATTGAGCTTGCCAGACACTGCCCACGGGGTCATCACCAGTCGTATAGACCGCATCACCCCCTCACAACAGTTGACCCTAAAAGTCGCCAGTGTCATTGGCTATATGTTTGATCTTCAGATACTCCACGATGTCTACCCGGTAGTTGAGGAAAAGCCCCAACTTGACGAGCATCTGGCGGTGCTGGAGCGGATGGAGCTATTACAGCATGACGAGATGGATGCTATCCCTTGCTATCGCTTCAAGAATGCCATTACCCACGAGGTCGTCTATCACCTGATACCCTTCGCCCAACGGCGACAACTCCACCGAGCGGTAGCCGAGTGGTATATCAATGATTCACCAGATCGCCTAGAGGAACTCGCCTCATTGCTGGCAAAACACTTTGACCAAGCCGATGACCCCCGGGCACAGAAGTATTACACGTTGGCTGGCAACGAAGCCTACCGTCTCTACGCTAACACCGAAGCGATAGCCCATTTTAGCCGCGCCCTTGCCATAGCCCATCAGCACCAAGCCCGCAATGAGCATTTCATCTACCTGTACAGCCGGTGTGGGCGTATTCTGGAGGTGCAATCGGAATATGAACAGGCTCTCGCCAACTATGAGCAGATGGAAGCCCTCGCCGAGGAGCGAGAAGACCAGGAAATGAAGCTCACCGCACTGATGGCTCTGGCAACCTTGCGCTCTACCCCCAACCCGACTTTTGACCCCCAACAGGGAGAGATATTGTTGGAGCAAGCCCTAACGTTATCGCGTAAGCTAGATGACCGCATCGCTGAGTCCAAGATTCTTTGGAATTTGATGTTGCTCAAGACTTTTACCAGCGAAGACTCGCACCAAGCGGTCTCTTATGGCGAGCAATCGCTGGCACTGGCACGCTCCTTCAACCTGCGCGAGCAGGTAGCGTTTACGCTCAACGATCTGTCTATGGCATATCGCAACAGTGGGCAACTTGAACGGAGCCAAGCGGTGCTAGAGGAAGCCTGCATCATGTGGCGTAACTTGGACAATTTGCCCATGTTGAGCGAGAATCTCTCCCACTACGCCGCTGGTCACTTTCTCGCAGGCAACTATAACCAAGCGATTGCCTGCTCCGAAGAGGCTGCCCGTATTAGTGAGTCTATTGATAACGGCTCCGGTTTGGCACATAGCCGCCTCATTGTCGGGAATGTCTACCTAGAATGGGGGCAGTTTGACAAGGCAATTGAAGTCATGAGTGAGGCGATTTTCCAGGGCGAACATGTGGGACAGTTGACGGTGCAAGTTGGCACCCGTGCCGATTTTGCGTGGGTGTATGGCATACTTGGCGAGATTGACCACGGTATCGTGATGGCAGAGGTGGCTTGGGCGCGTTCCGAGGAACACAACAACATTTTGCGTTCGTGGGCTATGGCAGTGTTGGCACGGTTGCTCATCCTCAAGGGGGATCTTGCTGAGGCAGAGCGGGCAATTCGGGAGAGCTACCAGACCTACAAAGATCGCAATGAAATGCTGTTGGCTCCCATCTATGTACCGTTGGCTGATGCCGAGTTAGCCCTGGCAAACTTTGATTATGAACGGGTGATAGAGGTGACAGACCGCTTACTTGCCTACCTGCAAGACTACCAGATACGCCCATTTCGTGCTGATGCGTTCTATATCAAGAGCCAGGCGCTGCTAGGGTTGGGCAAACTCCCAGAAGCTCGCCGTACCCTTCACCTAGCCCAACAGGATGCCCAGTCGCTTGGCTCAAGTCGTATGCTGTGGCAAATCCTCTTCCTGCTCAGTCATATGGAGGCATGCGCTGGTAATCTGGAGGAAGCCGGGGAGTTGCTCCATCAAGCCCGCGATATAGTCCTCGCGCTTGCCGACTCAATAGGTGATGAAGAATTACGGGAGTCCTTCTTGCACCAACCCCATGTGCGGGTGGTAGCCGGGATGGGGCGCATCACGCCCCCCACCCCATAACTGTCTGATACTCCCCAGGTTCCTAATACCCTAACGGGTTATTCATTCGTCCCAAATCTCTTGATCGTAGCCAAGATCAGCGGCAGCTTGCTCATCTGCTGTCAAGTCTGCCCAGTCGGATTCTTCGGACGCGGGAATATTGATCTCTCCCCCCTACCCCCGCTCCCATAGGGCGAAACCCTCTCCCCCCTGCCCCCGCTCCCATAGGGCGAAACCCTCTCCCCCCTGCCCCCGCTCCCATAAAGGGCGAGGGGGAGCCGCCACCTGCACGGTTCCCCTTCTCCCCTCGGTGGGGGAAGGGGCTAGGGGATGGGGGGCAACAATACCCCTTCTCCCCTCGGTGGGGGAAGGGGCTAGGGGATGGGGGCTGCCCGGAACACCCTCTCCCCCCTGCCCCCGCTCCCATAGGGCGAAACCCTCTCCCCCCTGCCCC
>CAYPHM010000046.1:0-31103 GCA_964410555.1 uncultured Chloroflexaceae bacterium | reverse complement strand
GGGCAGGGGGAGAGGGGGCAGGGGGAGAGGGGGCAAGGGGGCAAGGGTGATAGTACCCTCACCGTTCCCCCTTCGCTTCGCCATTGCTTTCTCCTTCACTAATAAAGCCCTACCCGCGAGGGTAGGGCTAGGCTTGCTTATTGCGTAGCCTTCGCTTGCAATGCTAAACGTTTCTCCCGTGCTTGCCGCAGCCATTCCCTACGTTGTTCAGGTGACATGTCTGCTACCTTCTCAATAGCATCCGCGTTGTAGTCGTGTGGTTTGTACGCGGGTTGTGGGTATGGGCAAAGCACCCCATCGGAAATCATCCTCGCTATCTCTTGTCCAGTCAGCTTGTGATATGCCGTGCAATCCATAGTGCATCCTTTCGTGACCTTACGGTGTACCCTAGCCGCTTGACCTCTTCAATAATCATATCATGCAACACCATACGCTGGCTTTCCATTGCCTGCATATCGGCATACTCAAAACCGGCGTTTTCCATGATGCTGATGGTTTCGTCATACTCTTCTAGCAGGGTCGCTAGGTGTGTGGTGTCTGTCATAGTTCTTTCTCCCTTCAATACAAAAGCCCTACCATCCCATGGCGAGGGATGGGGGGCAAATTGGACGTTGACGTAGCCCTTGCGCTTCATAGCCCCCCCGTCACAATACCTCATTTTGTGCTATACTTCACACAAGCAAAAATACCAACCTGATTTTTTCTGAACCATCTCTCACCATGGAGAGATCATTCCAAATGATAGAGCTTCAACATGACAAAGCACAACATCTCTTACCAAAAACTTCTTGCAGAACATTCCCAAATGCGCCAACGCATTGCTGAACTAGAGCAAAAAATAGGGGTATCCCCCACCACATCAGTTCAGCAAGAAACCCACTTGCAAACCCTGTTTGAAGCTATGCAGAGCATCATCCTAGTGCTTGATACCACAGGGCGTTATCTGGAAATCCCTATCACCAACCCGCATCTCTTGTATCAACCTGCGTCCGACTTGCTCGGCAAAACCTTGCACGAAGTGTTACCCCCAGACCAAGCCGACATCTTCTTGGATTGTATCCAGCGGGTACACAAAAGCAACCACCCGATGACCATAGATTATACGTTGCCGATTGACCGCGATACCTACCGTTTCCGGGCGATTGTTTCCCCCCTCTCCGAAACCAGCGTGGTGTGGATAGCCCGCGATATTACCCAAGAACAACAGATGGAGGACGCACTACTGGAAAGTGAACTACGCTATCGGTTGCTCATTGAATATCACACCGATGCTATGGTCGTAGATAGTCAAGGGATAGTCTGCTATGCCAATCCTGCTGCCGCAAACCTCTTTGGCAAAACCCCAGATGAACTGGTTGGACAGTCTATTGGTATTCCCGTCATTGAAGGGGATAAAACAGAGGTAGAGCTGCATACGAGTGACGGCTCAATGATTACTGCTGAAATGCGCGTGGTAGATATTTTCTGGGAAGATGCCCCAGCCCACCTTACGACTTTTCGGGACATTACCTCGCAAAAGGATATGGAGCAAGCCCTAGCGCATCAGGTAGATGAACGGACTCGCATGCTCCAACAGGTGACAGCTCGCTTGCTCGAAGAACTTACCCAACGGGAGAAAGCCGAGAAAGCCCTGCGCCAAAGTGAAGAGCGGTTTCGGATGTTGATGGACAATGCCCCGGATATTATCTACCGTTATCGGTTTATTCCCACGCGCTGCTATGAATACATCAGCCCGGCTATCACCGCCATTACCGGCTATACCCCCGAAGAGTTCTATGCCGACCCTGATATGCTGCTCAAGATAGCCCATCCTACCATTCGCCCGGTGTTTGCCCCACAACGCCGCGCCCTCCACACCCAGAATGAACCGCTGATTATTTGCCTGCTCCACAAAGACGGTTCAGAAGTTTGGATTGAGCAACGGCTTTGGTCTATCTTTGACGATGACGACAGGTTGATAGCGGTTGAAGGCCTATCGCGGGACATTACCCAACAAAAACGCGCTGAGGAAGCCCTGCGTGAAAGCGAAGCCCGCTATCGCTTGATGGCAGACAATCTCACCGATATGATCTCGCGCCATGCCCCCGATGGTAGTTATACCTATGTTTCCCCGTCATGCAAAAATCTGCTTGGCTATATTCCCCAAGAGATGGTTGGGTGTAGTGCCTATAGCTTTGTCCACCCCGAAGATATTTCGATTGTGCGCGTAACTCATGGTGCCGTATCAAACCAGACCGATGTATTTTCTACCAGCTATCGTATCCGCCACAAAGAAGGACATTACATTTGGTTTGAGACCACTTGCAAAACTATTCGTAACTCCAACACAAGGTCTATCCAAGAGATCATCGCTGTTTCGCGTGATGTCACTCGGCGCAAGCAGACCGAAGACCTGCTGGCTTGGCAGGCGCAGGTGGATTCTACCGTGGCGCAGCTTGCCCAACGTCTTTTGTTACAATCTTCATTGGTAGCCAATGCTGCAGAAATCTTGCAAACCTTGCTTACGCTGACCAGCAGTACCGCTGGCTATATTGTTTCCAAAGACATCCACACGGGTACTCCCATTTTTCATGCTTTCAAGGATAAAAACCATGAATTGTTGCTCTCGCCAGACCAGGCAGTCATCACCCAAACGTTTGGGACATTGCCTGCGGTCTTATGGGAACAGCAGGCTATAGTGCGAACAAACAGCCCCCATACCCATGCCATAGGAAATCAGATTCAACAAGGAAATTTGCCCCTTGTGCGGCTCTTGGCTGCCCCGGCGTGTATAGCCCCAGATATTGACGGGTATCTTGTCGTCATGAATGCTCCACAAGACTATACCTCACGCGACCAGATACTCATTGAGCATCTCGCATCCCTGTTTGCTATTGCCATACAACGCGCCCATACAGAGGCTGCCCTTCGCCAGAATCAGCGGTTGCTCAAGACGATTATTTCCAATGCGCCATTGGTGCTCTGTGCTATAGATAAAGCGGGGATAATCACGCTGGCAGATGGCAAAGGTTTGTCTGCCGTTGGCAGTGCCCCAGGGCGCAATGTGGGCAAAAACATCTTTGATATGTATAGCCATGAACCCCAAACGCTAGAACCTATGCAACGGGCTTTGCAGGGTGAAGATGTTGCTACCGTCATTCAGGTGGGCGATATGACGTTTGATAAACGGTGTTCGCCGGTCTATGATGAACATGGCGAGATTAACGGCGTAATTGATGTCTCTCTGGACATCACCGAGCGACAAAAGGGAGAAGAAGCCCAACACCAAGCCCGGCTTGCGGCAGAGTCTGCCAATCGGATGAAGACGGAATTTCTGGCAAATATGAGCCATGAGATACGCACCCCGATGAATGCGATTATTGGGCTAACCAGTCTGTTGCTCGATACCAACCTCGATGCAGAACAGCAAGAGTATGTAGAGACTGTCCGTATCAGCAGCGATACCTTGCTCACGCTCATCAATGACATTTTGGATTTTTCCAAGATCGAAGCGGGACGGATTGAACTTGAGCAACATCCCTTTAACCTACGCGATTGTTTGGAGGAATCGCTGGAATTGATTATGACGAAAGCCGAGGAGAAGGGGCTAGAACTTGCCTGTATGGTAGACTCCCATACCCCGCTGATGCTGATTGGTGATAGCACCCGTCTGCGCCAGATTCTCGTTAATTTGCTGAGTAATGCGGTAAAGTTTACCGAGCAAGGCGAGGTTGTGGTGGCTGTGACCAGCGAGGAGGTCGGTCCAGATGACGTAGACGGGGGAGCAAGTTGTGAACCATCAGATGACCAATCGCGGGTGATGCTCCATATCCAGGTGCGCGATACCGGCATTGGTATTACCCCTGAACATATGCGAAACCTGTTTAAGTCGTTTAGCCAGGGCGACCCCTCAACGACCCGCAAGTATGGGGGATCAGGGCTAGGCTTGGTGATTAGCAAACGTTTTGCTGAAATGATGGGCGGGGCTATCTGGGCAGAGAGCCAGCCGGGGGTAGGATCAACGTTCCATGTGACGGGTATATTTCCTGTAGATACCGCGCAAACTCATATACCGGTAGATACGCCACCGATGGAAGTTCTGCTAGAACCCCTGCCCATGTTTCAGGACAAAAGATTACTCATTGTCAGTCAAGAAACAACAAATTGTATCCTGCTCAAGCAGTATATACTTACATGGGGCATAGTTCCCTTTACCTCAGAATCCGATGAACAGATTCTTGAATGGATACAACAAGGGCAGACCTTTGATGCTGTAGTTTTCGATATAAACCCGCATACTGAACAGCATGTCCAACTGATTAGCAAGATACGAAACCTCGCTTCTTGTCAACAATTGCCCATTATTGTCTGTACCAATGTGCGTACCCGTATGGCTATTCTCCGAAGAATGCCACTGCCCCATACGGATAGAGAACTTGATCCCGAACATGTGACAGCGTTTCTGATGAAGCCGGTTTGTCCTGCTATGTTGCACACGCTGTTTGCGACCCTCTTCTCTTCGTCTGATTCGCTCCCCCCCATCACTACCCACTCCACAACGCTCAGCCGATCATTGGTGTGGGATACGATAGATCGCACGATGGGTAAGACACGCCCCTTACGCATCCTATTGGCAGAGGACAACGCGATCAATCAAAAGGTCACGCTTGGCATGTTAGAAAAAATCGGCTATCAAGCAGACCGGGCGTGGAATGGGCTAGAGGTGATTAAGGCATTGAAACATCAGCGGTATGATCTTATCTTGATGGATGTGCAGATGCCAGAGATGGACGGCATAGAGGCAACGATGGCTATTCGCAACCAGTTTCCCCCCGAAAAACAGCCCTATATTATTGCCATCACTGCCCACGCTATGCAGGGGGTACAAGAGCATTTGCTCAATGTCGGGATGGATGCATATGTCAGTAAGCCGGTAAAAATGGAGGATTTGGTAGCGGCATTGCAAAAGGTCACAGGGGAACAGACTGTGGTTTTGGCAGAGGAGCAGCCTCAAGCAGAGCGACCCCAACAGGCAGCCCATGCTGGAAAAGCGGCGGATCGGATAGACCCACTGGCACTCCAGACGCTTTTGCACATTATGCACAATGAACAGGCGATAGAGGAGCTTATCACCATTTTCTTTACGGATGCTCCCGCGCATGTAGCACGGCTCCAGGAGATGCAAAATGGGGCAGATATGCCCAAGCGCGAGCTACTTGCTCGTACTGCCCACTCGCTCAAGTCTATGAGTGCTCAGTTGGGGGCTATTCAGTTGTCTGCTTGCTGCAAGCAGATTGAGGACTTGGCAAAGACGGCATCGCCGGGGGAGATTGCGGAGTTGGTGCGGCAGACGGTAGATGCTTACGAGTATGTGGAGCAGACCTTGCCAGATGTGTGGGCGCAGGTGTCGGGAAGTTAGGGGAGAGCACAATATCCCCCCGCTAGGCAAGATTCGCCGTTTGCAGCGACTCCCGCTGCATCGTACATTCCCCTGGCTTGACGCAGGTATTGTTCCACCCCCGCCGGCGGTTGACACAGCGATTGCAGACCATACGCATATGCAGGTTTATAAGCCGGGTATCTAGGGATGTGAGTTGGTTGGATAGAGACTTGTGGGTCTCCAGTAGCTCGTGTGTTTTTCGGTAGCTTGCAGTCATAATCATCTCCCCCTCCTATCGCTTCGTTACAACCAAATTTTCAAGCAAACAGCAAGAAATGGTAAAACATTGTGAAATTTTTGTTAAAAAGATGTTAAATAGACAATTTTTACCGATGTATGAGATAACACTTGCACCTTTTTCATTTGTATCTTTTCTCATACCACTATACCCTATGTATTTACGAAAGTCAATACCCTAGTCTAATATTTTGAACGCTTTACAAGCTATAGTAAGTCTATCTTGATAACGTTAAGAAATGGTTTATCTTTGTGAAAGTAAGAACGTGATGATTTTCTCAATACCTATCGAGAAGAAACCGATGATTCTTCTTTTCTAACGTTGGGGATATGTGCTGCTGCAGCTTTTGTGGTAAAGAACCGTATACTTTATTCGATTTCGGGTGGACTTGCCCCCCATCCCCTAACCCCTTCCCCCACCGAGGGGAGAAGGGGAACCGGGCAGGTAGCGGCTCCCCCTCGACCTTTATGGGAGCGGGGGCAGGGGGGAGAGGGTGTCGGGAGTGGCGGTAGGGGGGAGAGGGTGTCGGGAGAGGGGGCAGGGGAAAAGCACTAACAGTACCCTTGACAGTCCCCCAACAGCCGCTCATACACTGTCTCTACCTGCTTGACAACATGCTCAACCCCAAACCGTTGCGCGATATGCTGGCGAGCTTGCTTGCTCAACGTTTGTCGCAAAGGGTAGTCTAGCATCATGTCCAGCATGCGTAGCGCAAACGATTCAACGGTACCTTCCAGTATCCCATGTTCCCCATTGGTAATGATGTCTGATGTGCCACCTGTCGGCATAGCGAGCATTGGCGCACCAACTGCCCCCGCTTCAAGTAACACCCGACTCAACGGTTCCCCCCATACTGAAGGGAACAGCAGCAGCGAGCAACGGTGCATCAATCGCAGCACATCATCGTGATCCACCCACGAAAGACAGGATACCCGTATCCCTAGCGCGTGTAGCTTGGCGGTAATCTCCTCTTGGAGTGAGCCGCTTCCCACAATCACCAACGTACAGGAATTAAGTGGGGAGCGGGAATTGCCCACTATATCGCGGGCGGCGGTGAAAATATCAACCAACATCGCTGCCCCCTTGTTGCGTTCGAGCTTGCCCACAAACAGCAAAAAGGACTCCCCAACATCATGCGAGGGAGGGGTAGCGATAATCTGCTCAACCAGGGGAATGTCTACCATGTTTGGCACAACATGCAGCCGGGATGGGGAAACGATAGGGGACAAGCGGGCAGCGATATAGTGGCTCACGGCTATCACCGCATCAGCCTGCGCCAAAAATGCTGCCCGTCGCTGGACATGCCGTGCTATGTAGGGCAATGCTGGCAATGCCAATAGTCCCTTGATTACCCCAAACCGTCCAATGAGGTCAGTAGCAATAGCTGCCCAAGCCACAGAAGGGGAAGCGTTGGGGGGAGCATAGGGGAAGCGGTCTCCGTGTAAGCCGGTAGCGAAATAGTGCCATGCCCAATGATCGCGGATGGTGGCGACTACTGGTACGCCTAACTGCCGTGCCGCCAACACTGCCGCAGGGGTGGTTTGCACATGCTGCGCGTGGATAATCAGCCTGCCCCCCATATGCTGCCCCTGGGCAACCAACACCTTAGCCAATCGCCCCCACAGCCGCTCATGGCGATCACGGTTGCGAACAAAGGGGATACGTGATGCAGTATACCCCCACCGGAGCACAGCGATGCCGTTATCGGAAGATAATTCTTCGGTGCCGTGTGAGTTTGTTGGTGTCCAGTTCTCCACAGGCACCACGACATGGACCTTGTGACCGCGTTGATGGAGCGCATGGGCGAGGGTGTGGGTACTCCATGCTGCGCCGCCCACATTGCCGGGCGGGAAACCATCCGTTGGGATGAGTAGGTGCATCATGCAACTTTCTTGCAATTCACAATAATTGTACGCCTTGCCTAGCCTCATGGTACAATAGAATCAGTGATGACTACACTCATTTTCTCCTGTACCCATACCGGGTACCTCCTCTATGCTGACCCTACGATACAACGTTGGAGTATTGAGCCAATAGAGGGAAAACATTTTTTATCATTTCTCCCCTTTGGTGAGAACCGTAAGGGGGAGCATTTTTTGCAAGAAGTTCGCCATGCCACAATGCAAAGCCCCACTCCTCCCTGGGAACTGATTATAGGTACCCCAACGGATTATGTGATAGCAACCGTGCGAGGGTATACCGAGGGAGATCATATGGTCATCTTCGCCAGTACGCAGGCTGAAGAACTCAGAACGATGCAATATTCTATGGATGATCTGACTTCTGAGTTGGCGCAAGCCCAACGACAGTTGCGGCAGCAAAACCGCCTCTTGCAACAGGCGTTGTATGATCAACGGATGCTGGTTCGCCGCCTGATGAAAATGCAAATCCCTGCTATACCTATATGGGATGCATCCATTTTGCTGTCGCTCATTAGCAATGATAATGATCATAGTGATGCATATTTGCAACAGGTGCTCAAGGAAATCTGGCAACGGGTAGGAGATCCAGAAACGCGCTATATCATTATTGACATGAGCAGTACGAGCAATCAACTTAATGCAGACATTATCAAGCACCTGTTACGGATAACCAAGCTCTTGCGAGAATTTGATGTCCAATCGCTCTTGGCTGATGCTGGATCAGGATTAGCTAAGAATATCAAACAGCTAGGCATTGATGTACAAGGTACGCCTATCCACACTGATATACGTCAAGCGATTATGCACGTTGGCAGACAACAACAGGATGATCTCTTGGAAAGCAAGGATGGGGAGGCGTGAGCAGGGTTATAGCAACGTGGCATTTGCATCCCCCATCCTTTCAAGGGGAGGAATAGCAATCTCGGACGCAAGCACACATTTATGTAAGATTTTGTCCGGTTTGGCAATAACCCAAACCTATGCTATACTTGCCAACGATCCTGCAAACGTGCAGTGCAGCAAGCTGTGGATAGAAGCGTCTCAAAGGTGAAGGCAAATTCATGTTAGCTACATATGCCTTTATTGGTATCTTCTTGATCTTCGGACTGAGTATGCCCATCATCGTATTGGTGATGGCATCCTTCTTGCGCCCCAAACGCCCTACACCGATCAAGCAAACCACCTATGAGTGTGGGCTAGAAGCTGTCGGCGACATCTGGGTGCAATTCAAAATCCAGTATTATCTCTATGCCCTAGCATTTCTCATCTTTGATATTGAAGTAATCTTTCTCTACCCGTGGGCAGTTGCCTATAATCAACTAGGACTTTTTGCCCTCATTGAGATGCTCATTTTCATGCTCATTTTGGTCTATGGATTAGCCTATGCATGGCGTAAGGGAGCGCTGGAGTGGGTCTAAGTAACCAAAGCAAACCAGAGCAAAGTACAGGATATAGAAGGTAAGCAATGGCAGACGAAATCCAGGAAGGGTTAGAGAAACAAGGTATCTTCCTTTCCACCGTCAACCGATTTTACAACTGGGGGAGACGATCATCCATATGGCCCATGTCGTTTGGGTTGGCATGTTGTGCTATCGAGATGATGGCATGGGGGTTGAGCCGCTATGATGTTTCCCGCTTTGGGGCAGAACTTTTCCGTGCCACCCCCCGCCAAGCCGATTTGATGCTCGTTGCTGGCACCGTCACCAAGAAGATGGCACCGCAAGTTGTGCGTCTCTACAACCAAATGGCAGAACCCCGCTACGTCATCTCTATGGGGGCATGCGCCACCTCTGGCGGTCCCTTCCGTGATGGCTACAATGTGTTGCGTGGGGTAGACCTGCTGGTACCCGTAGATGTGTATGTGCCTGGATGCCCCCCACGCCCCGAAGCCTTGCTGCATGCGCTGATCGTCTTGCAAGAGGAGATAGACCAGCAAAAGCTCGGCAAGGTGCGCTGGTATGGCAAGGGCAACCGTCCCCAAATGGAGGACTTCCCGGTGCCGACCTATGGCAAAGATGGGCTAGAACTAGACGGCAACACCATAGATCAAGTGGGTGGGCTGCCACTCATTAGCCCTTACACCTCGCCCCATCAAGGCGAGCAGCGCGAGGGTATGCTAGAGCATCCCGAAGTAGAGCGTATGTGTCCCATCTGCGATCCAACGGTCAAGGTAGAACAGCCAAACAAAGCCGTAGGAGTATCGCCAGAGATTGAATTTGATGATCTCAAGATGAAGAAATCAACGTGAGCAGAGGTATGCCATCTATTAGTGCGGAAAACCTTCGAGAACGGCTTGAGCGCGACCTGCCTGGGGTGATAGCTCCGCCCCCCACGCTGGCAACGGCACCAGAGCCAGCAGCAGAGGAAGCCCCCGCAAAGGGCAAGCATGCTGCCAAGAAACCAGACTTCTTGACAACGGAGGATACCGTTATCGTAGCGGGACGGTTGCTTGACGTGGCGGTGTATATGCGCGATACGCTTGGCTATGCCTACCTCTCCGACATCGCGGTGATAGATTACCTAGACGATGGGTTGTTGGAATTGGTCTATCGCTTCTACCACCCGGAAGGTGGCGGCAGCTTGGTGCTCAAGGTGCGTGTGCCGCGGGACAACCCGCATGTGCCTGCTCTGACCCCCATCTGGGAAGGGGCAAACTTCCACGAGCGCGAGGGCTATGACCTCTTTGGGGTTATCTTTGATGGACACCCGAACCTTCAGCGCATCTATATGTGGGAAGAGTTTGAAGGGCATCCTATGCGAAAAGACTTTCCAAAACAGGGCGACAAGTACCTACCTGAATAATCCTATGGAGTTTGAACTTACAACGTATGAAGACCACCGGGTACAACCAGGAATTTGTAGACAAGATTATTAGAATACTCTCAGAAATACCCTACTTTGAGGGAACACACCATCTAGGGAGACCATTTTTAACCTCTTATCAGATTGCCATTACGTTTAAGCACCGCCATCCAGAGGAATTTGCCAACATTGGGCTGCCTATCAGTGCCGCAGATACTAGCGATGAGATGAGTTTGGCTCGCCATATAGCCCAACACCTCTCGCATGCGGTCAAGGATAATTACCCAAATATTGAAGGGGCAGTGCTCTCCTATCAGCACCTTGAGGATATGACGCTTGATAATGACGGTGAGGTTGTTCGCCCATCACGCTTTCCTGTGACCTTGTTTCGCTATAGAGAAGGTAAGAAACCGCTCGTATCATGCTGAAAACGCAAGAACTCCAGATAAATATTGGTCCACAGCACCCCTCAACCCACGGAGTTTTCCGTATGCTTGTGACGGTGAATGGGGAAACGATAACCAATCTGGTACCCTACTTTGGCTATCTGCACCGCAACCACGAGCAGATCGCTGAGGCGAATACCTACCTCCAGAATATGCCCTATACAGACCGCCTAGACTATTTTAACTCTATGGCGAACAACCACGCCTACGCACTGGCGGTAGAAAAGTTGGCAGGTATTGAGGTGCCAGAACGGGCAGAGTACATCCGCGTCATTATGGTAGAGCTAACCCGCATCCTCAACCACGCCGGGGCATTGGGCTTCTTGATCAATGATATGGGGGCATGGCAAACCCCGCTGGCGTTTGGTATTCGGGAACGCGAAAAAATCGTTGACCTCTTCGAAACCGTTAGCGGCTCTCGGATGATGTGTAACTACTTTAGATTTGGCGGCGTATTACGCGACCTCACGCCGGATTTTATCCCCCGCTTGCGCGAACTGATGCAGGCTATGCCCCGCTACCTTGAGGAACTGGAAACACTGCTCCGTGACAACGAGATATTGCTGATACGCTCTGAAGGGGTGGGAATATTGCCCAAAGAGGTGGCGTTGTCGTATAGCGTGACGGGACCGATGCTGCGTGCCAGCGGTGTACCCTATGACATACGCAAGGCGGAACCCTACAGCGTCTATAACCGCTTTGATTTTGATGTGCCTATTGGCGTGGTGGGCGATGTGTATGACCGCTTCCTCGTGCGCGTGGAGGAGATACGCCAGAGCTACCGTATTCTGGAGCAAGCCCTTGAGCAACTCCCCGATGCATCCGGTGGGCATATCAACCCGAAGGCGAAGCAGAATATGAAGCCGCCGGTGGGTGATGCCTATGGACGAATCGAGTCGCCAAAGGGGGAATTGGGCTTTTACCTAGTGAGTGATGGGACAGACCGCCCCTACCGCTACAAGGTGCGTGCGCCTTCGTTCATCAACCTGACCCCGCTGGCAGATATGTGCCGTGGCTATAAGGTCGCTGATGTGGTCGTTATTCTTGGCAGCATTGATATTGTGCTTGGTGAGGTAGACCGGTAAAACAGACCTAAAGACTGGTATACAGACCTAAAGACTGGTATAAAGAGGTTTCGGTATGGCTATAGAGATAGAACACGGAAATATTGTTGAGGTAGACCGCGGGGCAGGTAAAAACCGCCTCGGTCAAGGGTTGGTCAAGGGCTTGGGGGTTATTTGGAGCCACTGGAGCAAGTCCTGGACGAAAAAGCTGGAAAAGATGAGCGATATTGATGGCATCTTTACTGTGCAGTATCCCGAAGAACGCCTCGCGCTGCCTGAAGCCTATCGCAATATGCCTATTCTGCTCTATGATGATGAGACGGGGCATGAATTGTGTACCTCGTGTTTCCAGTGTGAGCGTATCTGTCCGCCACAGGTTATCCATATGACGCAGGCTCGCCATCCAGAGACGGGGAAGCCGCTGCCGGCGGTGACAGAGTTTATTATTGAGTATGACGCTTGTATGAGCTGTGGACTTTGTGAAGAGGTCTGCCCTTTTGACTCTATTAAGATGGATCATGTCTATGAACTGTCTACGTGGGATCATCCTTCGTTGACGGTGCATAAGCAGGGGTTGATGCGTCCTGTTTCTTACTACCAGGCGATTAAGCCAGATATGTGGGAGCAGGCGAAGGCAAATGCGTATAAGAAGCTGGATGGTAGCAAGAAACGGCGGGTTGATACGATTGGTATTGCTCAGGCGTTTCTGGATAATCCCAAACCGGCGAAGGCTGCACCTGCTGCCCCCGCTTTACCCGCTTCCCCTGCACCCGCTGCGAAAGCTGCTGCACCCGCTGCGAAACCTGCTGCGAGTGGCAAGAGTATGTCGGATGAGAAGAAGGCGAAGTTGGAAGCGATACGGGCTGCGAATGCTGCTAAACGTGGGGAGGAACCTCCAGTTGCTTCACCCGCTCCCGTAACGGGCGAGGGGAGCGAAGCACCAACGCAAGCTGCCCCAACGGATAGTACGGGTGATCTGCCCTTTGGTCCTGACAATATTATGGGTGGGGTGCCTGCAAATACGAAGATGAAAGAGGAGACTGTCGAGAAGTTGCGGTCTATACGGGTCAATAATTTGAAGAAACGGGGTTTGTTGTAGCGTTTCTTGGGATACCATAGCTTATGTATGATTTTATTGAACAGATCAATACGATGTTTGGGCTTGGGTTGCCAGACTGGGGGGTGCTCTGGGCGCGGCATACGATTATTGCAATGATCCTGTTTGTCGTTGCGCCGCTCCAGATGCTGGTCTTTACCTACCTGGAACGGCGTATTATTGCTCGTATGCAAGACCGCCTCGGTCCTAACCGCGTAGGTCCAGCGGGGCTGTTTCAGCCTATCGCTGATGCGGTGAAGATGTTTACCAAAGAGGATATTGTCCCCGCTGCCGCTGATAAGGCGGTTCACCTGCTCGCGCCTGCGGTGGTGGTGGTGCCGGTGTTGCTGATGGTGGCGGTGTTGCCCTGGGGACCGGGGATGGCTCCGGTGGATATGGAAAGCAGTTTGCTGTTCTTCTTTGCGGTGTCGTCTATTAGTGCGGTTGGGTTGCTGATGGCGGGGTGGGGGAGTAATAATAAGTTTTCCCTACTTGGGGGGATGCGAGCGGCGGCGCAGATGGTGTCGTATGAGATACCAGCGGTGTTGAGTATCCTTGCGCTGGTGATTATGACGGGCAGTATGTCGCTGGTTACGCTTATTGACTTGCAAGCGGGCATTTTTGTGAATGTCAACGATGTTGCGTCTATCCCGGATTTTGGGCTTGGCTGGTTTCTCTTTACCCCCGTTGGTTTTGTGGCGTTTATTGGCTTCTTTATCGCTGCGCTGGCAGAGGGGGAACGGACTCCGTTTGATATTCCTGAAGCGGATTCGGAGATTGTGGCGGGGCAGATGACGGAATATAGCGGGATGAAGTTTGGGTTGTTCTATCTGGCGCAGTATGTGCTCAACTTTCTGCTGTGTGCAATTACGGCAACGCTCTTCTTTGGGGGGTGGCAGGGTCCTGGGGTGGGCTTTCTGCTTGACCAGGGGTGGTATATCCCGGCGGGTATCCTGGGGGTTGTCTATCTGTTGGCAAAAAGCTATTTCTTTTTCTTTGTGATGGTGTGGATACGCGGGGCGTATCCCCGCCTTCGCATTGATCAGTTGATGGGCTTTGGGTGGAAGTTTCTCATCCCGCTGTCGCTGGTGAATGTGGTGAGCGCGTCTTTGTGGGTCGCGTTTACGCAGTGGGGGGCAGCGCAGGGGATGGGGTTTATGGAGCCGATGGGGGTCTGGCAACGTTGGGGGATTGCTTTTGGGGTGACGCTGGTTATCAATGTCGCTGCCTATCTGCTCTTGGTACACCTCAACCATTCCAAGAAAAACATTGACGATCTGGTAGAAGATCAGACGTTTGGTGCTGTTACGTTACCCTGATGTTATCGAGGAGCTATGCATGCCGCAGTTGATTGTACAGGTTGTGTTTGTGGTTATCGCGGGGCTGATTCTTGGGGCTGCGCTGATGGTGGTGATGGCGCGGGATGTTATCCACGCTGCGTTGTGGCTTATCAGTTCGTTCTTTGGAGTGGGGGCGTTGTATCTGCTGCTTGAGGCGGAGTTTTTGGCTGTTGTACAGGTGCTGGTGTATGTTGGGGCTATTTCGGTGCTGGTGCTGTTTGCTATTATGTTGCTGCGCCATTTGGGGGTGGCGGGGGAGCGGCGGTTTACTCGGCACTGGTGGCTTGGGGGGATTGTGTCCGTTGGGTTGTTTGGAGCGGTGCTGCTGCCTACGCTCATTGGGTATGATTGGCAGGATGAGGAGGGGAGTGTCCCTGTTTCCGAAATGTCCCAGATGGGAGAGAACGGTATGATGGGGAATACTCCTAATGGTGCTTTGACTACCGAAACGGGCGAGGGAGAGAACGGCGAAACGGGCGCGGCGGAATTAGCCGGGGTTGAGGATATTGGGACGGCGTTTATGCGCGAGTATCTCCTCCCCTTTGAGATTGCGTCCATTGTGCTGTTGGTTGCGTTGATTGGAGCTATTGTTATTGCTTTTGAGGAGCGGGCTACGCGCCGCCCGGTGCTGACGCTGGCGGAGGAGGTTTCGTTGCGAAAGCAGCAGCAAGAACTATCGTCTAGGCAATCCGACTCGTTGCAGGGAGGAGAGGGAAACTCGCAATGTTAGATGCGGTACCAATTAGTTGGGTTTTGCTAGTTGCGGCTGCGCTCTTCTGTATCGGGCTGTTTGGTGCGCTCTCTCGCCGCAGTGCTATTAGCATTTTGATGGGCGTTGAGCTGATGCTGAACTCGGTCAATATCAATCTGGTGGCGTTCTGGCGATACTTTGAACCGCAGTTGGTGACGGGGCAGGTATTTGCGATATTTGTGATTACAGTAGCTGCGGCTGAAGCTGCGGTTGGTTTGGCGATGATTATTTCCCTGTATCGCTCGTGGCAGTCCGTTCAGGTGGAAGATATAGACTCGTTGAAAGGGTAGCAAACCGCATGGCATTTTTTCTCCAATATGCTTGGATTATCCCGGTCTTACCGCTGCTGAGTTTTGCCATCATCTCGCTGACTCCTATCCGCAAGAGCAAACCTGCCAGCGGTTGGCTGGCGATTGGCATGATGGCGGTGGCGGTGGTGTTTGCGCTAGGGCTAGTTGCTGGCATGGCGCAGGGGCTAACCTATATCTCACCCAATGAGCCTGGGACGGTATCGTCTCTACAAACGGATATGGGGGAAGGGGAACACGCCGCCGCAAGTGACGGCGAGCATGCTGCTGCGAATGAGCATGCCACTGGAGATGACGGCGAGCATACTGCCGAGGGCGATCATGGGCATGGCTCCCACTTCGCCTTCCCAGAACCGAGCGTTGTCCAACGGATTGCCTGGGCACCCACGGGTAGTACCTCCTTTATGATGGGCATGTACATAGACCCCATCGCTGCCATGACGCTGCTTATGGTGACTATCACCTCCTTCTGTATTCACCTCTTCTCTATGGGCTACATGGCAGCACACCCTCGCCAAACGCGCTTTTTCTCCTTTATCTCGCTCTTTACCGCGGGTATGCTTGGCATGGTGCTGGCAGACAACCTGCTGCTCTTTTTCATGGCGTGGGAAGTCATGGGCTTATGCTCCTACCTGCTCATTGGCTTTCTCTTTGAGCGACCACAAGCCTTTCGCGCTGGCAATAAAGCCTTCATCACCACCCGCATTGGTGATGTGCTGATGATGCTTGGCATGGTCTATCTGTATACCCAAGCGGGCAGCCTAGCCTTTGGTATGCGCGAGGGGCAGATATTCAACCCCGATTTTCTCGCGCACCTCGCCGAGGGCTACAACATCTTGGGGATGAGCCACGCTACGACTATCTCCCTGTTGCTCTTTGCTGGCACAGTTGGCAAATCGGCACAGTTCCCCTTGCACGTTTGGCTCCCTGATGCAATGGAAGGTCCGACCCCCGTCTCGGCACTGATTCACGCTGCCACGATGGTCTCGGCTGGGGTCTTTCTCGTTGGGCGCACCTTCCCCATTTTTACCGCCGACGATGGCACCGCACTGCTGGTTGTCTCCTTTATCGGGGCGTTTACCGCCCTGTTTGCAGCAATTATCGCCGTGGCACAGTTTGACATCAAGCGCATCTTGGCATTCTCTACGCTGTCGCAGCTTGGCTTTATGGTTGCCGCGCTTGGCATTGGCGGTTGGGTTGCGGGCATGTTCCATATGCTTACCCACGCCTTTTTCAAAGCGTTGCTCTTCTTGGGCAGCGGTTCTATCATTCACGCCATAGAAGAAACTGAGGCGATAGAGCATATCCATCATGATGATGAATATGCAGCCCAACAGACTGCCCAAGACATCCGTAACATGGGCGAATTGAAAAAGCTGATGCCGGCGACCTTCTGGACGTATACAATGGGCTACCTTGCGTTGGCAGGCATTGTCCCCTTTGCTGGCTTCTGGAGCAAGGATGAGATTCTTGCCGATGCCCAACTGCACGGACACTATGTGGTGTATGGGGTGTTAGCGGTGGCAGCCTTCCTCACCGCCTTCTATATGACGCGCCAATGGCGTACTGTCTTTTTTGGCAGCTACCGTGGCGAAAAGCCTGTTGTCTTTGAGAACAACGAAATGATGCAGGCGCAGTCGCATCATCAACAACTCTACGATGGACAGGCGCATGGTGATGAACCGGCGCATGGTGATGAACAGGCGCATGGACACGGCGATGAGCACGGTCATGGACACGGGCATACCGCACCCAAGAAACCGCATGAAAGCGCGTGGACTATGGTTGCCCCGCTGGCTATCTTGGCATTCTTTGCCGTCACAGCCGGCTTTGCCAACCTGCCCTTCGGTATACCGGGCGGACACTGGTTGAGCCACTTTTTGGGGCAGGAACCTGCCGAGTTTAACGTCATGGTCGCAGGTATGTCGCTGCTCGTGGCACTGGCAGGCATTGCCGCTGGGTGGTTCCTCTATGCCAACGCTTTCAAGACTGCCCAAGATACTGACCCATTGCAAAAACGATTACCCGGCTTTGCCATCCTGAACAACAAGTTCTACCTTGATGAACTCTACTCATTGACGGTTCGGGCGTTGACGTATGCGCTGGCATTTGCGTGGAGTTGGATAGACCGCAACATCTTTGACCGCATTATCAATGGCGTAGGTAAGCTGACGCTGTTTATCTCACGGCTCAACTTCATTGTAGATGACACGATACTCAACGATGGACCGGACTCCGTTGCCAATGGCACCGTTACCACGGGTAAGGGGGTGCGGCAGGTGCAGACGGGACAAGCGCAAGATTACCTGGCGTTCATCTTTGTAGGTGTGGTCATTATCGCGTTGATCTACCTGTATACGTAAAGGAGTGAAGGAGCACGATGCCCCCATATATGATACCATCACCTGATGGAATGCCCTGGCTGACGCTGCTGCTGCTGGTGCCGCTGGCAGGGGTTGTGCTGATTGGTCTGGCAGGGATGTTGCGGCTTGATGACCGCATCGTCAAGGCGGGTACTACCGCGTGGATGCTTATTCCCATAGGCATCGGGGCTATGCTGTGGCGTGGGTTTGCCCCTGGTGCCACGAGTAGTGGGCAGGCGACCATCCAGTTTGTAGAGCGGATACCCTGGGTACAGGCGATACGGGTAGACTATTTCTTGGGCATAGACGGTATCAGTTTGCCGATGGTGCTGCTGACGGTGGTTATGGCTCCCGTGGCAGCGTTGGCATCGTGGAAGCTGGGGGAGCGGGTGAAGAGCCACTATGTGTTGCTGTTACTGCTTGAAATGGCGATGATTGGCTTCTTCATATCGCTAGATTTCTTCTTCTTCTTTATCTTTTGGGAATTTAGCCTGGTGCCAGCGTACTTCCTGATCCGCGGATGGGGGCGCGAAAACCGCAACTATGCGGCGTTCAAGTTCTTTATCTATACGATGGCTGGCTCTGCGGCTATGCTGCTGCTGTTCCAGTTTCTCTACCTGGCTACACGCTACGCTGGCAATGCGACCTTCGATCTGATTGCCTATGGACGGTTGGGGCAGGGGCTAGAAGTTGCGGGATTTGAGCATGATCTCCAGGGATTGATGGGGCTGTATGCCCAACATCTTGGGTTGGATGTGCTGCTCGGTAGCCCGCATCCTGCGCTGTATACGGCGGTGGTGTTTTGGGCTATCTTTATGGCATTTGCGGTGAAGCTGGCGGTGTGGCCCTTCCATACGTGGCTCCCTGATGCGTATGGTGATGCACCTATATCGGGGTCTATTCTGCTGTCGGCGGTAATGAGCAAGATGGGGGCGTATGGGATGCTGCGGCTGCTGCTGCCGTTTGCTCCCGAAGCTGCCCAACGGTTTGCGCCAGTCATTGGGGCAATGGCGTTGGTGGGGATCGTGGCAGGGGCGTTTGGTGCGCTCTCCTATGCGCGAGGGGATATTAAGCGGCTGATTGGGTATACGTCAATTAACCATATGGGGTATGTGATGCTGGCGATTGCTGCTGCTGCGGCACTGTCAGGAGGGGCGGCGCAAGATAGCCGCGCAATTGCTATCAATGGGGCGATGATGCAGATGGTGGCGCACGGTTTGTCTACCGGGGGGTTGTTCTTCCTGGCGGGTGCGCTGTATGCGCGAACGGGGAGCTATGATTTGAGCGACTTTGGGGGGTTGCGAACGGTTATGCCTGGGTTTGCGGGGGTTATGGGGATACTGATGTTTGCAAACCTGGGGCTACCGGGGTTGGCGGGGTTTGTGGGGGAGTTCTTTATCTTTCGTGGGGCGTGGGCAACGCTGCCGCTGTATACTGCGCTGGCGACTGTTGGATTGATAGTGACGGCGTTGGCGTTGTTGCTGATGTACCAGCGGGTCTTTTTGGGACCGGTGCAGCTTCGGAAGTGGAGACATTTACGGGGGCAGGATATTGGGGCGGGGACGCTGGAGTTTTGGGCGGTGGCACCGCTGATAGTGCTGCTGCTGGTTTTGGGGGTGTATCCTATGCCGATCATGACGCTGACAAATACGATGGCTATGGAGCTGGTGAGGGTGTTCCTGTGAAGTGGCAAGGAAGCGCGGGTAAAAAGTAAGGATGGTGTATGCATCTGATTGATCTCCCAACGAATGTGCCGTGGCTCAGTCTGATCTGGCTGAGTATGGTGATCCCTTGTGTGATTATTGCGCTCTTGCCTAACACGCGGCAGGGGAAGGAGCTTATGCGCTGGACAGGGGCGATCTTTTCGTTCGTGTCGCTGGTGATTTCGCTGCTGCTCTACTTTGGGTATGACCCAGTGGTGGGGGGGTTTCAGTTTGTCGAGCGGATGGATTGGATACCGCAGCTTGGGATTGGGTATCTGCTGGGTGCGGATGGTATCACAATGCCGATGCTGGTGCTGAATGGGTTTATTATTTTCACTGGCTCCCTCATGAGTTGGAATATTGAGCATCGGACGAAAGAGTATTGGATACTGCTGCTGCTGCTGACAACAGGGGTGTATGGGGTGTTTGTAGCCCTCGATCTGTTCCTGTTCTTTGTCTTCTATGAGCTTGCGGTGCTGCCGATGTATCTGCTCATTGGCATATGGGGGAGTACGCGCAAAGAGTATGGGGCAATGAAGCTGACGCTATTCCTGATGACGGGCAGTGCGTTTGCGATTATTGGGATGCTGGCGATCTACTTTGGCAGTGGGCTACGGACGTTTAATATGGTAGAGTTGGCGGCTAACGTCACCTTTTCCAAGCAGTTTCAGATCGTCTTTTTCCCGCCGCTGTTTGTGGGGTTTGCGGTGCTGGCGGGTATGTTTCCCTTCCATACGTGGTCGCCAACGGGTCACGTTGCCGCGCCTACTGCGGTGTCGATGCTGCATGCCGGGGTGCTAATGAAGCTGGGGGCGTATGGGTGCCTGCGGGCGGCGATGTGGCTGATGCCAGCGGGGGCGCAGCAGTGGCTGCCGATCATCGCGGTGCTGACGATTATGAATGTGGTGTATGGCGCGACTATTGCTATGGCGCAAAAGGATTTCAAGTTTATCATTGGGTACTCGTCCGTGAGCCATATGGGGCTGGTGGTGATGGCGTTGGCGACTGGCAACCAGATAGGCATTATGGGAGCGGTGTTGCAAATGTTCGCGCACGGCATCATGACGGGGCTGTTCTTTGCCGTAGTCGGGCGAATGATCTACGAGCGGACGCATACGCGGCAGTTGCCAGAACTAGGCGGGATGCTCAAAGTGATGCCGTTTGCGGGGGTGCTGTTTATCCTGGGGGGGCTTTCGTCTATGGGCATGCCGGGCTTTGCAGGGTTTTGGGCAGAGTTCAACATCTTTATTGGCGTGTGGGAGAGCTACCCGGTGATTGCGGTGATAGCCGCTGTCTCTATCCCGATAACGGCGGCGTATATCTTGCGGGCGGTGGTGCAGGTGTTCTTTGATGAGGTGAAAAATCCAGAGTTTTTGCACCTGCCCAAGCTGACGTGGCAGGAGTATGCGGGGGGGGTCATTTTGGCGGTAATCCTGATAGGTGTGGGGGTGTATCCTGGTATCCTAACGGAAATGATCAATACCGGTGTAGAGCCGTTGGTGCAGCAGCTACAAGGGGCAACCAGCCTCGCATCAGGGTTATAAGGAGGAGCTACGGTGGGTTTTGAGTCTTTTGTCCCGTTTCAGCTATCGGATGTCCCCCGAATCCTGCCAGAGGTCTTGCTGCTGGTGTTGGCGTTGTTGGTGTTGGGGTCGGACATCTTCGAGCGATGGGCGAGTGATGAGGAAACGCAGCGGGAGCGTTCGCAGGCGGCGGGGTCGTTGGCGGCGATTGGGTTGGGGTTGATATTCCTGATTACGCTGCTGCAAAGCGGGTATGTGTATGCGCTGCCTGATGATGCGCCGGCGAACTTCTTTACCAATATCGTTCGCAATTTGCAGAGTGGTGCCTACCATTTTCAGCCGTTGCTAGGGGCATTCTCCAATGACCATGTGACGATGATAGGGCGGCTGACGTTTATTACCGCAGCCTTCCTGTCTATCCTGTTGACGCTAGACCACCGTCCGTCCAATAGCCCCGGTGAGTTCTACGCGCTTATCCTGTTTTCCACCGCCGGGATGTGCTTGATGGCGGCATCGTCTGAGTTGATGCTTGCCTATCTTGGTCTTGAGTTGACTTCTATCCCGCTCTACATCCTGGCAGGCTACTTCCAGAAAGATTCCCGTGTCTCGTCAGAGTCGGGGATGAAATACTTTCTGTTTGGGGCGTTGTCATCGGGTATACTGCTGTATGGGATGAGTCTCATCTATGGGTTCACGGCTGCGTCACTTGGTGGCACGACTACGACCAACAGCCTGACGCAGTTTAGCGTCATCTCGCGCATTCTGGGCGGGGAAGATTCGGTTATTCTGACGCTTGGAATGATATTCATAATAGCAGGCATCGGCTACAAAATAGCGGTAGTCCCCTTCCATAGCTGGTCGCCAGATGTGTACCAGGGCGCAATGACTCCCGTTACGGCGTTTATCTCGACGGCATCAAAAGCGGCAGGCTTTTTGCTGCTGTATCGCGTGTTGGCAACGCTGTTTTCGGGGATGGTTGGCACGGCGGAGTTGGGCGCAACGTTTGGGGGATGGGCAGGGATATTGGCAATACTCGCGGTGGCAACGCTGATTGTTGGGAACCTGGCGGCATTGCCACAGACGAATGCCAAGCGGTTGCTTGCCTATTCGAGCATTGCCCACGCTGGCTTTGTGCTGATGGCGTTGATGGCATGGGCATCGCCGTTGAGTATGGACCGTGAGATGGGTGCGTCATCGCTGATCTACTACCTCGTGGTCTACACCGTGACGAACATTGGCGCGTTTGGGGCGTTGGCGGTGGTGTCGTTGCATGTCGGCGGCGATGATTTGACTGATCTGTATGGACTAGCGCAGCGCAACCTGGGGTTAGCGGTGCTGCTGGCTATTAGCGTCCTCTCACTGGCAGGTATCCCCCCATTGGCAGGCTTCCTTGCCAAATTCTACGTCTTTATGGCGGCGTGGCAGGGCAATGCTAGGTGGGTGGTGATTATCGGCGTGATTACAACAATTGTCAGTCTGTACTACTACCTGCGACTGCTGCATGCCATGTTTATTGTTGCGCCTGAAGAGGATGCGCCGCCTGTTCCAACGCCGCTGTGGATGAACGTTTCTATCACCGTGGCAACGCTGCTGGTAATGGCGTTTGGCATCTACCCCAACATGGTGCTTTCCACGATAGATAAGGTGCAGGTGTCGATGGGCTTCTGATGCGCTTTGATATAGTGACGCTCTTTCCCGATATGTTCGCTGGTCCCTTTACGGAGAGTATGATTAAGCGGGCGCAGCAGGCGGGGCATATCTCCATTTATACCCACAATATCCGTGACTACACGACAGACCGCCACCGTACCGCAGATTTTGCGCCGTATGGTGGCGGTGCTGGCATGGTGATGAAGGCTGAACCGTTGGCGGCAGCTATTCGGGCGGTGCTGGCGATGGGGGGGGATTCACCTGGACAACCGGGCAAACTCCACCACGGAGACACGGAAACACGGAGTGCCACGGATTCCGGGCAAGAGATTCCCGACAGCAACGCAGAGACGCAGAGACGCAGAGACGCAGAGAATCGGACACCAGAAGAACATCCTGTATATTCTGCACCCTCTCCCCCTGCCCCCTCTCCCATCCAGGGCGAGGGGGGAGAAACACCTTCACCCCCTGACGTGGTTTCCCCCGTTATCTTGATGTCCCCTGATGGTGAGCCATTCACGCAACATATGGCGGAGCAGCTTTCGCGCTGTGAGCGGCTGGTGTTGGTGTGTGGTCGCTACGAAGGGGTAGACGAACGGGTGCGTACTACGCTTATCACCCGCGAGATCAGCATTGGCGACTATGTGTTGACAGGCGGTGAACTGGCGGCAATGGTGATGGTGGATGCGGTGACGCGGCTCATACCGGGTGTACTTGACGCTGAGTCTACAATGGAGGAGAGTTATGGGGATGGACTCTTGGAGTACCCCCACTACACCCGCCCTGCTGTGTGGGAGGGGATGGCGGTGCCGCCGGTGCTGCTCTCTGGCAACCATGCGCTGGTGGCGAGGTGGCGACAGCGGCAGAGGCTCCTCCGCACCCTACAACGCCGCCCCGACATGCTGGCTGATGCAGCAAAACGTGAACTGGTAACAGACGAAGATATAGCAATGCTTTGGGAAGAGGAGAAAAAGAAGGAGTAGCAGGATGCACAAGCTAGTGCTTTGGGATATAGACGGTACCCTCTTGTATACCGATGGGATAGCAAGCGAGATGATGCGGGCAGCTATGGGAAAACTGTTTGGTCCCGTTGAAAAACGCGAGCGCACGTTTTACTCTGGCAAGACCGATTGGCAAATCATTCTCGACTCCTTTGAGGAGTTGGTCAGCGAGGATGTCGCCAAAAATATGGCAGAGTTTTGTGTCACTTACGCGAGTTTGCTCGATAGTCGCCGTGATGATTTGCTGCAACGGGCAAAAGTGATGCCCGGTGTGATGACGGTGCTTGAGCAGTTGCACAACCAGGTGTTACAAGCACCGCTCACGGGCAATGTCGCCCCGGTAGCGCGGCTCAAGTTGGAGTTGCTTGGCTTGTTACCCTATCTCAACTACGAAATAGGCGGGTATGGCAATGACCATCGGCAGCGGGCAGAGCTAGTACAGATTGCTATTGAGCGTGCCAAGCATCTGGAAGGTAAGCTGTTTAGTCAACAGGATATAGTTATTGTGGGGGACACCCCAAATGACATCGCCTGTGGCAGGGCAAATGGCGCACGGACGGTAGTTGTGGCGACAGGCGCACACTCCTATGAAGAACTGCTGCAACATGGGCCAGATGTGTTGTTGGAAGACCTCAGCGATACGGATGCGGCTATTGCTGCCATACTAGGGGGCAATGACGAGTAGGTGTAACCACCCGCTCATCCTTGCTCCCGTTTCCACCACGGGCAACAACCATCTGCCCCTGCCCCCTTGCCCATAAATGGCGAGGGGGAGCCAAATAGCCCACCTCGGTTGGGGAAGGAGCTAGGGAGATGGGGGCTGCCCGAAGGGGCTAGGGGATAAATATCTGCCATACCCTTTTCGTAGCCCCCCCTACGTATGGACAACAAAGCCTAGAATATGCTATACTTGTAATGCGTAAAGCAGTTGAATGGTTTGGCAAGGTTTGATTATGCGTGCTGTCCTGCAACGAGTACTTTCTGCCGCAGTAACAGTAGATACCCAAGTCGTTGGACAGATTCATTCTGGTCTACTCATTCTCTTGGGGATAGCAGAAAGTGATTCCCAAGAAGAAGCCCAACTCTTGGCAGAAAAAACTGTGACCCTCCGCATCTTTGCTGATGAGGAGGGTCGTTTCAACAAATCATTGCAAGATACCAATGGTGCTGCACTGGTCGTTTCCCAATTTACGCTCTACGCGGATGTTCGTAAAGGGCGCAGACCATCGTTCATCCATGCCGCTACACCGGGCCATGCCGAACCGTTAGTAGCCGCCTACATAGCTGCCTTGCGCCAAAGGGATATACCCGTCGAAACCGGGGTATTTGGGGCAATGATGCATGTCTCCCTCGTCAATGACGGCCCAGTAACGATACTCTTAGATACCGATATATGGAAGCAGTCCCATGCCAACTCCCAATCCTAAAGGATTGGACTTTTCAGACGACGGTCTCCAACGAAACCGGTTGCATCTGAAGGCGGTGCCCCCGCCTACGAGATTCTATCAGATGAAGCGTCCTTACGCCATTCCCTCTAAATCGGCTAAAGCGAGGGAAATCCTGGTATCTCACCGCTCAACCTGGTGGGCGGTACGGGCTATCTTGGTCAAGCACACCCATGAACAAATGGTTTTTCAACAATCGCTCAAGATATGGTACCATGCAAAGCAAGGTCCTTGCTACGACCCATCGATTTCTGACCATACCCATGATTTCATCAGCCACTCTTCCTGAGAAGAGGATTGCAAGTATGTCATATGTAACCTGTCGTATTCAACGCGACGTAGATGTCTATGTTGCTATAGGTCGTGGACGGGAACTTGCCGACAAACTCGGCTTTGATACCATAAACCGGACCCGTATTGAAATTGTTATCCTAGAATTAACCCGCAACCTACTCGTGCATGCCGGAGGGGGGACGCTAGTGCTTGAACACGTTATAGATGGGACACGACAAGGTATTGCTCTACAAGCGCAGGATACCGGACCTGGTATTCCTGACATTGATCTTGCCCTCCGAGATGGCTACAGCACCGCCCACACGCTTGGGGCTGGCTTGCCAGGAGTGAAACGACTCATGGATGACTTTTCCATTGAGTCTACCGTTGGGCAAGGAACCACCATCCGAGCAGTCAAGTGGGTACCACAAGAAAGGAAATCATGAGCGTTATCTGGGGAGCAGTCAATCGTCCCAAACAGGGGCAGTCAATCAGTGGAGATACCTATGTCGTCGAACCCTACGGGGACAACCATCTCCTTGTAGCCGTGATAGATGGGCTAGGTGGTGGGGAAGAAGCCTCGCTTGCCTCACAAAGTGCCGCCGTGGTCTTAAAAAAGAACCCAGAGCACTCGCTAGAAGAACTCATCCGCCAATCCCATCAGGCACTTCGCAGTACACGAGGGGCAGTTATTGCCTTGTTGCGCCTCCATACCACCACCCAACAAGCCGATTTTATCGGGGTGGGAAATATTGGTATCCAAGTGTATAGCACCAACCAAATCAAACCCATTTCCAAAAATGGTATTCTTGGCTACCGTATGCCAACCTTACTCAAGTTGAGCTATACCTACAATTCTGGCGATACTTTCGTTCTTTATAGTGATGGAATCTCAGGACGCTTTAGCATGGATAGCAAGATAGATAAAACCCTTGTTCCCCAAGATATAGCCCAAGCGATCCTTGATCTGTATGGTAAATCAAACGATGATGCAACAGTTGTGGTACTTCGTGACTGTCAGGATTAGTAGGTTATGAGTGTTGCACTGGACCATTGGCTCATTGAACATCGAGAGCACCTATTGCCAGGTTGGTTATCTGCGCTGACCACAGCGCAGCCCTATACCACCAATGGCGATGGGACACACCCCCATGAGGAAAGTCAACGCCTAGAAACGTTGCTGGCGTTGATAACCGACAAGACCACTGAAGATGCCCTCGGCAGCATCTACGATGGTCTCGTGCATGCTGCCCGTGGCGATAAGCACATGCTCGATTCCCAAATTCAAGGCTTGATTACCGCCCAGGGCAACCAACATGGCAAATTGCCTGATTTGCTCTGCATATCATCGCTCCTTCGGCAAAAAGCATGGGACATACTCCAACAAGACGTGAGCAATCCCTCTGCTACCTTTAGCCTGATGGACCAACTGAACCAACTCCTTGACGAGACTATACAACTCCTCGCCTACCACTGGGAAACGAACATTGAAGGCGAAATACAAGAACGCATTAGCCAAGCCGAGTTTATCGCCGAGAGTATGGCATCTGCCATCGAGCAGGCAGACCGTACTGCCCTCCAACTCTCCTCGCTCAACCTTGCCTCTCAACGGCTCTCTGCCAACCTGGAAAATACCGAAAAACTCATAGAACAAGTGGGAAGTACCCTCCTAGAATTGATAGGAGTAGCGCATATTTCTCTCTGGATACCCACCGAATTTCTTGACTATGAAGCGGGGGAACAACCAATCTTACCCCCAGACAAAGCCAACGTGACGCTGCGGGCTGTGCGTGGCTGGGGCAAAGAAACAACAACTTCATCCCCCATCGTCGATATAGCCGGTATGGAATTGGATAGTTCCCATCATCATGATGTCGTCTGGCGATCCTATACGCGAGCCTCTATTGTTTTTCGCCACCAACCCGACCCATCAGTCGTTGGAGCATGGTACCAGAAAGGCTGTGGTATTCTCGTCCTGCCTCTGTTGGTCAAAGAGATAGCCATAGGGGTTGTCTGTTTGCAAGACTCCGACCCCGAAGAACGCTTTTCCCGTTCTCAGCAAGATATGGCACGCGCTCTGGTCAACCAAGCGGCAGTAGCCTTAGAAAATGCTCGCCTCTACGACCAGATACGTACATTCAATATCCAGCTAGAAAAGCAAGTGGAGGAGCGCACCAAACAACTCCAAGCAGAACGAGACCGCTTGGGGACAGTGCATGAGATTTCTACCGAAATTAGCAGCACGCTAGACCTTGATACCCTGCTCCAAACCTCACTCGCAGCATTGGCACGCATTACCCATGTGGAATATGGCTCTATTATGTTGCTAGAGGCAGATACCGGACATCTCGTCAATCGGGCTACTTTAGGTCATAAGACGATCAATACCTTTACCCGCTTCCCCCTAGGCTCTGGGGTTGCCGGGTGGGTAGCCCAACACAAACAACCAGCCCTCATTGAAGATGTCAGTAGTGATGACCGATGGATACCGCTCCCGTTGTCAGTTAGTGATTCTGCCAGCAAACAGCATGGCTCTATGGTAGCTGTTCCCCTCTCTGCCCATAGCCAAATTTTGGGCGTACTGATACTTTCCCATTCCCAATTGGGCTATTTCAATGAAGACCATCTGCGCCTACTTACAGCCAGTGCCGGGGCTATTGCCATTGGTATCAATAATGCCAATATGTACAATGCCATCTTTGAAGGCATGGAACGCAGTAGTGAACTGCTCCACCGTCAGCAGATGGAGACCAGCAAGATGGAAGCTATCTTGCAAAGCCTCTCAGACGGTGTGCTGGTGTGTGATACCTATGGCGAGATTCTCTCAGCAAACTATGCCGCGGGACGTATCCTCCAATGCGATATTACCGACCTGTTTATGGGCACAACGCTGCATGATGTGTTGCAAGACCTCTTGGGCCCACGGGTCAACGAGATGCCCCTCAAGAGCCTGCTCGCAGACCCGCTTACCCATGACCAAGAATCCCGTATCATTGAGGCAACCGTTGAGGTCAAGATGCGGATGATTAGTCTCACAATGGGACCCGTGCTCAAGGATGACCAAGAACTCATTGGCGCACTATTGCTTATGCACGATATTACCCGTGAAGTTGAAGCCGAACGTATGAAGACCGAATTTATCGGTACGATGTCCCACGAACTCCGCACCCCAATGACGGCAATCAAAGGGTTTACCCAACTGCTGGCCATGGGGGGGCTTGGCCCCGTCAATGATACCCAACGGGAATTTCTCAATACCATACAAAACAATGCCGAACGGATGATCTCAATGATCAACGATGTGCTGGACATTACCAAAATTGAGACGGGCAGCATAGATATGGAACTGCGGCCTATCCACCTTGCAGAGTCGCTCAGTGGGGTCGTATCCGAGTTGCAGTCGCTCAAAGAGTCGCGCCAGCACACGCTAGAAATGAGCATCCCGACGGGATTACCATTGGTGCATGCCGATAGTTCACGGTTGCACCAAGTTCTGACAAATTTGCTCTCCAATGCGTTTAAGTATACACCACAAGGCGGCGAGATTACCATAGCGGCACGCGAAGTGTCCCTAGATGATCTCCCAGAACATGTACGAAGGCAGCTGTCCAAAGACCAAGAGTATGTGTTGGTTGAGATACAAGATACCGGTGTTGGGATTTCCGATAATGAGCTAGACCTCATCTTTGAACGATTTTATCGCACAGAAAATAAACTCAAGATAGAGGCAGGCGGTACAGGATTAGGATTATCGTTAGTTAAGCCATTGATTGAAGTGCTTGGCGGAAACATTTGGGTAGAAAGTACGCTAGATGAAGGGAGCACCTTTACCTTCGTTCTCCCTTCAGTATAAACAGCATGGCTAGGTTCCCTGCATAGATAAGGTCTGGTTATGTGATAATGCACCGGCTTGCCGGTACAGGCTGGCTCCCCTTAATTGAGTTTTGCCATGAGGGGTAGCGTACGTAATCTATACGAGTGACAAAGTGAATAGGGGTTGAGGCAATACTGTTGCTTCAACCCCTTTCTGTCCCCTTAAAGACAGAAAATTAACCCCTATAATCTCTGTGAGAACACCTTCTCCAGAGACCATCGAAAAAGGATGTGTACTATGTATACCAATCAACAAACCCCAAACCACACCTACCAGAGCGGGATAGCCCTCGTTGTTATCCTATCCAGTATTGGCTTGCTGCTCTCCATGGTTCTGTCACCAACCGCACCTGCTTCGTCTCCCCCCTTTGCAGGGAGCAATTTCTTGACCACAGCAGGCAACGGGAGTGTCCCGGTGGACCTGACGTTTGCGAACACGGATAATACCGGCACCGTCATGCTTATCGCCTTTTCCTCAACCCGCAGCGGTGGGAATAACTGGGACATCTACACGATGAACGTCGATGGCAGTGATACTCCCCGCCGTCTGACCACAAACGAAGCGATGGATATAGACCCAGACTGGTCAAACGATGGGAGCCAAATTGCCTTCGTTCGCAAAACCGACAACAATGCGGAGGATGAAGAGATTTATACGATGCAGGCAATAGATGGAAGCCAACAACGCAACCTTACCAACAATGCTGCTCGTGATTACTCGCCGGAGTGGTCGCCAGACAACCAGCGCATCGTCTTTCAATCTAACCGAAATGGACAGTTTCACATTTTCGTTATGGACCATAATGGGGACAATGTGCGCCAGCTGACCACCGAGGGCAACAACTACTCGCCCTCGTGGTCCCCAGATGGCACTCGCATTGTCTATGTTTCCAAGCGGCAAGATGACTACGGCGAAATCTACCTTATGGATGATGACGGGGGAAACAACCAACAGATCACAGACAACCAAGCAGCAAACGACAATCCAGTCTGGTCTCCGAATGGCAAACTCATTGCCTACCAATCATCTATTGGCAACCAGGATGAGGTTTTTGTCATGCATACCGATGGTACAGGAACAAGGAATATTTCCAACCATGCCGGTATTGATTGGGAGCCAGCTTGGTCGCCAGATAGTGCTTATGTAGCATTTATGTCAAAGAGAACCGGGGTTTTTGATGTCTTCATCGTGTCTGCTGATGGGTCTGGGTTGCGAAATGTGACGAACAACATTAGGTATAATGACGGTTTCCCGGAATGGTCGCCAGAGTTTACCCCTACGCCAACCCCAACGATTACCCCTACTGCGACCTTGAACGCACCGGAGATGACGGCAACAGCAGGCGGACCAACGCTTACGCCAAGACCAGCGGAAATGACGGCAACAGCAGGCGGACCAACGCTTACGCCAAGACCAGCGGAAATGACGGCAACAGCAGGCGGACCAACGCTTACGCCTACCTTGAACGTACCGGAGATGACGGCGACAGCAGGCGGACCAACGCTTACGCCTACCCTATCCCCTACGGTCACGCCTACGCCCAATGATGCGGAGATGACGGCGACAGCAGGCGGACCAACGCTTACGCCAACACCGGTACCCCCGCTAGTCTATCTGCCCTATGTGTTGCGTCTGCCTATGCCCACACCAACGATCACGCCAACGTTGATTTTGACGGTCACAGTCACTGTTCCATAAGGTGTTCAGGATGTAATTTTCCCTGCCTTTGCCCCCTGCCCCCTCTTCCATACAGGGCGACAACCCTCTCCCCCTGCCCCCTCTCCCATTCCAGGGCGAGGGGGAATTGCCCGGTTCCCCTTCTCCCGCGTAGTGGGGGAAGGGGCTAGGGGATGGGGGGAAACAACCCTCTCCCCCTGCCCCCTCT
>CAYPHM010000045.1:0-31634 GCA_964410555.1 uncultured Chloroflexaceae bacterium | reverse complement strand
TGCGCGGTGGGACGCGGGGCTAGGGGATGGGGGGATGCGCGGTGGGACGCGGGGCAGGGGATGGGGAAAACAGCGAGGGTACCGGCTAAATTAAGTTCGCCAAATTTTACCATAATAGCCCGTAAAGCCCACCAGCTTTAGCGGTGGGCTTTACGGGCTTCACATTACCCACGATGTACCAAATGATGCGGCAGCCCCTTGTTGCATGCCCTCTATCGCCCGAAAGGCATCTTTCAGATCGCGTCTTTCAACAGCACTCAATTGGGATACAGGGACAAGATTATTTGGCTCCTCGCCACGATCCATCAGCGCATACTGATGACGCAAGCGCAGTAGGCTAATATGCTCAAAGGCTTCTTCAAGTTGTTTGCCCCCCTTATCACTCAGGCTGCTGCGAGGGACAGAGAGGTGCAATCGAGCCATTGTGTTGGTAGCCGCACACCCGGCTTCAATCGCATAGAGCCGGGCTAAATCTACCACTAGCGCAGTTCCCCGTTCTTTGAGGTTGATCACCGCTCGCCCCTCGGTATCGTGATCAACGGAAAAATCACGGAACCACCCCCCAAGCGGTGGGGTTTGGCGCAGGGCATTTTTTGCCAATCGCCGCAAGAAATTGCCATTTTTGTTGGCATCACGAATAATTGGACGCAGCATTTCCTCAACATTTAGTGTGCCATAGACCTGCCGATAGTCAAAGAAAATGGAAGCCCGCAGCAGAGCCTCTTCATCGGGTAGGTGTATCCAATCTTGGAAGTAGGATTGCCAGACGTGGACAGGTTGGCACCATTTGGGGTTGGTCGCCATAATATCGCCGGGGCAGAGGGGGAACCCACAAGCCACCAACTGGTCGACAATACGTTTTGCCAATGTTGCAAAGTAGGTCTCCGCTTCGGGGGGGGCATCATTTGCATAGATCAGCGCATTGTCTTGGTCAGTACGGAGCGTCTGCTCAAACCGCCCCTCGCTACCAAGCACCATCCACGCATAGGGGCAGGGAGGAGAACCTAGCTCTGCTTCTGCCTGCCACAATAGCCGCTTGAGCATAGCACTGTGGGAAACTGCCACCATCCGCCCAATATCATGCACTCGTGCGCCAGCATTCAGCAGCGACCCAACCGCTCTTGTCACTTGGTCTGTGTAGCGGCGGTAGTCTTCTATATTTCGAGCACGCATCAACTGACGGGGCAGGAAGAGGGGATTATGGCTGAGTTGCCGTAAGATGTCGGTGTGGGTAATGACCCCAATAATGCGCCCATCTTCCGTGACTGGCAGGTGGCGGAAGTGGTGTTCAAGCAGCAAAATCAACCCCTCAAACACGAGGCTATCGGCAGGCAGGGTACGGAGTGGTGAGGTCATAATTTGGCTAACCGGCGTATCATAGGTTAGCCCCTCAATGAGCACGTTTCGCAGATCATGGTCAGTAACGATACCGTAGGGGTCAGACTCTACGATTATGTAGCGCACATCGTTCTGTTTCATGAGCCGTGCGGCATCACGTACGCTCAACGCAGGTGCCACACATATGAGGTTGCGCTGCAAAATATCCCGCAAGTGTACCCGGTACTCCGGGTCATCTCCCACAACTTGGCGTTGATGGATAAAGAGGAGACGATCAAAAGCCACGTTCTCCACGAATCGCGCAAAATCCAGATGGGCACAGCGTAAGGTATGAAACACATGGGCAGGAATTAGGTAGACCTGTGTCTCTTCCCGGCTACAGACGGTGACTTCTGGAGGCTTGCCGCGCAATAGCGAGAGTACTCCGAAGATTTCCCCTTCATAGAGCATGTCAGAGAAGGTAACATCCTGACCATCTTCGCGCAGCATCTCAACACTACCATGCCGCACAACATACAGGTGGGTAGATGGTTCGCCACCGCCAATGAGTATATCGTCTCCGGGGGGGATGTGTCCTGTGACAATTTCATCGAGGATGTCTTGCAAGTGCTCTTCTGGCAGCAGACTGAAGGGGAGGTGATTATGCAGAAAATGGGCTATATCGTCTTTCATGGCATCCTTACCGCTACTTGGCTATCTAAAAAATCTCTGGGGGTATTATACCATTCCAGAGATTTTTGTGGTTACAGGGATTCTTGGGGGAAACTTGCGTCAAGTTAGCCCAATCAAGGGATGATGCCCGAAATAACCCGCTCCCCCCGCGTTCTGTTCCCCCCTACATCCGCTCGTTGACCCTCGCGGCTCGTATAGGGCGAGGGGGAATAGGTAGCTCACAGGTAGGTTAGGGGAGAGTAACCAACGTCTCGCTGGGCAAGCCCCCCATCCCCTGTCCTCCCCCCGCATGGAGGGGCGCACAGAAGTGCGCCCCCTACACCCGCATACACCACCTTTCTTCTGACAACGCCGCTTCACCCTTTTTTGGTTATCTGTGGTATGATGAGCAAAGTAACGCTCAGGTCGTTTGTGTCTATAAGACAGGAGGGATAACTCGCGGGAAACTCCCAACACACCACTGGCACTATAGTATATCTCGTTGAAACCACCCTACCAGAGATACCACCAGAAAACCCCTCCCTCTGGGCTAGGGGAAAGAACCTATCAACTGACGATATGAAAGTCTAAAGCTATGACCAACATGTCTTACCAGCAACAAAGCACCAAAACCGAATATCTCTACCAGCGTATAGCCGAATTGGAGCGGGTTGTTGAGCAGCAGCAAGCAGAAATCGCCCGTATTCGCCAACAGGCAACTCACCTTTCATCAACACCAAATCCCCCCCTCCGCAAGCCCCCTTTGCTTGATGCGTGGGTGTATCAAACGATATTTGACCAGATACCTGTACCTATAGTTATTTATGCTCCCGATGGCACGTTGGTGGCTATCAACGTGGCAAATGAATACCTCATCAATACCCCAGCAGAAACGCTTATCGGTACATTCAATATGTACGAAGATCAAGAAGCTATTGATAAAGGGTATGTAGAGCACTTCAACCGTTGTCGTGCGGGAGAATACACCCGCATGCCCCCCACGTCCTACACTACCACCTATGCCGGTTTGCATCAGCGGCGAGATGATCGTACTATCTCTACGGAAACATCCTACGTGCCTATCCGAGACCAGCAAGGCAACGTATGTTATATTGCTGAGATAAACGTCGATGTGGCTGAACGGGAAAAAGCCCAGGAAGCCCTCCGTAAAGCCTACGATAGCCTAGAAACTCGTGTGCAGCAACGGACAATTGAGCTAACCAAGACCAATACCCATTTGCAAGCGGAGGTAGCCGAACGCAAGCATATTGAGGAGGTGTTGCGTATCAATGAAGAACGGTATGAGCGGGCTATTCAAGCGGCAAATGTGGGAGTATGGGACTGGAATTTGCTTACCAACGAGATATACCTAGCCCCCAACCTCAAAGCCCTACTTGGCTATGCTGACGATGAGATAGCCAATCACTTGGATGCATGGGGAAGTTTGGTACATCCTGATGATCAGGATAGAGTTATGCAAGCGGCACAAGCCCACATCAGGGGAGAAACACCGCTCTATGAAGCTGAACATCGTATGCTGCATAAAGATGGGAGTATCCGTTGGTTTCTGGTGCGTGGTATCGTTATCAGTGACGAGCGGGGGGTACCAGTACGCATGTCTGGCACCGATAGCGACATCACCGAGCGAAAACACATGGAAGAAGCCCTACGCCAAAGTGAAGAACGTTACCGGATTATCTCTGAACTGATTTCCGATTATGCCTATGCTATGCGGGTTGAGCTTGATGGGTCATTTAGCTATGAATGGGTGATCAGTGAAGCCTTCAAGCGTACCACGGGGTACACGCAAGAAGAGGTGATGCAACGTGGGGGACCGAGCAGTATTCTGTTCCATGAGGATGTCCTCGCTATGCGTACCCATCGGCAACGTTTGCTCAAAGGACAAGCCAATACCTGCGAGTTTCGCATCGTGACCAAAGACGGCTTAACCCGCTGGCTCTGTGACCACGGGCAGCCGGTGTGGGACGAGGAACAGCAGCGGGTCGTGCGTATCTACGGGGCTATAGAAGATGTTACCGAGCGGCGCAAAGCTGAGGTTGCGCTGCGCGAGAGTGAAGAACGCTACCGTTCTATCATCACGACGATGCATGAGGGGGTCGTATTGCAGGATAAAGAGGGGGCTATCTGTGAATGGAACGCCCGCGCAAAAAGTATGCTTGGACGAACTACAGAGAAACTCTTGGGGCAGACCTCTATAGACTCAAACTGGCATGCCATTCGTGAGGACGGTTCGCCCTTTGCTGGCTTGAACCACCCGTCAATGGTTGCGTTGCGTACTGGCAGACCCTGCTCCAATGTGGTGATGGGCATGTACAAACCTGATGGCAGCTTGACGTGGATGTTGGTTAATGCCCAACCGATGTTTTGCGACTCATCCCCCGCTCCGTGTCGTGTTGTCACAACATTTACCGACATTACCGAACTAAAGCAAGCACAACAAGAGCTAGAAAAAGCCACAACCGAGCTAGGGCGCAACCGTGATTTGTTGGATACGCTCTTCAATGGCTTAACAGATGGGCTTGTCCTGCTTGATAGCCAGACCCATGTGCTTGCTATCAACCAAGCTGTTGCCAGCATCATGGGGGAAGAACTGAGCCAGCTTATGAACCGCTCCTGGATAGAGCTTTCGCAGGAAACCCCCTCGCCCTTCCCTGTTGAACTTGTTACCCAAACGCTAAAAGATGGTATGGTGCATCGCCGCCGCGAACGCTATGATGGGGCAGATGCCCATGCCCCACGAGTATTGGATATACAAACGCTCCCAATTGTGGGACAGCATAACACCATAGACCAAGTGGTTGTCCATATGGTAGATGTCACTGAACAACTCACCCTAGAAGCTGCTGCTATCCAGCATGAACGTTTGGCTGCAAGTGGTGCCCTTGCTGCTACGGTTGCCCACGAGATCAATACGCCCTTGCAGTCTATCAACCATTGCCTCTTCCTGGCCTATGACCTCACCGACCCTCAACGGGATTCCTACCTGACGATGGCACGCGAGGAGATAGCCCGTATTAGCCAAATTGTGCGCCAATTGCTTGACCTACACCGCCCAACCTCAACCAACCCGGCGCACTTCCAGGTAAACCCGATTGTTGAGCGGGTGCTGACGCTGACCAACCGCACGCTTGCCCGTCAACAGATCACCATTGAAAAAGAGCTTGCCGCTTGGCTACCACCGCTCTGGGGGCATTCCGACCAGATGAATCAGGTTATCTTCAATCTGATACTCAATGCAAAGAAGGCAATGCCAGAAGGGGGGGTGTTGCGGGTTCGCACCGTGCTGGTTGAGGATGCGACCACTATTCCCCCCTGCCTAGACCCTACAACCCCACAAGCAATAGAACAGCCGTCGAGGGCTATTATTATCCAGGTAGAGGACACGGGGACGGGTATTAGCCCAACTATCAAATCACGTATCTTTGACTCGTTCTTTACGACTAGCACGAGCGGCTCAGGGTTGGGGCTAACGATTAGCAAGAAAATTGTGGTGCAGCATGGGGGGTATATTACCGTGCAGAGTATCCCAGAACAGGGCAGTACTTTTAGTATTGTTTTTCCCCTGACGCAGCAGCATAGTGAGCATCCTGCTCCAAACCTGTAAGAAGGACATGATCCTCGATGACGACCCCTTCGTTACTTATTGTAGAAGATGACGAAAAAGCCCGCGTCTTGCTGACCAATGTACTGAAACGAGCAGGCTACTACGTGACGGCTGCTTCAGATGGAGAGACGGCTATTCAATTGTTGAGCAATGCTACGGCTAATCCTAGCGAGGGCTACCCCTATGATGTAGTCATTACCGACATTCGTATGCAGGGGCTAGATGGCATAGAAGTCATGCATATGGCGATGAAACTCACCCCCCCACCGGCGGTTATCCTGATGACGGGCTATAGCTCGGTAGAAACTGCTGTGACGGCACTCCGGGCACATGCGTATGACTACCTGCTCAAGCCGTGCGATACGGAGGATATGCTGCGTTGTGTAGATGGGGCGGTGCGCCATCGCAACAATGAACTGCGACGGGCAGAGGCGATTAATCTGCTGACTCGTGGGCTAGACCAACTCCAACAGACAGATCACCAAATAGCTATGTCAAGTCAACAACCTGATTTCCAAAACCTCTCCTCAACTGTAGGGGTGACTGGGCGGTTTTTACGGGTTGGTGACATGACCATTGACCTCTTTCGCCACACCGCTACCTACCAAGAACATCAACTCCAGCTTACCCCGATTGAGTATGAACTCTTGCGCTGTCTAGCGCAGTCGGCGGGGCAGGTGCTCTCCTACCAAACGATTGCTGAACAGACCCACGGCTCCTCAGTAGACACAAGCGAAGCCCAAGTTTTGCTCCGTACCCACATACGCAATTTGCGCCGCAAGATAAACCCCGACTATATCGTGAACGTGCGTGGTACTGGCTACATGCTAGTCGTGCCGTATGAGCACGGGGACGGCGACGAGGATGAGCGCGGGGACGGCGACGAGAATGAGCGCGGGGACGGGTAGGCATCCCCTGCTATTCGTCCCCTATCCCACCTGCACCACCTCTGCTTGCCCTGCCGTCACCTGTGCCAGCGCAGCTAGGCACCCCTTACATTGGCTCACCGGCAGCGAAACAACCAGCGTCACATCTGCCGCAAAATCCTCCTGCTCCACTGTTGCTTCATACAACGCAAGTTCTTGGCATACGGGGGTATACTGGCTATACGCTACCTGGACCATAAGCAGTCGCTTCTCAACGCGCAAGGTTTGGGGCAAAGCCTCAAGCACTGCCTTTGTCGTGTCGCTATACGCCCGTACCAAACCACCGGTGCCAAGCAGTGTGCCCCCAAAAAAGCGCGTGGCAACTACCGTCACATCCCCCAAACCGCTGCCCCGCACAACTGCCAACATAGGTCGCCCTGCCGTCCCCGAAGGCTCGCCGTCATCGCTCATCCCGGCAATTACGCTTGCCCCATACCCCACGAGATAGGCGTAGGCGTGGTGGGTAGCCGTGGGATATTCCTCGCGCACTTGGGAAATAAACGCTTTTGCCTCATCTACCGTGGGGGTATAGCTGGCACTCCCAATGAAGCGCGAATTGACCACGCGCAACTCAATGCGGGCGGTACCATTGGGAATAGGATAGCTTTCTGGTGCCACTGGTACTTACTGTTCCCTCTGTGCCTGACAAGAGCTTGTGATCATCCATCGAGCGACACGAGCCAACTCGCCTCACCAAACGGCTTTTCGCGCAACCGCACCAGCAGCGAGGGGATATGTTGTCGGGTAAACTCCGGCACAACCATTGTTCCCCGTTGCTGCTCGCCTGGTTTGACCAGCAGAATACGTGGTTCTGAGCGCATATTGGAAATCTCGTAGGTATTGCCAAGTGGGTCACGAATAGTAATATTATTGCTTTGTAGGGGAAACGTCACAGTATGGTCGCTGTTGTTACGCACACTCCACACAAAGGTAATCTGCTTGTCGCAGTAGTCTACCTGTTCCAGCGTCACCACAATTTCTGGCGAATTGTCGCCAATAATGCCATCTACCCCAACGCTAATCCAACTTTGCGATGCGACATCCCAACGCTTGCCCACCGGCTGAAACTCCGTCCAGATACACCGTTTTACCTCTTCACGGATGCCCCCCCCATACACCCCCCCCGCTGGTCCGCTGGTGGCGTAGATAAGCGGGGCAGTTTGTGCAGATTGCCGCGTGGATTGTATCGCCAAGCCCGGTATGATCAGCACCAGCAGCAAACAGAGTACCACAACGGTTGTTGCCAAGACCATGCGCCGCTTGGGTACCCCCATACGCTGCCGCAAGCGGGACAACCAACCGGCATACCAGGGAGCACTAGGTTGCGGTATTGGTGGTAGCGAGGGGGTCTCGGCTGACCAATGGGGCAGCACCCCTTCCATTAAGACATTGATGTCTTGCCAGCGGGTACAACTGAGCATTTCCGGTATTGCCAGCATTTCGCCTTCTGTCAGGTCAATCTCTGCTGAACGCTCCGTTACCAAAAATGAGGGAAGTTCGTCGAGTCCGCGAGCATCTACCTTCCAGTCTAGCTCAATGTGTGATTCCTGCTGAATAGTCGGGGCAATCACAACCAGACGGCGACAACTGCGAAAGTTGGTCGTTTTTGCGCGATGCTCTGACAAAAACTGCTGCCGATGATCATTGAGAAAGTTCGTCAGGCTATAGTAGCATGATATAACCTGATTATACGGATTGCTCCGGCCGGGGTTGATCTGTTTGCGCTCCCCATTTGCATTGGTCAGATACCAGGGACCATTGACCCCCCCCTCAAGCACCCCGTCACAATGCTTCAATTCAATGATGAAAATGGCATCACGCTTAATAATAGCTAGGTCTACCGTGCGCCCCCCTACGGTAAAATTAACTAACAACAGATAGAGACCATCCAGCCGATCTAGCCCATTGGCAAGCGCAACAATGGTGCGGCGTTCATTGGGATGCTCTGGTTTTTCTCCCATCCAGACCTGCACAGCCACAATCGTTCTCCTACTCTAGTGCCAACGTCTTGCGTAATTCAAGTATCTGGTCACGCAAGGCTGCCGCCTGTTCAAACTCTAGGTTACGGGCAGCCTGTTTCATCTGTTTTTCCAGGTCCTTGATGACCCGATGCACCTCATCCGGCGGTATGGATGCAGTCGGACGATTGACATTTTTTCCATGAATAACATACTCCCCCTGCTCCTCTGCGACCATGCGGAAACGGTCTGTCAGATCGCGCACCTGCTTACTAATCCCCACCGGCGTAATGCCATGTCGTATATTGTGTGCGGTCTGAATATCACGCCGCCGTTGCGTCTCTTGGATTACCCTATCCATAGATTTGGTGATGGTGTCGGCGTACATGATGACCATACCCTCTCTGTGGCGGGCAGCCCTCCCGACAGTCTGAATGAGCGAGGTTTCTGAACGCAAGAACCCCTCTTTATCTGCGTCAAGAATGGCGACCAGCGACACTTCCGGCAGGTCTAGCCCTTCACGCAGGAGGTTGATCCCGACAACTACATCATACACCCCAAGTCGCAGGTCACGCAAGATTTCTACTCGCTCAATGGTATCAATCTCTGAGTGCAGATAGTGAGTGCGAACCCCTACCTCTTTGAGATAGTCTGCTAAATCCTCTGCCATACGCTTGGTCATCGTGGTGACAAGCACTCGCTGCCTCTTGTCTATCCGCTTGCGAACCTCACCTATCAGGTTGTCCACCTGCCCCTGCGTAGGGCGCACCTCAATGATGGGGTCAATCAGCCCGGTGGGGCGGATGATCTGCTCCACAATGTGCTGGCTATGTTCCTGTTCATACGGTCCCGGTGTAGCAGAAACATAGATAACCTGGTACATGTGGGTTTCAAACTCGCCAAATTGCAAGGGGCGGTTGTCTAGTGCCGAGGGCAGGCGAAAGCCATATTCTACCAGCGTCTCTTTGCGCGAGCGATCCCCGCCATACATCCCGCGCACCTGTGGCAACGAAATGTGGCTTTCATCTACGAACAGCAGGAAGTCATCAGGGAAATAATCTAGCAAAGTCCAGGGCGACTGTCCCGCAGCGCGGCGATCCATATGGCGAGAGTAGTTTTCAATGCCGCTACAATAGCCAAGCTCTGTCATCATCTCGATGTCATACATGGTGCGCTGCTTGAGCCGTGCCGCTTCTAGGGCTTTGCCACAGGCTTCCAATTCTTTGACCCGTTCACGTAGCTCATCCTCAATATCTCGTATTGCCAACGCCAGTTTTTCTTTGGTAGTCACAAAGTGTTTGGCAGGGTAGACCTGGATGTTGGTATGGGTCGTGAGGACATTGCCCGTAAGCGGGTCTACCTCAAGGATACGGTCTACCTCATCCCCCCAAAACTCTATACGCATGGCGGTCTCACTATTTACCGGGTAGATGTCGAGCGTGTCGCCACGCACCCGGAAGGTGCCACGGTGAAAGTCCATATCGTTGCGATCAAACTGGAGTTCAAGCAACTGCCGCATCAGCTTATCACGGTTTCGTACCTCGCCGCTGGTAATTTCCACTACCACCTGCCCATAGTCCTGTGGCGAACCAAGCCCATAGATAGCTGACACCGAGGCGACAATCAGCACATCTCGGCGGGTAAACAGTGCTTGGGTGGCGGCATGGCGCAGACGGTCTATCTGCTCATTGATGCTTGCCTCTTTTTCCACATAGAGGTCTTTACTTGGTACATAGGCTTCGGGCGTATACTCGTCGTAGTAGGAGACAAACATGCCTACGGCGGCATCAGGCAGGAACTCGCAAAACTCTGCCCATAGCTGAGAGACCAGCGTTTTGTTATGCGCGAGGACCAGCGTGGGACGCTGCACCTGCTCAACAATCCACGCCATCACCGCGGTTTTGCCGGTGCCAGTGGCACCAAGCAGGGTCTGGTGTTTGTAGCCATTGGTTAGCCCATCTACCAGCCGGGTTATCGCTTCGGGCTGGTCGCCAGTTGGCTTGTATGGGGCAGATACATGGAATGCCATAGCAATACGTTGGGTACCTTTCTTCATCCCTAGTTCTTCATGCTTGGGACGAGGGAATCGTTCTTGTGTTCTTCATGGGTATTATAGCGAAAGAATGGCAGTTGTGCCACAGGGATACCGTGTTTATGGTGTATAATCGTAGCAAGGAACCAACAGACAATAGAGAGAGGTACATTAAGGAGGATTGCATATGGATTGGGCTACAGCACTGCACGAAAAACGCCAACGATTGGTGCATGCAATGGTGCAAGCACGCACACAAGGGAAAGATCGGCTTGAGCAAGCTCTCATAGCAATTATTGGACAGATGGGCGAATTTGAGTCAGAATTTCAAAAGCGCATTGACAAAAACCCCAACGAACAGGAAGTTATCGCTACCCTTGCTACCGAAACGCGCAAACAGTGGCCCGAGCTGTGGGCAGATATGGCAGTAAGCCTCACGAGTGGCTCCCCGGATATATGGGTTGAGCATGAGTATATTATCACCGGCGTGCAGGGGGAGCATGTCCAGCGTAAGGGAGCAGAGTATATTCCCTTTGAGAGTCGGGTTAATCAACTTGAAACCTTGCCCCTCTCTAAAGAGACCATCACGACCATAGATGCTATCATAGATACGATGTGGGAGCAGTTGCAATCTCCCGTAGAGGATACGCGGGAGACCCTAGAACACTGGGAGTATGCTGCCCGTATGCACCTGTTGAGCAAGCGGTTTTTAGCCCTGTATAGCAAGGTGCAGGTGGATGCGATAACCGCCGTCAGGAAGGCTGAAGAGATAGGGCAACTTACCCAAATAGACAATCAAGAGGCATAATGTCTGGTATAATACCATGAGTATGTCGCTCTAGTGGTAAGGAATCCCCAAAATGACAGCAATTCTTGAAAACCCCTATGTTCTGCAAGCCCTGTTTCACCCACGCCGTGATGATTTCGCTATCATCCGTCCAGGAGCCTTTCTCGTTTCGGTAGCTATTGCCCCAGAGGTCAGCATAGGTGGGCGGCTCTTCCCCACCGCTGACCCCAATGCCCCGGTGATTCTCTATTATCATGGCAACGGGGAGATCGCCGCGGACTATGATAATCTGGAGGAACTCTATACCCGTATGGGGGTCACACTGTTGGTAATGGACTATCGCGGATATGGGACAAGCAGTGGTTCTCCCAACGCAGACAACCTCGTGCATGATGCCAAACCGCTCTATGATGCCCTAGATACGCTGTTTGCTGACCATCAACTCACCCCCAAAAGCATCTATGTCATGGGGCGTTCACTTGGCAGCGTCCCGGCTATTGAAACCGCGCTTCAGGTTGGTGATCAGCTTGGCGGACTGATTATTGAGAGTGGATTTTCTGATACCTTTGGTTTGCTCCAACGGCTAGGGGTACGGGTACAAGATGTTGATGAGGAGCGCGATGGGTTTGGCAATGCGTACAAGATGCAACGTATCAACACCCGAACGCTCGTCCTGCACGGCGAGGAAGATGTACTCATTCCCCCATCCGATGGCGGGGAGTTGTTTGTCAACTGTGCTGCGAAAGATAAGCAACTAGAGATTATACCGGGTGCTGGACACAATGACATCATGGTGACGGGTATGCGCCGCTATTTCTCGACAGTAGGCGAGTTTGTGTTTCGGTGAGGCAGCTAACCTATGGCACGTTGGATGTTGCGGGAAATAGCCGAGCCGCTTGGAGGGAGCAAACCACAAACAAGTGCTAGTCCAATCTTCTTCCGGTACCCCAGCGTTCACCTGAGCGAGATACTCCCGAACTACCGTGGCTTTATGCTGACTGGCATTGTCCCAAATAATCGTGATTTTGGTCTTTAGGAAAGGTCAACCAGCATAAAGGTCTTTTTTGCTGTCTGTTACTCATATCTGTGCTTTATTTCACAGCTGGTATGGTTGTCCAGATTCTTCATGGTTTGAGTAATGCGATTGCCCTGGTAAGGGCATCATAAGGGTAACGCCATACCACAAAATTATGGTATAATAGCCCACAGTATAAGCGAAGAAGAGCGTATCCTTTTATGGTGACGGTAAACGGTAAAGAGTATGAGCACAGAAACCCCTTACATCATTGTGCAGGTATCTGCTGGTAGCCAAGAAGAAGCCACGACTATAGCTAGTGCCGCGGTTGAACGCCAGCTCGCCGCATGCGCTCAATGCTTCCCCATTCGTTCTATCTACACATGGGAGGGCAAGGTAGAAGTTGACGATGAGCACCTGCTGCTACTCAAGACGCGCCGGGATGCATACAGCGCATTGGAAGCATGCATCAAAGAGCATCACAGCTATGATGTCCCAGAAATTATGGCGGTGCCTGTTGTCGCTGGCATAGACTCCTACTTAGCGTGGATTGACGAAGTGGTACCAGTGCCAGCATAGCCAAGCAGAACACAAAAAAACCACGGGATTTGGGAAGAGCACTAGCATAAAACTCAGTCGGCATTGTATTGGTATGTTAGTATCGCTTGCTTTAGAGAAACACGATAAACTAACCCACGATACACCTTACCGGGGAGAGTTACAGCGAGGTTACACCCCCTCTTCTACCTACTCAGTGAGGGGAAGCGGGAGCAAGTGAAAAGATCAGAGATAAGAGAGAGAGCAGAGGTTATGGCACAGAGAGCAATTCGTGAGTGTGACGGCAAAAAGATGCTGTCCCGCTGGATGCAGTCGCAACAGTCGCAACATTCGCAACATTCCCAATATTCCCAACAGTCGCAACATTCCCAACATTCCCAACAATCTCAGCACACCCAACGCAACCGCATGGAAGACCGGTTTGTTCAGGTGACACCAGACACCCCCCTAGACGACCTGGCGACCACCCATCCCTGGCTCCAACAGGAAAAGCTGGTTGTCAAACCTGATCAGCTTATCAAGCGGCGCGGCAAAAGCGGTCTCATCCTGCTAGAAGCCACTTGGCAACAAGCCCAAACGTGGATACAGGAGCGTATGGGGCAGCCCATTGAGGTTGAGGGCATTAGCGGCATCCTTGACCACTTCATCATTGAGCCATTTACCCCACACGCCCCCGAAGATGAATATTACCTTGCCATTCGTTCAACCAGAGATGGTGATGAAATCCTCTTCTACCACGAGGGCGGTATTCACGTTGGTGATGTAGATGCCAAAGCCACACGGCTCCTCATTCCCATTGGCGATACCCCCACACGGGATGAGATGATGCGAAACCTCGTAGCCAAAGCCCCCGAATACTGCCGCCCACTCATCGCCGGCTTTGTCGAGATGCTGTTTCGCTTCTATGCCCAACTGCACTATACCTACCTTGAGATTAACCCGTTTGTGGTTGTGGGAGAGTATATCGTCCCGCTAGACATGGCTGCTCGTATAGATGACACAGCAGAGTTTGTCTGTGGGCATCTCTGGGGTACGCTAGAATTTCCTGCCCCCTTTGGGCGGAAGCTGCGCCCGGAAGAAAAGCATATCGTTGAGCTAGACGCACAGACAGGAGCCTCGCTCAAACTGACCATCCTCAACCCCCACGGGCGGGTATGGACAATGGTCGCAGGGGGCGGGGCATCGGTTATCTACGCCGATACCGTCACCGACTTGGGCTTCAGTGCAGAATTGGCAAACTATGGCGAATACTCCGGCGACCCAAGTGAGCAATTCACCTGCGAGTATGCCCGTACTATCCTAGACCTGATGACCCGCGAGCAAGACCCTCGCGGTAAGGTGCTCATCATCGGCGGCGGTATCGCCAACTTTACCGATGTTGCCAGCACCTTTAAGGGGATAGTTCGTGCGCTCAAGGAGTACCAGCAAAAGCTGATAGACCATCAGGTCAAGCTATACGTGCGGCGTGGCGGTCCAAATTACCAGGATGGGCTACGGGTGATGCGTGAGCTTGGGCAGACGCTTGGTGTCCCAATAGCCGTCTATGGTCCAGAGACGCATATTACCTCTATCGTGCCAATGGCATTGGGCGTGGGTGAGTATGCCGCATAGGGAGCGGGGGTAAGGAGGGAGAGGGTTGTAGGGCACACCGCCGTGCGCTCAACGGCAATGGGAGACGGCAATGTTTGGTAACAGTTGGCGAAGGGTGAAGAGAAGCAAGAGTATGTTTTGGAGGCAGCAGAAATGAAGCAACGAGCGTGGTATACCCTATTTGATAAAGAGACACGAGCAATTGTCTATGGACAGCAGGTTGGTGCTGTCCAGCGTATGCTTGACTTTGACCATATCTGTGGACGGACACAACCATCAGTGGCGGCAATGATTGTCCCCACAGCTAACAACAGTTTGCAAAAATTCTACTGGGGATCATCCGAAGTGCTGTTGCCCGTCTACTACAACATGAGCGAAGCCCTAGAAAACGCCCCTGACGTAGACGTGATGATCAACTTTGCTTCGTTTCGTTCTGCCAGTGCTGCTACTACCGAAGCCCTGATCTACCACCCACAGATAAAAACTATCGCCATCATTGCCGAGGGTATGCCAGAACGCGATACGCGCCAGCTTATCCGCGAAGCCAAACAACGTGGCGTAACACTGATAGGACCGGCAACCGTTGGGGGCATCAAGCCGGGTTGCTTTAAGATAGGCAATACCGGCGGCATGCTCGACAACATCATCGCCGCCAAACTCTACCGCCCCGGTAGCGTGGCATTTGTCTCCAAGTCCGGCGGGTTATCCAACGAACTGAACAACATCATCTCGCGCAACTCCGATGGGGTGTATGAGGGTATCGCCATAGGCGGGGATCGCTATCCCGGTAGTACCTTTCTCGACCACCTGTTGCGCTATGAGGCAGACCCTGCCGTCAAGATGCTGGTGATGATTGGCGAGGTAGGGGGGACAGATGAATATGACGTATATCAAGCACTCAAAGATGGGAGAATTACCAAGCCACTGATTGCATGGTGTATTGGCACCTGTGCAAAGGTCTTTCCCTCTGAGGTGCAGTTTGGTCACGCCGGTGCGCTGGCAAGCGGCATGCTGGAGACTGCCGATGCCAAAAACCAAGCTCTCCAGGAAGCCGGGGCTATTGTCCCAAATAGCTTTGAATCCTTTGGGCAGGCGATTAACCAAACCTACCAACAGCTCGTTGAGCAAGGGACAATCATTGAACAACCAGAGCCAGAGCCGCCAAAGGTGCCGATGGACTTTACCTGGGCGCAGCGTATGGGGCTTATCCGCAAGTCATCCAACTTCATTAGCACCATTGCTGATGACCGAGGGGATGAGCTTATCTATGCTGGCATGCCCATTTCGCAGGTCTTTCAAGAGGACATCGGCGTTGGGGGGGTCATCTCGCTGTTGTGGTTCAAGCGACTGTTGCCTAGTTATGCCCGTAAGCTCATTGAGATGGTCGTGATGCTGACCGCAGACCGTGACCCGCAGGCTTCAGGGGCATCCAACGCTATCACCACTGCACGCGCCGGTAAAGACCTCGTGTCCGTGTTGACCTCTGGTATCCTCACCATAGGCCCACGGGTGGGGGGAGCGATAGATGGGGCGGCGCAAATTTTCTCCTGGGCATATGATACCGAGCTAACTCCCCAAACGTTTGTGGATGAGATGAAAAAGCGGAGACAGTTGATTATGGGGATCGGACACTGTACCTACTCCGTCGAGAACCCCGATAAGCGGACGACCATCCTCAAGAAATATGCCCGCAAGCACTTGCCAAGCACCGACCTGCTCGACTATGCGCTTGAAGTGGAAAAAGTGATGATCCAGAAAAAGAGTAACCTCATCCTCAACCTGGATGGCTGTATTGCCGTCATCTTCCTGGACTTGCTGCGGAGCAGTGAGATATTTACCCGCGAAGAGGCAGACGAATATGTGCAGATAGGGTGTCTCAATGGGCTATTTGTGCTTGGGCGCAGTATAGATTTTATCGGACGGTTTGTAGACTTAAAGCGACTCAAGAGCGTGGGCTTTATCTGCAAGACCCCCGAACTTGCCAGCGATTTGCACAAGACAATTGAACGCCACTCCGATGGGGTGCATGAGGGGGTAGTTGTTGGGGGAGACCGCTACCCCGATAGCAGCTTCCTTGACCACCTGCTGCGGTTTGAGGCAGACCCTGCCGTCAAGATGGTGGTATTGCTTGGTGACGTAGACGGCGTAGATGAGTATGAGGTGTGCGGGGCTATTCGTGGCGGACGCATCACCAAACCGGTGGTGGCGTGGTGTGCCAACACCCACATCAAGACGGTACCAACAGATAGCCAATTTGGGCATATGCTCGTCCCCGATGAGGGCAGTTCAGAGGTAGTCAATAGCAAGAATGATGCGCTGCGCCGAGCGGGTGCTGTCGTGCCAGAGAGCTTTGATACGCTTGGGCAAGCGGTACATCAGTCCTACAAGCACTTGGTTGACCAGGGCAGCATTGCCAAAGAACTTGACCTCACCCCCGACCAAACGCCAGTGATACCCCCAACCAATGGCGGCGGCGAGGAGTTGCTCTACCACGGTATGCCCATTTCCCGTATCTTTGAGCAGGACATTGGCATTGGGGGAGTGCTTGGTTTGCTTTGGTTCAAGCGGCTATTGCCCAAATATGCTCGCCACTTCATCGAGATGGTGCTGATGGTCATTGCCGACCACGGACCAGCGGTGTCTGGCGCACACAACACGATTGTCTCTGCACGGGCAAACAAAGACCTCATTTCCTCGCTGGCATCGGGGTTGTTGACGATAGGTCCGCGGTTTGGCGGGGCGATAGATGGTGCGGCGCAGATTTTTGCCGAAGCCTATGACTATGGCTTGTCTCCCCAAGAGTTTGTAGACGAAATGAAGAACCGGGGACAGTTGATTATGGGGATTGGACACCGCATCAAATCGCTACACAATCCCGATATGCGCGTAACGATTATCAAAGAGTATGCCCATGCCCACTTCCCCGAAACCCCGCTGCTGGACTATGCGCTAGAGGTGGAGAAGATAACGACTCACAAGCGCAGTACGCTCATCCTCAATGTAGATGGGGCAATAGCCGTAGCCTTTGTAGACCTGATGCGCTCTTGTGGGGCGTTCACCCATGAGGAAGCGAACGAATACATCCACATTGGCTGTCTCAATGGGTTGTTTGTGCTTGGGCGCACGATGGGCTTCACGGGACACTACATAGACCAAAAACGGCTCAAGCAGGGGCTCTATCGCCACCCGTGGGATGACATTGCCTATATGCTCCCAGAGGAGGTTCAACGATATGAATCTTGATAATGCGTTACACATTGCGGTTGCAGCCCACAAAGGGCAAAAGGACAAGGCAGACAACCCATACATTCTCCACCCGCTGCGGCTCATGATGCGGATGCAGACAGAAACGGAAATGATGGTCGCCGTGCTGCATGATGTGGTTGAAGATTCCGAATGGACTATGGATATGCTGCGGGATGAAGGGTTTTCGCAGGAGGTACTAGACGCAGTAGATTGTGTAACTCGGCGGCAGGGGGAGAGCTACAAAGCCTTTAATGAGCGATTAGCCCCCAACCCGCTTGCCCGTAAGGTGAAGATTGCCGATATGGAAGATAATATGGATATACGGCGGTTGCCTGTCGTGACGACAGAGGACCAAGCCCGGATGAATCGCTATTTGGAAATGTGGCGGTTTTTGCGCGAGCGCGAGCGCGAGCACGGTTGAGCCTGTGTTGTCACAAATAGCTATTCCCCTCTCCCCCCCACACCCTGCCCCTTCGGGCTACCCCCCATCCCCTGCCCTTCCCCCACCAAATGAGCCGCGAGTGTCAACGAGCGGATGTATCCCCCCCCTCGCCCTCTGGGAGCGGGGGCAGGGGAGGGAGGGTTGTTGCCACCACCCTACAACTTAACGACTAGCCAAAACCATTATTTTCATGTATACTATTATAGTAGGAAGAGGTTTATCGTAAACAGGTATGCTAAACAAAAGAAGCAGTAGCATACAGCATACCCCTAACTGTGGAAAAGTCATGAGCTAAAAGGAACACGAAAATGGATCAAGAAGCTACAGCCCCTCCATCTGTTCAATCACAACCTGCAAAAAGTAGCGTTACGTCTCGAATAAGAGGAATTATCACCTTCAATTCTGCTATCTATCGTGAAATAGCCCACGATTCCAGTGCGACCATGCAGGCATTCCTTGTCCAAACCATAACCGTGCTTTCCCTCAGTTTGCTCATCCTCGGCGTAATCTTGATAACTGAACCCTCTGAAATCAATATTGGGTTAATATGGTTAATTATCATCATACCTATTATTATTCTAATCAATGTCATCATTGTCATTATACAAAGTAGTGTCTTAGCATTTGTGGCGCGTATATTCAAAGGCACGGCAAAGACAGAAACAATCTACCGTGTTATGGCATATACACAGATATTTGTTGGAGGGGGTGTTATTTCGTTTATTGGGACTATCATTGGGTTTATCTTGCAACTTATTGGCATAACTATTGGATTGCGAGAAGCAGCACATATTAGCACTGGCAAAGCAATACTGACGGTTCTGCTGGTCTTTATTGGATTTACCATACTTCTAATTTCTATCATCGTTGCTCTTACATTCTTCACAGAAACGAGCACAAGACCAGATGATATATTTGTTCCCGTCCCCCAATGACTGGTACGTAACAGAGCAAAGGGAGCTACCAGGAAGTTTCTTTGTAGGGCAACATTGTCAAGCCCCTGGTCGTCTAACCGGCGAGAGGAAATGACCTATGTTTCGCCCACGTTGGCACAAAGTCATCAGTGACCTTTGGATCAACAAGACCCGCACGGCGTTGGTGGTGCTGTCCATAGCCGTTGGGGTCTTTGCCATTGGTATCATCATGCAAGCCCGCTTGGTGCTGTCCGACAGCTTGGCGGCAACCTATGAAGCTACCGACCCCGCACACGCCATTTTCCTTACGATGTCCTCGTTTCCTGCCAGTTTAGCCGAAACAGTGCGCCATGTAGAAGGGGTAGAGGAGGCAGAAGCCCGCCGTAGTGTTATGGTGCGCTTGCAAAAGGGACAGGATGAGTGGGTCAACCTACAACTTCAAGCCATCCCTGATTATGATGATATTCGCGTCTCACGGGTAAAATCTGCCCGCGGTGATTGGCCCCCCCAAGGCCACGATATTGTGATTGAACGCTCGGCACAAAACCTCGCTGGTGCTGCTGTTGGGGATGTGGTCACGATTAAGACTCCAGAAGGACGCGAGCGACAGGTACGTATTGTTGGTCTTAGCCATGATCTGCAAGCCTCTATGTATGTGCTTGGGGGCATTGCCTATGGGCATATCAATACGGATATGCTCAATTGGCTTGGCGAGGAACGCCAGTTTAATGAGCTCCATGTGCGCGTAACGCAAGCAACCATTGACCAGGGCAACCTCAACGCGGTGCTCAATGAGGTGCAGGATAAAATCGAGCGCAGCGGACGCACCGTGTTGTTTACCCTGATACAACCGCCCGGTCAGCTACCCGCCGACTACATTGTGCAAGCCATCTTGGGTATTCTTGGGGCAGTGGGGGTGTTGTCGCTCATTCTAGGCGGCTTTCTCGTAGTCAATACTACCTCGGCTATCCTCACCCAACAGGTGCAGCAAATTGGCATTATGAAGTCGTTTGGCGCACGCACCCACCAGCTCGTAGGGATGTACCTGGTCATGGTGTTTCTGTATGGGTTGTTGGCACTGCTGATAGCCCTGCCCCTATCGAGCATCGCAGCCTATTTCATCACGAGGTTGATTGGCGACATGCTCAATTTTGACCTCTCTGCCTTCACCGTCTCACCGCTTGCGCTGGTCATTCAGGCATTGGTCGCGTTGATCATCCCACTAGGCGCAAGCCTGGTACCAGTGCTGTCTGGCACACGGGTGACGGTCTATCAAGCCATTATGACGCAGGGGGTTGCCCAGGGGAAATTTGGTACCGGCTTGATAGATCGGCTATTGACAGGTCGCACTAGCCAGCATGTGTTGCGCTTCCTAGACCGCCCCACGATTATCTCGCTACGAAACACCTTTCGCCGCAAAAGCCGCCTGCTCCTCACGCTTTTTACCTTGACGCTCGCCGGTACTACGTTTATGACTATTGTCACACTCCAGACATCATTGCGAAGTACCCTTGACCGTTGGTTGGAATACTACCAGTATGATGTGGCGATACAGTTAGCCCGTCCGTATCGTTTGGCGAAGATTGAGCAGGTTCTGTCCCACGTCCCCGGTGTGGTGACAGTCGAGGGTATGGGGTATACCACTGCCCGTCGGGTGCGTCCCGATGGGACAGACAGTGGCAATATTGGCGTGTATGCTACGCCTCCCCAGACCAACGTCATCAACCCGTCTATCGTCGCGGGACGCTGGCTAAAGCCAGAAGATGAGCATGCCGTTGTGCTGAGTACAATGGTGCTGCGCGATAATCCTGACATTGAGCTAAACGATGAGATTCTGCTCAAGATTGAAGGCAAGGAGGAACCCTGGGTTGTGGTGGGTTTTGCCCAGGGGGGGTCGCCTATGCCTACTGCATTTGTGAGCTACGATTGGCTATCGCGGGTGTTAAATGAAGTTGGCAAAGCTGAGTACGTCTTGGTTGTATTGGATGACCACAGTGCAGAAGCGCAAATCCGTATGAGTAGCGTACTTGAAACGTACCTAACCCAGGCGGGTATTCGGGTGAGTATTGTTGCTCCAGCCGAGCTAGACAAACAAACTGTTGCAGCAATTTTTCATATCGTGTTTATCCTGCTGCTAGTAGTCGCAACCATACTGGCTTCTGTAGGTGGGCTAGGATTGATGGGAACAATGAGTATCAATGTGCTAGAGCGTACCGTGGAAGTGGGTATTATGCGGGCTATTGGGGCTTCAACGCTTATCATCCTCCGGGTGATTATGGTTGAGGGTATGGTGATCGGCAGTATAAGCTGGCTTATCGGGGCGGCTCTCTCCATCCCGCTAAGTAAGCTCCTCAGTGATGTGGTGGGGCAAGCGTTGCTCAGTTCAACCCTAGAGTACCAGTTTTCGGTTGGGGGTACGCTCGTTTGGCTTATCTTGGTACTCATCCTGTCTACCATTGCCAGCTTTATCCCGGCATTGAACGCGGCACGGGTGACAGTCCGTGAAGTCCTCAGCTATGTGTAGCCGGCAAATTCTCACCACAAAAGCTCAGAGACCCAAACTTTGGGTAAGAGATACCGGACAGAAACGCAGAGACGCAGAGATGCAGAAGCACAGAGATGAGAAATTGCTTTTGCAACTAATCATCGTTGCTCTCCGTCTAACCATACAACAAGAGCATCCTTGCGATGAAAGGGAATATAATGAACAAGAAGAGTTGGATTATCACAGGTGTTGGTATCTTGGTTGTACTATTGGCTATCGGAGGGTATGCTTATCATAGACATGCCCTAGAATCTGTACTCAAAAATGCCATCCAAGAGAACTTGCAGGCAATTAGTGACTTACAACAGATGATTGATGCAAGTGACAACAACAAGCACAAAGAAGAATTGCTGAAACACCAAGCTGAAGCCTACAACAAAACGAGAAATCTTGTGAATGAGGCAAAAAAGAAGGACATCACCCTTCCCCCCGAATTGCCCCTATCTCAAGATTTAGCCAATGATGAGGCAGAAATCCGCCAAGAACTCGCTGATCTTTACATTGACAAGGGCGATATTGAGCAAGCCCAAGAACAATACCAGATCATCATTACTGATGAAGAGGTATCGCCAGAACTGCAAAAGGGGGCAGCAGAGAACCTAGCACGCATACAACCAACTATTACTCCAACAACAACTCCTAATCTCCCAAAAGGATCGATAGGCGACCAGAATACATCCCAGGACAAAGGCTCTCCTCGCAATAGCAATGATCCTGTCGGTAGGCAACCAGACATCAACGGTAATAGTGGCGCAAATGAACCCGGTATAGGATCAATCCCAACGCCCGATTTATCAACTGCGGTTGTTTCGCCTACCCTAACTCCAACACCTGCCCCCCCAACCGCGACACGCCCCCCATCGCCTGCCCCCCCAACCGCAACACGTCCCCCAACCGATTGTACGGACGGCGACTCACACCCAAGTACCAGTCCCTGTGGCGACAAATACCCAACCACCTTTACCAACTCTGGTACCAGCAACCGCTACTCCAATACCGCCAACACAAGCTGCGTATCCCGTACCGGCTCAACCTACATCCGCGCCATATCCTGAGCCAATCCCAGAGGAACCAGCACCAATTCAAGAGGAACCCCCTGACCCAACGGGACCATCCCCGGTTGCCCCAGAGGAACCAGCACCAATTCAAGAGGAACCCCCTGACCCAACGGGACCATCCCCGGTTGCCCCAGAGGAACCAGAACCGATTCAAGAGGAACCCCCTGACCCAACGGGACCATCCCCGGTTGCCCCAGAGGAACCAGAACCGATTCAAGAGGAACCGCCAACGGCTGTGCCGCCAACGGCTGTGCCACCAACGGCTGTGCCGCCAACGGCTGTGCCGCCAACGGCTGTGCCACCAACGGCTGTGCCACCAACGGCTGTGCCACCAACGGCTGCTCCTTACCCAGACCCATAGCACAGATAAGATCATAGCCATTTTATTTCCCTCTCCCCCTGCTCTCGCCCCCATTGCCGGGCGAGGGGGAAACTCCTTGCCCGGTCCCCCTTCTCCCCTCGGTAGGGGAAGGGGTTAGAGATAGGGGGGGAACGAAGGGGCAAAGGGTGCAACCCAAATTTGACTTAACCTTGCATGGAATCCTCTGACCAAACATGCTGTATGGTTCTTTCGAATAGCATCGCTTCCCCATTTTCGGCATGTAATAGGTATCATTACTATACCTCTTTATTATGTTAATTCAGTTAATTTAACCTTAATCAATTATCATTATACCATTACCTTTGCCCCAATTCTTGCAAGCGTCTCTGTTATATGCTAAAATAAAAACCGTTTGATCGTAGAATTGTTCTCTATCTGAATATAGATTCCCAAGATATATGAATCAACTTACATTGTTCGGAGAAAACAGAAAAAAGTTTATCAACGTAAAAGAAGCGGCTAATTGGGTATCACAATATTTGAATCGAAATGTCACCACTTCTAATATTTCCTATCTACTCCAATATGGAAGAATTAAGAAATATGGGAGTAACGGTAGTCCGCTGATTAATATCGAAGAACTAAAAGAATACTATGACTCTTACGATAAAGAGCAACAGTGGAAGAAGAAATTGGGCGAAGATTTGAACTGGCATTTATCATTTGTGGAGTACAAAGAATCGGAAAGAACCAAACATGTTCACAGGTTACATCCATATAAAGGTAAATTTATCCCTCAATTAGTAGAATATTTCCTCGATTTGCATATCGACGAATTCAAGCAGCAACCATATTTTCATAAAGGTGATATTATATTAGACCCCTTTTGTGGAAGTGGGACAACCTTAGAGCCGATTCAAAAATTAATGAGGGTGGTGCAACCGATACTATCAAGTTCCGCCTCGACAGAAACAGTTTAGAACTGAGACAACAGTCAGTGGAACCATGTATTCTTTTTGTGGTACTGGCTACCATTTTCATTGAACACCAACCGTTTATTACCCGTATGGATGTCTTTTTAAATCAATGTGGCATGCAGCTTAATTTTTGAATCGGCTCTTAGACAACGAACTGAAAGTAGCAGAAGAATTTTAGCGTTTTCTTGGTAATACTTGAAAGGGCTAGATAGAGGATGGGGGGCAAACCAGACTTTGCCACCCCACGCTAAATACCCAACTCTGCCCGTAGTTCCTCTAGCTCACGCGACATCCGGGTAAGGAGTGCCGCTTTTTCCTGCTCTGGCAAGAAGGATGATCGCACACTGTTTAACACGAGTATACACAGGTCTTCTACGGTAAAGTTAAAGTAGTACACCGCACGACGGTACTCGTCCGTCAACGTAGTTTCAAAAAAGGGCGGGTCATCAGAGTTAATCGTCACAAGTACGCCAGCATCATACAGTTGTCGCAGGGGATGTTGTTGCCACGACAATGCTGCGCCGGTGCTGATGTTGCTGCTTGGGCAGACATCTAGCGTCACCCCACACTCGCGCAAATGGACCAACAACGCCTCATCCTCAATACTGCGTATGCCATGCCCAAGCCGTTCGGCATGCAACACATCTACAGCACCCCATACGCTGGCAGGACCGGCTACCTCACCGGCGTGTGCCATAAGGTGAAAGCCAGCTTCGCTCGCGGCAGCGAAGACATCAGCGAATGGCTCCGGGGGATGGTGAATTTCATCCCCACCGATAGACCACGCAATAACCCCGTGGTCGCGCATCTCCTTTGCCACTTCCAGCACATACCACGCATAGGATGTCCCATATTGTCTGCCATAGTCCAGCGCAATTCGCATAACAATACCAGTTGCCTGTTCGGCACGCGCAAATCCTGCTGATGTTGCGCTAATCACGTCGTACAGGTTAATACCCCGGAGCAGATGCTGCATAGGTGACAGCATCACTTCGGCATACAGCACATGTTGCTGAGAAAGCATCATCCCAAGCTCATAGCCGAGATACTCGAAATCTTCGCTTCGGACAATAGTTTGGGTCAACACCATAAACACCGAAAGAAACTCGGTAAAATTGCGATATTTAAACAAACGCTTAATACCAGCAACATCATGGGCTGGAATATCAATGTCATTGCGTCGAGCCAATTCTAGGATAACCCGCGGAGCTACCGCTCCCTCCAGATGCAAGTGCAATTCTACCTTTGGCATACGGGCAATAAATGTTTCAAGTTCTGGTGTGAGCATAGCGTTGCTCCTGTTCCCTGCTACAAGGCTCCACCAAGACGACCCGGCTATTTGAGGTAAAGAAAGGGAAATAGCAGTGTTGCTATTTCCCTGTACCATACTAGGTCGAACCAATCCAATACTGATTGTGAAAGACCCCTTCCTGAAGCTGTCTAGATAGCTGTATGTCCTAGATTAGGTGCTACTGAATACCAGCAGCTTTCAATCGCTCCGTATTCTCAAATACAATCAGCGCATCAATGATAGGGTCAATAGCCCCGTTCAAGATACCTGGAAGATTGGAGAAGTTTTGTCCAATGCGGTGGTCTGTCACACGATCTTGGGGAAAATTATATGTCCGTATCTTCTCGGCACGCTCCCCTGTCCCTACTTGGGCAAGGCGGGTTTCGCCCAGTTCTCGTTGTTGCTTCTCTTGCTCACGGGCAAACAGCCGGGATCGCAGCACGGTCAATGCTTGCGCCTTATTCTTCAACTGGGATCGGCTATCTTGACAAATGACAACGATCTCCTCTGGTGTCCCTGGCTTATAGACAACCCGCACTGCCGAGTCGGTAGTATTCACTCCCTGCCCGCCGTGTCCTTGCGCCCGGAATACATCTATCCGATACTCATCGTCACGAATGTCTACCTCAGTCGATGCCGTTTCTGGCAACACCACAACGGTAGTAGTGCTGGTATGAATACGCCCACGGGCTTCTGTTTCTGGCACGCGCTGCACCCGATGCACCCCCGCTTCATACTTGAAGCGACTATAGGCTCCATCTCCTTGCACCTCAAAGATGGCTTCTTTGTAGCCACCAATGCCATTTTCTGAAAGGCTAATGAGTTCCACCTTCCATCCCCGCGATTCTGCATAGCGATAGTACATCCGGTACAAATCGGTAGCAAATAATGCGGCTTCGTCCCCACCTTCCCCCTGCCGTATCTCACAAATGACATTTTTGTCATCGTTAGCATCACGCGGCAGCAAGAGTAATCGCAAATCTTGCTCAAGCGTTTGTTGTTGGGTACGCAGGGCTTCCAACTCTTCCTGCGCCAACTCGCGCATATCGTGGTCTAGCCCATCCTGCAACAAGGCGTGAGTTTCATCTAACGATTGCACGACCTTTTTGTAGCTCTGGTAGGCGGTAAAGAGCGGTTCAAGATCGCTTTGCTCTTGTGCATACTGTTGGAGTCGGGTAGGGTTTGTCGCTACCTCCTCTTGGGCCATCAACTCGGTGAGTTCATGGTAGCGGGTCTCTATCCCTGAAAGTTTTTCAACCAACATATCTCTCTATCCCAAATACAGGTTAGTTTATCAATTATACCATGCATAAGCATGCTTTTTATAGGGTATTTGAAAGAAAAACACGGGGCAATTGAGCGGTTGCTCTGCCCCATGCTTTTCTAGTCCATCCATACGGTTAGGACGGTTAGTTATGCGTTTTTGCCATCTTCTTGCGACGGTTGCGCTCTGCGCGACGACGCTTCTCTTTCAGTTGTTCGCTCTTTGAAATGAAATGCATCTTGTCACGGTATATCTTGGTAATACGTTCTGAGACGACCCCTTTATTAAAGCGGCGAATCAGTTGATCTACACTTTCACCATCTCGTCGTTCTACTCTCATATGATACACCCGGCTTTCCTATGACCAGTGGATTGCCGGCTACTTCCTCACCCCCTTTACCTACATCTTTCATGCGTATAGTATAGCGAAAAGTGGCGCATATGGCAAGCGAAATTTTGGCGTGGGGTGTAGCAGATAGGGTTCCTTCGCATAAAAACCTGTATAAACCCTACCTAACCCCCCCTTACAAGGGTAGATCACAGGGATTTCAGGCAGAATGAAACCAGAGATGCCCAGAGATGCCCAGAGATGCCCAGAGATACCGGACAGAGCTTCCCGACAGAAACGCAGAAACGCAGAGGGGGAGCCGCTACCTGCCCGGTTCCCCTTCTCCCCTCGTGGGACACGGGGTGAGGGTGTGGGGGGGCAATAACTTCCCAAAAGCCCCCCATTATCCCCCCCACGATCACCCCACGATTTACCCACGATTTACCATTGTTTTCTCTGATGGTTATTGACAATAGGTTTTTCTCCAGTAAAATCAAACTCAGGTTAGTATATAACGAGGGGCAATAGTTTTTAGGATAATGAGGAGGAATAAAGGAAAGATGAAACACACAAGAGAAGGAACCGAACAACACCAGAGTAAAAACCTGAGAGATGAATCTCAACAACAGAGGAGGAATACCATGAACCGACAGATTTTACGTAACCGATGGATGATGCTCGTAGCCATGATCAGCTTGTTCATGGTGCTTACCGTAGTGCTCCCAAATGGGCGCAGGGGGGTAGCAGCAGAAACTCATGCAGCCTACCCTTACCCTTCCCCCACGACAACTGCCCAGATTGATGGGACTCTTTCGTATGAACCCTGTACCGAAGACTGTACCCAGACCGCTGACAAACCCGTCCGATATGTTGTCGTGATGGATACCAGCGGTTCGATGGCACAACAGAACTTTGAAGGCTACAACTGCCATCTGGACGGATGGAATGAAGAAACCCAAACGTGTGAAAATGATTACTGGGTAAACTGCTACAAATTACCCGTCACCATTGACGGCAAGAGTAAAACCAGTTGTAACTTCAACCGCTTTCCCGTGGTAGAAGAACGGCGCGTCTACATTATGAAGAACGCCCTAATGGACTTTGTAGACGAAGGTATGCAAGCCGACGATGAGATGAACCTCATTTGGTACGGCACCAACGCTAACGACAGCACGGGGTGGATTGACACCTCTGTTACTATGAAAAACAAAATCCTCAATGCTGGCAACGCCCAATACAACCTCAATGTCAGCTGGATGACCAACAGTGCCGAGGCATTGATGGAAGCCTCACAGTTGCTTGAAGACCAAGATAGTGCCTATGACTATGTGGTCATTTTTGCTACTGATGGGATTGCAAACCGACAGGCTAAAGACCATACAGATGAACATGGCAATATGTCCTATGATGTTACAGATTGGGACAGATGGTCAAACAATCCCCCATGTGGCGCGAATGACACAGAATGTCATAACAACACCCCAGACGAAGAGACTAGTCCTATTGGGCAAACGAAACACTGGGGCAAGTACATTCGTGATCAACTCAATGTACCGGTCTACTCGTTTGTGATGTCTGCTCGCACGGATGAAGAGGCTGAGTCGTTTGCTGATCAAATCGGCTTAGTTGACCTGTCTACGAAGGCGTGGGAAGTGCGCTCAACAGACCAGCTTGATGCCGTACTTGACGCTATCGTTGGGGAAGTGTACGAAGAACATTGTACCTTCAACGCTGGCACAAGCACAACGGTTGTTGGCGACAATATGACGGGCAACATTGGGCTAACGCAGGGCAACGCATCCCTTGCCATCCCCATTATCGCTACAGAAGATGGGCTGTCGTTCAACAACGAATCGCTTGACCCAGGCAGTTACACCCTGACAGCACGTATGCAGGTTGAAGGGGATGACGGCATCGTCCGCACCTACAACCGTATCAAGCAGGGTGACACCTATGTTGAGTCCGTTGACGTGACGATTACCGAGGGGCAAAATAGCCTGTCGCTTGAACTGGCTACCGAAGCCTGCATTACCCCACCGCCAGTATGCGAAGAGGTCTGGTATGACAATCCCCCATTGGAAGTCTCCCCCAACCGCACTATCAAGATGGGACAGGAATTTGAGTTTGCTACCACGCTGGAAAATACCAGTGATGCAGCCGAGAAGTTGACCATCACCTTTGAGATGGCAGCCTTTGGGATGGGGCAGGACTGGACCCCCATTGCTACCGAAGAGGTAACAATAGCCGCTGGTGAAACGTATGATCAGCAGATGCAATGGGAGCCAGAACAAGCAGGTCACTACTGCGTTCGCGTAGTTGTTACTAGCGACTGTGGCACCTTCATCACGCAGCGCAACCTGGATGCCTACCCCGATATTGTGCAACCATGCAGCGAGATTGAACGCGAGTTTGAAGTGGGCAACACCACAGACACCGCACAAGAGGTCAATCTTGAGGTTGAATATGTGGCAGGACACTGCACCGCCGACCTTGCCCAAGATAGCGTTAGCTTGCAGCCGGGTGAGCATGTCAACACGGCAATCACCATTGGCAGCGGCTCCGTTGCGGGAGAGACCTGTATTCTCAAGGTGACAAACGACCTGAACGATGATAACGTCACCTTCCAGGTAAATGTAGGCAACGATACCAGCGTATGCCCTGAAGTTTGTCAAGATGTCTGGTATGACGCTCCACTTTTGGAAGTTTCCCCCAATCGTAGCATCACGATGGGCGAGACCTATACGTTTGCCACACTCTTGAACAACACCAGCGAAGAGGAACAAACCGTAACGGTAGTCTTTGAAATGGCAGCCTTTGGAATGGGGCAGTGGTGGACCCCGATTGCTACGCAGGAAGTAACGATAGCTGCGGGTGAGGAACTCGTCTCATCAACTAACTGGTCTCCCGAAGTACCTGGTCACTATTGCATCCGCGTACTCATCATGGGCGACTGTGGGATGTTCAAAGATCAGCGTAACCTCAATGTCTCAGAAGAGACTATCCAGCCTTGCACCGAAGTTGAGCACGCTTTTGAAGTGGGCAACCCCTATACGATGACTCACGTTGTTGATCTGACCATTGAGAATATTGATGGCAACTGTGCTGCAACGCTTGCACAAGATAGCTACACCTTGCAGCCGGATGAGCATGTCAATGGGCTAATTACGATTGTGGGCAGTGATATTTCTGGGGATACCTGCATCATTAACGTAGTCAACGAACTGACCAACGATAGCGTCACCTTCCAGGCGAAAATGGGGACGGATACCAGCGCGTGTGTGACACCGACTCCAACAGACACGGCGACAACAGAGACCCCGACGAACACGCCGACGGATGGTACGCCAACCAACACGCCGACGGATGACACGCCAACCAACACCGCGACCACGGAGACCCCGACCACGGAGACTCCAACGAACACGGCGACCACGGACACGCCGACTACGGACACGCCGACTACGGACACGCCGACCAACACCGCAACCAATACGCCGACAGACATTCCACCGACAGAAACACCCACAGAAGATGTTTGTGTGGATGTCTGGTACAATCATCCGAACATAGAGGTATCACCTAATGGAAGGATTTTGCCTGGCGAGGAATACCAATTCGCTACCTTGCTAGATAACACGAGTGACCAAGATGATACCGTTACTGTCATCTTTCAGGTGGTGGATAGCACCGGTATGGCTGGTAGGTGGACAACCATTGATACCTTTGAGGATGTAACAGTCGCTGCGGGCGAGCAGGTGGTGAAGAGCACAAATTGGGCACCAGATACCAATGATTCTCTATTCAGTATACGGATAGTAATCACTGGCGAGTGTGGCTCTTTCATCATACAGAGGCATGTTGAATATCAAACTGACATGATCCAGCCTTGCACCGAGATGGAGTACGAGTTTGTAATGGTCAACCCAACAGACTCAGTACAAACTATCAATCTAAGTGTTGAGAATATCGCAGGACATTGCACCACAGAGATTGATCAAGATAGCATCACCTTGCAGCCAGATGAAAAAGATGAGATGTTTGTGACTATCACTGCTGGTGAAACAACAGGCGAAACCTGTATTGTGAAGGTCTCCAACGACCTGATAGATGATACCGTTGCCTTCCAAGTTGATGTTGGCAACGATACCAGCGCGTGTGAGTCACAAACGCCGACCAACACCGCAACCAACACGGCGACTAGTACGCCAACGGATGACACGCCGACCAACACCGCAACCAATACGCCGACCAACACCGCAACCAATACGCCGACAGACATTCCACCGACAGAAACACCCACAGAAGATGTTTGTGAAGAGGTCTGGTACGAAACACCGAGCTTGGAAAGCTCCGAGTACAATGGCGAATACATGGTTGCTACCTTGCTGCACAACACGAGCGACCAAGACGATACCGTTACCGTCACCTTTGAAGTCGTGGACTCTAACGGACAATGGATTACCATTGATACCTTTGAGGACGTGACTATCGCTGCGGGTGAGCAGGTGGTGAAGAGCACGAATTGGACACCAGATACTAGCAATGCTGATGTTACCTTTAAGGTGACAGTCACTGGCGAGTGTGGCTCATATACCACACAAGAAGGTGACAACCCAATAACACAAGAGCCAACGACACAAGTGCCAACAACACAAGTGCCGACAACACAAGTGCCGACAACACAAGTGCCGACAACACAAGTGCCGACAACGCAAGTGCCGACAACGCAAGTGCCGACAACACAAGTGCCGACAACACAAGTGCCGA
>CAYPHM010000044.1:13688-31655 GCA_964410555.1 uncultured Chloroflexaceae bacterium | reverse complement strand
CCCTACGATTTGTTGATTGCTGCGCTTGCGCTTGCCCACAACCTGACGGTAGTGACCCACAATGTCAAGGAGTTTGGGCGGGTCAAGGGATTACCAATTGTGGATTGGGAAACCTAACCCTTCCCTAAGTGGGGGAAAGATGCCACAGACCGCGTAACGTCCCTCGCCTCCGCGTCCGATGACAAAACCATCAAGCTATGGGACATGAATGTGGAAAACTGGAAAGCCCACATTTGCCATATGGTCAACCGCAATATGACGCTGGAAGAATGGCGGCGGTACATGGGCAATGACCGCCCCTACGAAAAAACCTGCCCCACGCCCCCCATTGGCGCGGGGGTGCTAGAGCATGGCGACGAGTTGGCGCGGCAGGGCAAGCGCGATGAGGCTATCGCGTGGTATGAGTATTTGCTCACCATAGAGCCAATGCTGGACATAGACCCACAGGCGCGGGCAACAGGGCAGGAGGTGTAGTGATTCTTTATGAAGCCAGCTTCAAGTGGGCAGTGATTGGCAACGTGAACGGTGTGGCTTGCAACAGCCGTGTTGAGAAAAAAAGCACCTCTAGCCCTTCAATCTCATTGGTATGAGGATTCAAGCGAGCGATGATCTCATCTTCCAATTCTTCACTCTCTTGTTGGGCGTAGGGAGGGCATGTGGTGATATAGAGAATATCTGCCTCTTTGTCATACGTAAACATCATGGACGGTGCCATAGCGTGGTTCCTTCTGCCAGCTTTCTGGCGATATATGCGGTAATAACCCAATGCCGTTCAACAGGTGTTTGGTCACTGACAACAACGACGACAACATATTTGCCGCCACGTACATCAGTAAGCCAACGGCTGAATAAGAGACCATCGCTGAAACGAGAACTTTGCCGTATAGTATCGGGGTCAGCAAGTGTCACAGCAAGACAGTCCTGATATTCAGGCAAGAGGTCAGGATGGTGTTGGGCAATATGAGACTCCCGTTCGTCAGTCAATTCAACATCAGATGGTAGGTAAGGGCAGGAAAAAAAAGGTGATTGTGTGCCTCATCACAAGGCAAAAACATTGCTCATTGACCATTCAGATAGTAGTATTATATCATAGAGAGAATCATCTCATCGCGCCCATCGAGTGCGGGACACAACAGGTTGTGGGTGAGCAGGAGTGAAAAAAAGAACAGATAAGGAGTGTCCTATGCAAACGATAACCTTACAGGTGCATGCGGGGGCAGATGGAGTATTGAAACTCGAAGTGCCCGTTGGCATAGCAGATGTTGACTACGACGTAGTAGTCGTATGTACGCCGCGGGCGGGAAGTGGAGACCATTCCAATGGTATCCCGCAGCATTGGCAACCAGTATTCCTAGAGAGAGTCTTCGGTGGTTGGCAAGGAGAACCATTAGAACGTGCGCCACAAGGTGAGTATGAACAACGGGAGTCTTTGGAATGAGGTATTTGCTTGATACGAATACGTGCATTGAAATCTTAAACGGGCGTAATCCACAAGTACGACAACGATTTGCTGCAATGCCCCCATCGGCATTGGTCGTGTGCGCTATTGTCAAAGCAGAATTGTATCGCGGGGCATATCGCAGTAGTCATCGAGCAGCTAATCTAGCGTTACTTCACGATTTCTTCAAGCCGTTGCAAAGTATCCCCTTTGATGACCAAGCAGCAGATGTATATGGGCGTATCCGTGCCGAATTAGAATCTCAAGGGACTCCGATTGGCCCCTACGATTTGTTGATTGCTGCGCTTGCGCTTGCCCACAACCTGACGGTAGTGACCCACAATGTCAAGGAGTTTGGGCGGGTCAAGGGATTACCAATTGTGGATTGGGAAACCTAACCCTTCCCTAAGTGGGGGAAAGATGCCACAGACCGCGTAACGTCCCTCGCCTCCGCGTCCGATGACAAAACCATCAAGCTATGGGACATGAATGTGGAAAACTGGAAAGCCCACATTTGCCATATGGTCAACCGCAATATGACGCTGGAAGAATGGCGGCGGTACATGGGCAATGACCGCCCCTACGAAAAAACCTGCCCCACGCCCCCCATTGGCGCGGGGGTGCTAGAGCATGGCGACGAGTTGGCGCGGCAGGGCAAGCTAGACGAGGCTATCGAGTGGTATGAGTATTTGCTCACCATAGACGACACGTTGGACATAGACCCGCAGGCGCGGGCGGCGGAGCAGGCGGCGGGGGATGGGACGTAGGGTGCCTCCTCACGGCAAAAATATTGCTCATTGACCATTCAGATAGTCGTATTATATCATAGAGAGAATCATCTCATCGCGCCCATCGAGTGCGGGACACAACAGGTTGTGGGTGAGCAGGAGTGAAAAAAAGAACAGATAAGGAGTGTCCTATGCAAACGATAACCTTACAGGTGCATGCGGGGGCAGATGGAGTATTGAAACTCGAAGTGCCCGTTGGCATAGCAGATGTTGACTACGACGTAGTAGTCGTATGTACGCCGCGGGCGGGAAATAGTGTTGCGCCAAAGACATTGGCGCAGCTTATCGGGACAATAGATGACCCAACCTTTGTGCGCCATCCCCAAGGTGAGTATGAACAACGGGAGCCACTGCTATGACCTATCTTCTTGATACGAATGTGTGTGTAACCCTTTTGCGAAACCGTAATCCTCTGCTTACCAACAAGGTGCTTGCCCAACCATCAGGGTCTCTTGCTCTCTGTACCATTGTAGAAGCGGAACTCTATCTAGGGGCATATCGGAGCGCACAGGTGCAAAAGAATATCGCATTGGTCAATCAGTTTATTGGACAATTTGTCCCTATCCCATTTGATCAGCAAGCTGCTCATATTGCTGGTCAGGTGGGAGCGATGTTAGCAAGTCAAGGGACTCCGATTGGACCCTACGATTTGTTGATTGCTGCGCTTGCGCTTGCCCACAACCTGACGGTAGTGACCCACAATGTCAAGGAGTTTGGGCGGGTCAAGGGATTACCAATTGTGGATTGGGAAACCTAACCCTTCCCTAAGTGGGGGAAAGATGCCACAGACCGCGTAACGTCCCTCGCCTCCGCGTCCGATGACAAAACCATCAAGCTATGGGACATGAATGTGGAAAACTGGAAAGCCCACATTTGCCATATGGTCAACCGCAATATGACGCTGGAAGAATGGCGGCGGTACATGGGCAATGACCGCCCCTACGAAAAAACCTGCCCCACGCCCCCCATTGGCGCGGGGGTGCTAGAGCATGGCGACGAGTTGGCGCGGCAGGGCAAGCGCGATGAGGCTATCGCGTGGTACGAGTATTTGCTCACCATAGACGACACGCTGGACATAGACCCGCAGGCGCGGGCGGCGGAGGTGGTGGGGGAGGGGGTGTAGGGGGTGGTGTATCCTCTAATCAACCGCCTCGATACCAGACGGATAAGGGGCGCAAATGCTTATGTCGCCTTGCCACAAATCTGCCAGCGTAAAAAATCTCCACACAAAATCCCCATACATATGCTATACTAGCTCATTAAAGCATCATCACATCTTGCCATTTTCCAGCGCAAAAAAGACCCGCTCCTGCAAAGAGCGGGCATGGATACTGTCTATCTCGTTATAAGAATACCTAGTGTTTCCATGCATAATTGTACCATACGTAACGTAATGACCGCATGATTCATACCGTACCAGATGGGAGTACCTCTTCTTATGCTCGCAATTGGAGCTACCTTACAAGGACGCTATACCATCCAGGCAACGCTTGGGCAGGGGGGGTATGGCGCTGTCTATCAGGTCTACCACGATAATCTCAGAAAACCGATGGCAATCAAGGAAGTGCTGTTTCCCAACGATCCCCGATTTGTGCGTCGCTTTGCCGAGGAAGCTGAGTTGTTGGCAAAGATGCGCCATAAAGCCCTCCCTGCCGTAACGGACTATTTCCAGGAAAATGCATGCTCCTATCTCGTGATGGAGTTTGTGCCAGGCGAAGACTTGGGGACCTTTCTGCGTCGACAACCAAACAGCATGGTCTTCCCCGAAACCGCGCTCAAAATCATCTCCCCCGTATTGGAAGCCATAGCCTATCTGCACACCCAAAACCCGCCCATCATCCACCGCGACATCAAGCCTGCCAACATTCGCCTGACACCAGAGGGGAATGTCTACCTAGTAGATTTTGGCATCGCTAAAATGTATGCCCCTGACCAGCAGACAACCGAAATGTCGCGTGCCATAACGCCCGGCTATTCGCCATTTGAGCAGTATAGCAACGACATGTCCACTGATGCCCGCTCTGACATCTACGCTCTTGGAGCTACGCTCTACTACATGCTGAGTGGGGTTATTCCGCCCGATGCTCCCAATCGGGTGCGCGTAGACCCGATGGAACCACTTTCTGATATGAATCCTGCTGTTTCCCCCTACCTACAAACCATTATCACCACTATGCTGGCGGTCTGGCCCGATGATCGCTACCAAGATATAGCCACCCTACACCAAGCATTGACAGCTAACGAACAGGACCTGAACCTGTCTCTCGATACCTCAACATCCCCAACGAGCAGCGACCTTCAGGGAGGAGATGCAATCCAGCCGGTAGGAGACTCAAAAATCCCCCCCCCTACTCAATCCATTCAACCCACCACCCACGATCCCAAGGAAATCATCTCTCGCTTGAAACCTGATGCCATTGTTGAAGGTCATTTCTTTGATGAGCCAGTGCGTGTCATCGTGACTCAGCCAATAGGCGATTCGATCAAGCTCATTGGTACAGGAACACGCACTAGGCAAACATATGAACCAGTGCTCTCTTCGCAGCAATTGGCGCAATTGATTATCGCGCCTGAAACAGAGCCTTTCGATGGCGATGCCCAACGCTTTCGTCTAGGCATCGAGGCGATGCGTTTGGGGCTTGCCTATGAGTATGACCGCTATTTTTCGCTCTCTATTGCTAGGGTAGACCCTCTCCCCCACCAGCTTGAGGCGGTCTACGACTATTTTCTCAAACTTCCACGTATCCGCTTTCTACTCGCCGACGACCCCGGCGCAGGCAAAACGATTATGGCAGGGTTGCTCATCAAAGAACTCAAAATTCGCGGACTGATAAAACGGGTGCTTATCGTCACCCCTGCCAACCTAACCTTTCAGTGGCAGCGAGAAATGCAAGACCGCTTCCGTGAAAAATTTGACATTATCGGCAGCGAGATACTGCGTAGTGTTTATGGTGCTAACCCCTGGCAGGACTATAACCAAGTCATCACCTCGATTTCTTGGGTGTCGCGCATAGAAGATGCAAAAGAGAGCATCCTTCGTAGCCAGTGGGATTTGGTGATTGTAGATGAAGCACACAAAATGAGTGCCTATAGCGAGGACAAGAAGACATTGGCGTATCAATTCGGCGAAGCCCTCGCTCAGCAGACTGACCACTACCTGCTGATGACTGCTACACCGCACAAGGGTGATCCGCAAAACTTCTGCCTCTTTCTCAAGTTGCTAGATGCTGATGTCTATGCCGATGTCAGCAGTCTACAAGCAGCAATGGAACAGCATGAAGCCCCCTTCTATCTCCGTCGCGTGAAAGAAGCCCTTGTCACATTTCCCCACCCCGAGACAGGTGAGGTCAGGACTTTGTTTACCCGCCGCAATGTACAGACCATTTCCTTCAATATAGATGATGATGAATGGGATTTTTACGACAAGCTGACATCCTATGTTGAAGACCAATCTATTAAAGCGGCTGCCGACGATTCGGCACGCGGGCGAGCACTCGGCTTCACGATGGCGATGTTGCAGCGCCGGTTTGCTTCCAGCATCTACGCCGCCCGTCGTAGTCTGGAACGGATGAAGGAGCGACGCGAGCGCATCCTGTCTGACCCGCAAGCCTATCGCCAGGAGCAAATCCAACGCAAAATGCCCGATGACTTTAGCGATCTTCCAGATGAAGAGCAACAGGAAGTCCTCGATTATCTCGAATCCGTCGTCGCTTCGGTAGACCCGGTTACGCTACGTGAGGAAATCCAAGAACTTAGCCAGTTGGTGGATCATGCGCTTCACCTAGAACAGCGCGAAATTGAGACCAAACTCCGCAAATTGCGCGAAGTTTTGCACGAGCAAGGGATGTTTGATGACCCAAAAATGAAACTCCTCATCTTTACCGAACACAAAGATACGCTTGACTATCTGGTGACAAAATTGGAAGGCTGGAAATTGAACGTCACGCAAATTCAAGGGGGCATGAAGATAGGAGACCGTGACAAGCCCGGTACCCGCATTTATGCCGAGCGCGAGTTCCGGGAAACTGCTCAGGTGATGGTAGCGACTGAAGCCGCAGGCGAGGGTATCAACCTGCAATTTTGCTGGTTTCTGATTAACTATGACATTCCCTGGAACCCTATGCGCCTAGAACAGCGCATGGGGCGTATCCATCGCTATGGACAAGAAAAAGACTGCCTAATCCTCAACTTTGTTTCCATTCGCACCCGTGAAGGGCGCGTACTGGACAAGTTGTTTGAGCGCATTGCGGCGATTGAGCGCGACCTTGACCCTGACCGCACTGGCAAGATTTTTAATGTGCTTGGTGATGTGCTTCCATCTAACCAGCTTGAACGGATGTTGCGTGATATGTATGCCCACAACTTGACTGACCAAGTGATTATTAACCGCATTGTGGAGCAGGTAGATACTGAACGGTTTGCGAATATTACCTCATCCGCACTAGAAGGGCTGGCAAAGCGGGAATTGAATTTGGCATCTATCCTCAATAAAACTGCTGAAGCCAAAGAACGCCGCCTAGTGCCAGAAGTTATCCGCGATTTCTTTCTTGAAGCGTCCCCGCTGGTAGGTGTGCAAATCAAGCAAAATACTCGCCCCCATACCGTCTATCGCATCGCCAAGATACCACGTTCGCTGTTGACTATTGGAGAGGAGCTAGAGCCACGCTTTGGGCAGATTGGACGGGAATATTCGCAAATTACGTTTGAACAACAGATGATGAAGGCAGACCCTACGCTAGAATGGGTCACGCCGGGACACCCGTTGTTTGAGAGTGTGCGTGTGAAGATCGAACAGCTTGCCCAAACCGATTTGCAGCAGGGAGCTGTTTTCTATGATCTCCACCGCAAGGTGCCTGCCTGTCTCCACGTCTATTCTGCTGCCATCCAGGATGGGCGCGGCAATATATTACATCGCCGTCTCTATGTGTTGGATGTGGCGATGGATGGGACTATCACCGTGCGCCAGCCCACGATCTTTCTGGACCTTTCCCTAGCACCAAAGGGTACCCCCGTTCCCGATATTGCTGATCTTCCACCGCGTAGTACAATAGAGCAGACGTTGTATGAACACGAACTGATCGCTCTCCAACAGGAAGTTCAACAGGAGCGGGAGCAAGAAATCGCCACCATTGAACGCCATATAGAACTGAGCCTCAAAACGCTGATAGACCGTCAAAGCAACCGCTATGCTGAACTCTGGAATCAACAACAAGCGGGAGACACCAGCAACCTAATGGCGGCTAACCTCAAGCTCACCGAGGATCGGCTGGAAGAACTGAACGCCCGTCTGAACCGCCGTAGTGCAGAAATCCAGCAGGAGCGACACTGCACCATCACGGACATTCAGCAGCACGGACGTGCCTGGGTGCTGCCACACCCGCAGCGCACTGAGCCAACTATTGCGCCAATGGTACGCGATGACGAGATCGAACACATTGCTATTGCCTATGCTACAGCCTATGAAGAACAGCGGGGGTGGCAGGTCAAAAGCGTGGAGAAAGACAACCGCGGCTTTGACCTAATCAGCAACCAACCGCTTGACCTTGCCAATACTCCCCAGTGTGCGGTTGATCACAATAGCGATACCTTTCCTGCCACCCAGACGACACACAAGGCGAATCAAGTGCGCTTCATTGAAGTTAAAGGACGGTCTACTATCGGCGAAGTGGGTCTCACTGCAAACGAATACAAAACCGCCCAGCGGCTCGGCAACGACTACTGGCTCTATGTTGTCTATCACTGCACATCAAAACCGCAACTGCACATCATCCAAAACCCTGCCGCTCGTCTCGGTTGGGAGGCAGTTGTTACTGTAGAGCACTACCGCGTGGGGGCGAAGGAGATACTTGGAGAGAGGAGTGAAGAATGAGGAGTGAAGAATGAGGAGTGAGGAGTGAAGAATGAGGAGTGAAGAATGAGGAGTGAGGAGTGAGGAATGATGAGGGAGGAATGATGAGGGATGAGGGATGAGTGATGAGGGAGGAATGATGAGTGATGAGTGATGAGGGATGAGTGATGAATGAGGGATGAGGGATGAGGAATGAGGGATGAGGGAGGAATGATGAGTGATGAGTGATGAGTGATGAATGAGGGATGAGGGATGAGGATTTGTAAACGAGAGGTACTATACTATGCTCAAACGCATACACATTAAAAATTATAAATCATTGGTTGATGTGGAAGTCAACCTAGATTCGCTGGCAGTTATCTTTGGGCCTAATGCTGCGGGCAAGAGCAACTTTCTTGATGCCTTACAGTTGCTCTCCCGCCTAGTAACGAGTCGCACGCTCAAAGATGCTTTCAATCCGCCCTATCGGGGTATGCCACTGGAGTCTTTCACCTTCGGTACAAGGGGTATTCAGGGCTTACTTGAGCAAGAAACGGCATCTTTCTCTATTGAGGTGGATGTGGAACTCTCCCCCACGGTGCGCGATGCAGTCAACCAACAGATTCGTGAAATGAAACGCACCAAGCCAGAGCAACCTAATGAACGCAGCGCAAGCAGTCTGTCACTGGTGCGCGAAACCCACCTGCGCTATCGCATTGAAATAGAAATCCTGCCCCGCTCTGGTATCCTACGGGTTGCTGATGAATATCTCACCGCATTGAACACGAAAAACCAACCGACCAGTAAACGCAAACCTTTTTTAGAGCGCGTTGAAAATCGCCTACATCTACGTATGGAAGGGCAAGCTCATCCTATCTACTATGAACGCCATCTTGACCGTTCGATCCTCTCATTTCCGCTCTATCCGCCGCATTATCCCCATCTGGTTGCTATGCGTCAGGAATTAGAAAACTGGCTGTTGTTTTACTTTGAACCACGCGAACGTATGCGGGCAACCAACCCCGTCAAAGAGGTGCGACATATTGGTTTGATGGGCGAAGAACTTGCCGCGTTTCTGAATACTTTACAAGCCCTAGATAAACGGCAGTTTCAGGCAGTCGAACAATCATTGCATATGATCATCCCCTCAATCACCGGCATCAATGTGGAGATTACCAGTTTGGGCGAGGTGGAGATACGGCTCATGGAAGGTGATACCCCTATCCCTGCCCGCGTACTCTCCGAGGGTACCTTGCGTATTCTGGGATTGTTGGCATTGGGGGGCGCACAAGAAACCCCGGCGTTGATTGGCTTTGAAGAGCCTGAAAATGGGATTCACCCGCGCCGTGTTCGGTTGATTGCCGAGTATCTGCACACCCGTTCATCTTCGCATGAAAGCCAAATTATCGTCACTACCCATTCGCCAATCCTGCTCGATCTGATACCCAATAATTTTCTCTACATCTGCCGCAAGCGGCAAGGCAAAACGAGCATTGAACAGTTCGCGCCGCAGAACACCGGGGTACTTTGGCGCAAGAGCGATATTGAAGGCGCACTGGACAAAGAGGAGGATTCCCTCACCCCGTCCGAGCGCGTATTGCGGGGGGATTTTGATGACTAAACGTATCGGTCTCTTTGTTGAAGATTATGGACACGAAACGGTTTTGAAAGCTCTTATCGAACGGTATAAACAAGAGTACGCGCTAGATGAAGAGGTTGAGGTGCAAGCTCGCAATGTACGCGGCGGACACGGGCGAATGATCAATGAGTTACGCCAGTATCTCCGCGATGCCTCACACGATCCCGCTACAGGAACGCTGAATGTGCTCATTATTGCCCGCGATGCTAATTGTAAAGGTACTCAGGAACGCAAACGTGAACTGGAAGCCGAATTTCAGAAATACGCTCTTCCCGTTCAACCTGTCTATGCTATTCCTGACCCCCATATTGAGCGATGGTTGTTGCTGGACTCGCAGGCTTTTAAGCAGGTACTTGGCAAAGGCTGTCAGGCTCCTGACAAAAAGTGTGAGCGGGGACGCTACAAACGCTTATTGAGCGAAGCGGTGCGTGCCGCAGGACTATCGCCTATATTCATGGGGATGGAATATGCGGAATCTATTATCAAGGTTATGGATTTGCAGCGAATGGATTCCCTAGAACCTTCATTGGGACAACTTCTCCAGGATATGCATACCCTGTTTAATCAATGGAAGAAAGACTATGACTAATACCCCAAAACGCCTTATCGAAGTAGACTTGCCCATCAAGGCAATCTCCGCCCACGCCCGCCGCGAAAAATCTATTCGCCACGGGCATATCTCCACGCTGCACATCTGGTGGGCGCGACGACCCCTCGCCGCCTGTCGTGCTGTCATCTGCGCTGCCCTTTGGCTCGACCCCGCCGATGAACTCTGCCCCCAGTCTTTCCGTAACGCTGTCGCGCAAACGTTGCGTACCTTTGTAGACACGATGCACAAAGACAACCAGATCGCCGGGTTGTCCCCCACCCTCTGGAATAACTGGAACGTCAAAAATGTGCTGCAAAGTAGCCCCGATGACCCCGCTTGCTGGCAGGATATGCGCTATGCTCTGCTCCATTTCATCGCTGACTTTGCCAATTGGAACGCCTCTTCCGTCCCCATCTTTCTCCAGACTGCCCGCGCCCTTACCCACGCCGCACATCTCAGTGAGGAGAGAGGAGTCTTGAGTGATGAGTGGGGAGTGAGGAGTGATGAACGAGGAGTGATGAATGATGAGCGAGGAATGATGAGTGATGAACGAGGAATGATGAGTGATGAGCGAGGAATGATGAGTGATGAACGAGGAATGATGAATGATGAGCGAGGAGTGATGAATGATGAACGAGGAATGATGAATGATGAATCATCCCTCAGCACTCATAACTCATCGCTCCCTCCCTCTCGTCCCCTCGTCGTAGACCCCTTCGCTGGCGGCGGGGCTATTCCATTGGAAGCGTTGCGCGTAGGGGCAGATGCTTTTGCCAGCGACCTCAACCCAGTGGCTGTGCTGCTCAACAAGGTGGTGCTGGAATACATCCCGCGCTATGCCAAGGCTACTATGACGGTGGTGGATGAAAACGGCGAGGAGAAAGTGCTCCATGGGCTGGCAGAAGCAGTACGCTATTGGGGAAACTGGGTCAAGCAGCAAGCCGAGCAGGAGCTTGCCGACTATTACCCCCTAGACGAAGATGGCGCAACCCCCATCGCCTACCTATGGGCACGCACTATCACCTGCGAGGGACCCGGCTGTGGGGCAGAAGTGCCGCTTATGCGCTCCCTCTGGCTCGCAAAGAAGAATAAAAAATCTGTCGCCTTGCGTATCGTCCCCAAGCCAGATGAACAGTGCGTAGACTTTGCCATTATTGCCGATGCAAAGGCAAAGGATGTGGGCGAAGGTACCGTGCGCCGTGGCTCCGCCACCTGCCCCTGCTGTGGCTATACTACGCCTGTCGCTTCGGTGCGCCAGCAGTTGAAAGCCCGGCGTGGGGGGGCAGCCGATGCCCGAATGATAGTAGTGCGACAAAATAATCCTAAAACAGGGGAAAGAGGATATAGACTCCCTAATAAAACTGACCTGGAATCTACACGCAAAGCCGCTGAGGAACTAGAGAAGCGCATACATGAGCATCGCGGCGAGTTGAGTCTCGTGCCAGATGAGCCTTTGCCCCTTATGAGTGGGGTTTTTAATGTGCCTATCTATGGATTAAACACATGGGGAAGCATGTTCACTCCCCGGCAATTGCTGGCATTGACAACGTTGGTGCGATTGGTACAACTCCCCACAAACACAAAACACGACCCGAACCGCGACCACGAGCCGCGAGGGTCAACGAGCGGGTATCAACAAGCGGATACGTCCCCGCTCCCTAATGGTCGCGGCTCCGCCAACGACCCAGGCTTTCTCAATGCAATACGAACGTGCCTAGCACTAGCTGTAGATAGACTAGCTGACTTTAATACTTCTCTATGTATGCTAAATGTCGTTGGTGGACGAGGAGTTGTTCATACTTTTGGTAGACAAGCTCTCCCTATGGTTTGGGATTTTATGGAGACAAATCCTTTCAATGATGTGGGAGCAAACTGGATAGCTGGTATAGAAGCCTTCGAGACTACTATACAGAGCGAATTTAATGGACTTAATCAAGGACAAAGTGAAAAAGTATCTGCCACTGCACATCCTCTTCCTGATAATTCAGTGAATGCTTTCATTACTGATCCGCCCTATTATTATTCTGTTCCCTATGCTGATCTTTCTGATTTCTTCTATGTCTGGTTACGGAGAACTCTCAAAAAATGCCATCCAGGGGTGTTTACAGAGCCTCTTTCACCTAAAAATGAAGAAATTTGTGAAATGGCTCGATGGGACTCTAAACGATACTCGCATAAAGATGGCAAATGGTTTGAACAACACATGGCGCAGGCAATGGCAGAAGGTTGCCGTATCCTCAACCCTTCGGGTATCGGTATTGTCGTCTTTGCCCACAAAGAAACAACAGCATGGGAAGCGCAACTTCAAGCAATGATAACTGCGGGATGGACTATTACCGGCTCTTGGCCCATTGATACCGAACGACCAGGACGGCTTCGAGCACAGAACTCAGCTGCCCTTGCCTCATCGGTGCATCTTGCCTGCCGTCCACGCCAGGGGGCAGCCATAGGCGACTGGCACGAAGTGCGGCAGGAGTTGCCTGGGCGTATAGGCGACTGGTTGCCCCGATTGACTGCTGAGGGGGTGGTGGGTGCCGATGCCATCTTTGCCTGTCTCGGGCCTGCGCTAGAAATATTCTCCCGCTACCAGCGCGTAGAGAAGCCAAATGGTGATATTGTTACCCTACGCGAATACCTAGAGCTTGTCTGGGCAACGGTTGCCAAGCAAGCCCTCGCGCTGTTGTTTGAGGATGCCGATGCGAGCAACCTAGAACCAGATGCCCGGCTAACCGCCATGTGGCTCTGGACTCTAACGGCAGACGCAGCGACCAACGGCGAGTCACCAGTAGCAGATGATACTGATGCGGAGCCAACAGAAGCGACTGCCGCTGCCCAATCGCAAGCATCCTATGGACTAGAATATGATGCTGCCCGCAAGATTGCCCAGGGGCTTGGCGCAGACCTCAAGACCCTGCAACACCTTGTAGAAGTCAAGGGCAGCACGGCGCGGCTCTTGAGCGTCAGCGAGCGTACCCGCTACCTGTTTGGCAAAGCAGAAACGCCCCCATCAGCCAGCCATACGAAAAAAGCCCCCCAGATGACCATGTTCGTTGGGGTCACTCAGGCGGAGGCGGATGCCGACGGGGGCGACATAGCTGCCCCCCCGCCTGGTGCAACGGTGTTAGACCGGGTTCACCAAGCCATGATCCTCTTTGCCACGGGGCGCAGCGATGCAATGAAACGCTTTATCACTGAACAGGGTGCGGGCAACGACCCGCGCTTTTGGCGGCTTGCCCAAACCCTTACCGCCCTCTACTCCCCCACTACGGAGGAAAAACGCTGGGTAGACGGGGTGCTGGCGAGGAAGAAGGGGTTGGGGTTTTAGGAGTGAGGAGGGAGGAGTGGGGAATGAGGAGTGATGAGGGATGAGTGGGGAATGAGGAATGAGGAGGGATGAATGGTGAGGGATGAGTGGGGAATGGTGAGTGAGGAATGAGGAGTAGTGAATGGGGAATGAGGAGTTTTCGGGCATTCATCCTTCATAACTCATCACTCATAACATCCTTCATAACTCATCACTCATAACTCATCACTCATAACTCATCACTCATAACTCATAATTCATAATTTAAAACAAGGGAGAGGTTTAGTTATATGGGAATTGACAGCAGGACAGATGGATTACGTATACGAACGAAAGGGTTTGCGTTGCAAGTCATTCGGTTGTACTCGTCGCTGCCCAAACGGACAGAAGCACAGGTAGTCGGTAAACAAATGCTGCGAAGTGGTACATCCGTTGGAGCACATTACCGTGAGGCAATCCGTGCTCGTTCAAACGCCGAATTTATCAGCAAAATAGAAGGTGGTCTCCAAGAGCTAGAGGAAACGTGCTATTGGTTTGAACTGCTTGTTGAAGGTGATATTGTCCCAAAAAACCATATTGCCGACCTACAAGACGAAGCTAACCAATTGATAGCCATGATGGTCTCATCGGTCAAAACAGTAAAGGCAAGAAACAAAAAGTGAGGAATGGGGGGAGGGATGAGTGGGGAGTGATGAATGATGAATGATGAATGAGGAGTGAGGAATGAGGAGTGATGAGTGATGAATGGGGAGTGATGAATGGGGAGTGATGAATGGGGAGTGATGAATGGGGAGTGATGAATGATGAATGATGAGTGGGGAGTGATGAATGAGGAATGATGAGTGGGGAGTGATGAGTGATGAATGAGGAATGATGCCCGAAAACTCATCCTTCATCCTTCATCCTTCATCCTTCATCCTTCATAACTCATAACTCATAACATCCCTCATCCCTCATCCCTCATCACTCATAACTCATCATTTCCTTAAAAGGGGGAGCTAATTATGAAGCCCTGGTACAATATTATCTATCCACGCGAAGATCTGCGTGAAGGCAAATCGCTTGATGCAGCAGATTTTGCTGTGCATTTGGAACAGGTACGCGATGGACATGCGCCGTCTATTTACCAAGACGTACAGGAATTCTTTGAACGAACCTACATGACCCAGAGCCTTACCAGCCTGGGCGCAGAAACGCTGCGACGGCTATCGGGTATCCAAACCGAATCCTCAGCCGTCTTCAACTTTATTACCCAGTTTGGGGGCGGAAAAACCCACGCGCTAACCCTGCTCTACCATCTGGCACAGGGGGGACAACGGATAGCATCTATGCCCGGTGTACACTCCCTGCTTGCCAAAGCAGGTATCAGCACCATCCCGCAGGCGGCAGTTGCCATCTTCGTTGGCACCGAATTTGACACCACCAGCGGGCGCGGCGGCAAAGATGGCTCCCCGCTACGCAAAACCCCCTGGGGCGAAATTGCCTACCAGTTGCGCGGCGAGGAGGGGCTGGCACTTGTGGCGGAGCACGAACGGCAGATGATCTCCCCCGCCGGTGATGTCATCCGCGATATGCTCCCCAATGACCGCCCGTGCCTTATCCTGATGGATGAGTTGCTCACCTATGCTAGTCGCAACCGCAAGCTCGGCATGGCAGACCAACTCTACCACTTTCTGCAAAGCCTCTCTGAAACGGTACGGGGACTCCAGCATGTGGTACTTGCCGTCTCCATCCCCAAATCCTTAATGGAGATGACCCCCGAAGACGAAGCCGACTATGACCGCCTAGAAAAACTGCTAAACCGTTTAAGCAAAGCGGTCATCCTGTCTTCCGAACACGAAATCTCCGAAATCATCCGTCGTCGTCTCTTCGAGTGGGATGTCCAGCATGTCAGCCAAAGCGGTCAGGTGATGCTTACCAAAGAAGCCAAACAGACGTGCAGCGAATATGCCAACTGGATCATCACCTATCGCCAGTCGCTTCCCAACTGGTTCTCGGCAGACCACGCCTACGATACCTTCGAGGCTTCCTATCCCTTCCATCCTACGGTGCTCTCCGTCTTTGAGCGCAAATGGCAAGGTGTGCCACGCTTTCAGCGCACCCGTGGGGTATTGCGTATGCTTGCACTATGGGTATCACACGCCTACCAACAAGGCTACCGCGGAGCACACCGTGACCCGCTGATAGACCTGGGGACTGCGCCATTGGAAGACCCGACGTTCCGGGCGGCGGTCTTTGAACAGTTGGGCGAAACCAGGCTTGAAATCCCTGTCACCACTGATATTTGTGGCAAAAAGGATGCCCATGCCATACGGTTAGATGCCGATGCGGTAGACACCATCCGCAAAGCCCGGCTGCACCGTAAAGTAGCCACCACCACATTCTTTGAATCGAATGGGGGACAAGATCGCGGTTATGCCACATTGCCCGAAATACGGTTAGGCGTAGCCGCGCCCGATCTGGACATTGGCAATATTGAAACGGTGCTAGAAGCCCTCGCGCCCCCCAACGGAGCCTGTTACTATCTCCACACTGAGAAGAATCGCTATTGGTTCAGTGTCAAACCAACGCTAACCCGCATCCTTGCGGATCGCAAAGCCAATATCCCACCCACACAGATACAAGATCGTATGGAAAACGAAGTCAAGGCTATCTTTCGCAAAAATGCCCCGTTGCAACCCATCATCTTTCCCGATACCAGCAACCAGATACCCGACCATCCCACGCTGGCAATTGTGGTACTGCGCCCCGATCAGCCAGCGGGAGACAAGAAGACAACTGCCACCATCGAGAAGATGACCCGTGAGAGTGGAACATCTGGGCGCACCTACAAGAGTGGGCTAATATGGGTTTTAGCAGAGAGCGAAACGATACTTCGGGAAGAAACCCGCAATCTACTGGCATGGGAAGCTATTGGAGAGGAACAAGACGGGCTGCGGTTGGATGAGCAACAGCAACGCCAGGTTAGCGAAAACATCAAGCGTGGCACGAGCAGCCTGCGCGAATCTGTTTGGCGTAGCTACCATATTCTCGCTTTGCTCAACAAAGATAATACATTCCGTTCTATAGATATGGGCATATCCACATCAAGTTCAGCCACATCTATTGTCCAACTCATCGTGAACTATCTGCGTATGGAAGGGGAGATAGTCAACGACATCAGTCCAAATTACCTCGTGCGTAACTGGAATCCTGTGAAGATCGAATGGAGCACAAAGGATGTGCGCGATGCCTTCTTTGCCACGCCCCGTTTTCCCCGACTAATGAAAGCCGAAGTGGTGCGCGACACCATCGCCAAAGGGGTCAACAATGGCTTTCTGGCGTATGTGGGCAAAGCTGCCGACGGCATCACCTATGAGCCATTCTACTACAACCCTGCCAGCGGCAGCACCCGCGATGTCCCCCAAGAATACCAGCAGATTGGCAGGGATAATGTAGAAATCACCAATGACATGTACATCATCACACGGGAGACAGCCGAAGCCTACCTGCAAGAACTACGAAAAGTGCGTACCCTCACCCGCTTGGAAATTAGCCCACAACAGATTTCGCTCAAGCCAGGGGAAACGCATATGTTTGCCGCCAGAGGCTACGACCAAAACGATGAGGTGTTGACGCTCCAGCATATTAAGTGGAGCGCAAATAGGGGCACTATCACCCAAGATGGCATCTTCACCGCTGGTCAGGACACGGGAACCGTTGTTATTAGCGCAACTGCCGCCAACATCGCCGCTCAAGCCAGTGTCACCATAACGGAAGACCTGCGACTAACACGGTTGGTTATCACCCCCGCACAGATAACGCTCAAGCCTGGACAAGAGCAATCTTTCACTATCCAGGGATTCGACCAGCACGAGCGGGAGATGTCTCTAAGCAGCATACGCTGGACAGCTGGTGGCGGCACAATGCGCCAGGACGGAACCTACCTTGCTGGTAATGAACCTGGCACATGGGAAGTCACAGCCAGCGAAGAAAACATCACGACCACCGCCATCATCACCATTAAGCAACGAAATGCTCGCAAAATTACCTGGCAAGGACAAATCCCCTCGCAGCAGTGGATGAACTTTTACATCAAAGCTGCCTCACAATTCAGCATCCATTACGAACTCAAGTTCACTGTCCAGATGGATGTTGCCTCACCTAGCGGCAACCTCACCGAAGACCAGATCGAATCCCTCAAACTCGCCCTCCGCGAGCTTGGGCTAAATGATGAGATAGATGTGGAATGATGAATGGGGAATGATGAATGGGGAAGGATGAGGGATGAATGGGGAAGGATGAGTGGGGAATGATGAGGGATGAATGGGGAAGGATGAGGGATGAGTGGGGAAGGATGAATGGGGAAGGATGAATGGGGAAGGATGAATGGGGAAGGATGA
>CAYPHM010000044.1:0-13588 GCA_964410555.1 uncultured Chloroflexaceae bacterium | reverse complement strand
TGGGGAAGGATGAATGGGGAAGGATGAATGGGGAAGGATGAATGGGGAAGGATGAGGGATGAGTGGGGAAGGATGAGGGATGAGTGGGGAAGGATGAATGGGGAAGGATGAATGGGGAATGATGAGGGATGAATGGGGAATGATGAGGGATGAATGGGGAATGATGAGGGATGAATGGGGAATGATGCCAAGATTGCTTTTGTAAAATGGGTGGGTCCACATAAGTTCTTTAAACCCTTCAATAAAGATGACCCTGCAAGACGACAAAAACTGAATGATGAAGATGCAATTGGTCTGTTTGAAGAAGTTTATGAGTTTCATAAACTGCAACAACGGATTGAAGAAGCACAGCTTTGTGATAGTGAAAAGGCAAAGGATCGCATAAAAGCATCTCATCGAAAATACTTTGACATAAATGCATTACATCGTGAGTTTCGGTATCTCGATTTAGATTTTATTGTTCAAATCGATCCTAATACCAATGACGTGACGCAAATATGGCCAGTGAAAGATTCTGACCCTGATCCTCGTATACTATGGATTCAATTTGAACCAGCGGAGGATAAAGAGCTATTCAATCAAATTGCAGAACGCTTCAACTATGAAGGGGGATATGATCTTGCGAAAGAACTCATCGATGATTTTGTTCGTAAAGTAAATCGTCCAAAACGTGCTAGAGATTGGGATGATGAGGATATTCCATTTTGAGAATAATGCTGAGTGCTTTCTGCCTGACACTCATCACTCATCACTCATCACTCATCACTCAGCACTCAGCACTCATCACTCATCATTCATCATTCATCACTCATCACTCATCACTCACCACTTCAAACGTAAGGAGGTATAACAAAGTGCTTACCCACATTTCATGCGCCCCTGGCGCACATATCGGCGAAGCCATTGCCCGCGACTATCTGCTGCACGAACTATCCTCTAGTCAGGGCATTATCCTGACCAACTACCACCACCCAGCGGGTAATGGCACAGAAGAAAACGACCTGGTGCTCATCAACGAGCGGGGGGTCTGGGCAATAGAAGTCAAGCACTGGTTTGGGCGTATAGACGCGGACAGTGTGTACTGGCTTCATAATGGCTATCGCCACTATAGCCCGGTGATCAGCGTGGAGACCAAAACGCGCAGCATTGCCTCAGCAATCCAACAGGCAGGCTTTACCAACGTGAGCGTAGTCGGGTTGGTCGTGCTCACTCGACACGAATCGAAATTTGGCAGCACTCCACCCGATGAACATCAGCGTAAAGTGTTTCGCCTTACCCACCCGCTTATTGAAGCGGTCACTGGCAGCGACTACCTCTACCGTCCACACAACCAGACGCTCACAGCTAACACTATCCAAAAGATCGCCCATGTGTTGGTGGATCGCAAGGTAGACCCACAGCGGCGCATCATTGGCAACTATCGCCTGCTCCGTGAACTGGAACCAGGCGATACCTTCACCGTTTATGAAGCGCAACATGTGCGCTTTGAGCAGAGGCGAGCACGTATCAAACGGTATGAAGTCACAGGGTACACATCCAAAACAGAACGGGATAACGCACTCCGTCGCTTTGAACAGGACATGCAAGCTCTTATCCAATTGGACAGCCCCTTCATTGTACGCGAACTAGACTTTCTCACTGATCCCGATAACGACAACATTTGCTGGCTCATCCTGGAATGGATCGAGGGGCAAACTTTGCAAAACAGACGAGAAGAAGAGAAGGTCTTTTCCTTTGCGGAGCAGGTACGCATACTGTATGCATTAGCTTCCGCGCTGGAAGCCTGCCATAGCAAAGGAATCTTGCATCGCAACCTGACCCCCACTAGCGTCTATCTTGCCGAAAGTGGAACAGTTCAAGTGGGCGACTTTGATTTTGCACGAGTGCCAGGTATTGCCCAAACCATCTCGATTACGGGCAAACCGCTTATCACGAATAAGTATACTGCCCCAGAGATGCGCGACACCTTTCGGGACGCTGATCCCCTCGTCGATCTGTACTCGTTGGGAGCCATATGGTACGATATGGTCCTGAGTCTTAGCGAACCCGTCATCATGCGAGAAAACATAGCACACGCCAATCTTCCCGATGATGCTCGTGATTTGCTCTCTAGCCTGCTTGCCCAACAACCCAACAAACGTCCTTCCAGCGCAAGAGAGGTCCGTGAGTGGCTGGATGTTCTGTAATTACTCAATGGGCAATTGTTTTTCAGTACCTGGGGGTACAACATTCAGAAGTAGTACTCATGTCAGGAAAAGGTGATGGTAACAGGGAAACCCTGTAGGCAAAAAGGGGGCAAACATAGCAGGTGGTGTCACAATATACAGAAATGACGGATTATAACGTACTATCGTACCAAGCACCAGCAGGGTTTTCCCCCACTGGTGTTCAGTTTGGTTTGGGTTGATAATGTCTCAATGAGTCATTATCGCTTGCGCTGGGAGTATGCGTAGTCACTCTGCCGTTGAGCTAGGGACACGGGCGTATCCGCATCTCTGCCGACTACCGACGAACGCTATGGGAAACATACTTCACACCCATAGGGACACGGGGGGTACCCGCTACGCTCCACTTGTTACGTGTATCCATCGCCTTCGCAAAGCCCCGCTCTCGCATGGCAAAGTCAAGGACTCCTCATCGATGGATCACTGCTATGGGCTTCCCCCATCCCCCTTGCGTTGATCAAGCCCACAGGTGGATGGGTGGGGGAAGCGTGAGGGGGATGGGGGAAGGATGGGTGAGGGGGATGGGGGAAGGATGGTGATTCTATTCGATTATGTACCCAACGAAATAGAGTTGCTCCGGCTGCGCTGCGGGGCGTAGCCTTTGGCAAAAAGCACCACTCGGAGTGCAAAAAAAGTATTGCGTTGGGTACATAAGTCAATGGTCTGCGCCACCCGCAGCGCAGCCGCCAAAACCTGATTGTTGTCAAAATTGTTGTCAAATGGGGGTAGTTTGGGTAGGATAAGCAATAGGAAAGGGGAATAGCGACAAGGTACCTTCTAGCCGCCTATTATACCATAGGCAAGCCGGCATTTCCCTGTACTTTGCCACCCATAGGGCTAGTCAAAGTCGCACAATCAAAGAAATTTTGCCCTTCTTGTCCCCCCTTTCCCCCTGCCCCCGCTCCGTTTGTAAAGACGTAGCATGCTACGTCTTTACGATTTCCCTGCTCCCCGCGGTGGGGGAAGGGGCGAGGGGATGGGGGCTGCCCGGTGGTGGGGGATGAGCGGTTCCCCTGCTCCCCGCGGTGGGGGAAGGGGCGAGGGGATGGGGGGTTGCTCTGACTTTGACGTAGCTTCCCGCTTGTCGCTTTGCGCGGTATAGAGTACAATGGGGCTATGAGTACGACAGCCATAGAAACGGTACGCGGTATGATTGACACGCTCCCCAAGGAGGCGCGTGTGTTTACCGATATACAAGCTCTACTAGAAGCCCCACTAGTGCGCTCTGGCTATGCTCCGATAGACCTACCCATTGTTGAGTACCGCGATCTCTACCTTCGCAAAATGGGTGAGGAACTGGTTGGCAAGGTATATGAGTTCTCCTTTGGTGGGCGAAGTCTCGCGCTGCGTCCAGAATGGACCGCTTCTGTCTTGCGAGCATACGTCACGCATATGCAAGATCAGCCACTCCCCATCCGGTTGCGCTATAGTGGTCCCGTCTTTCGCTACCAGCGACCACAGCGATTAACCCAACGGCAGTTTACCCATACCGGCTGTGAGCTTATTGGGGGAACAGCCCCCCGCGCCGATGCAGAGATTGTCGCATTGGCTTGCGCCGGGCTAGACGAAGCCCAAGTAGCTCCCTACCAAATCCGGCTTGCCCATATTGGTATTATCCGCGAAATCCTGATGCAACTAGAACTTGCGGAACGTACCCAGGGCAAACTCATATGGAGCCTAGAGAAAATGCGCTCACAGGGAGTTGAAGCAGTACGCGATCACCTCTATGAGCACATGGGGACATCACCCATAGACCCGGCACTGTTGGAAAACCTCGATGATGCCCAGGTGTCCAAACTGCTTACCGGCTTACTAGAACACCTTGAAGTTAATCTCTCCTTTGGCACACGCCCACCAGAAGCGATTGTGCAGCGGCTCGTGCGGAAAATGCGCCGCGATGACCCACAACCGCGCATAGATTACGCACTCGACATCCTGTGGCAGTTTAGCCAGATATGCGGCTCCCCCAACGAAGCCCTAGCCCAAGCCGAAGCCTTGCTTGCCCGTTCATCATTACAATCAACCAATCTGCAAGAATTACGTGCTATTCTTACCCTGCTCCAAGAACACGGCATAGCCCAAGAACGCATCCATATGGACTTTGGTATGGGGCGCGGTCTCCATTACTATACCGGGCTTATCTTTGAAATCTACGATGCCAACCAAATACAACTTTGTGGTGGTGGTCGCTACGATGAACTCGTGTCAGTGCTTGGGGGCAATCAATCGGTGCCAGCGGTAGGCTTTTCCTATGGCTTAGAGCGCGTTGTTGCTGCTTCTAGCCTAGCAAGCCAAACGCCAGAATCGCCACCATCGGCTTTTGTCATTGCCATCACCGAGGATGACTACCCCTATGCGCTGCATGTTGCCCGTCTGCTACGTCAACAAAACATCATAACCACCATTGATGTACGGGGACGTTCTGTCGCCAACAATCTGCGCTACGCATCACGCAACAGCACAGACTATGTAGCGATAGTCGGGGCTGAAGAACGCGCAAACCAAATGGTCGTATGGAAGAATCTCTCAACCTACCAAGAGGAACGGCTAACGCTTGATCAGCTTTCGCAGATCAGCCAAACGACCTCTAGCTGAATGTTATGAATTGGGGAAATTATACCGAACTACACCCTGATAGCCTAGAAGCTATCCGTATGGATACCCCGGTAATCTACATGCCCTGGGGGGCATTGGAGTGGCATGGAGACCACCTGCCCACGGGAGTAGATGGCTTTATCGCGCAGGCTGTCGCAGAACGCTGTATCCAAGAGACGGGCGGCGTAATGCTGCCAATTCAGTGGTGGGCTGCCACACCGATACCTCACGCTACGTCATTGCCACTCCACGCAGATACCCTTTCTATGCTTTGTACCAACATCTTTACGTCACTGGCAGAAACAGGTTGGCGTATTGTGGTCATCTTGACGGGACACTATGCTGAGGGACATGAGTTGGTCCTGATACGGACTGCCCAAGAAGCCATCAAAAAGCACAATCTGCTGGTGTTGGCGATACCCCCTATGGCACTCATAGACGAAACGATGCTTGATCATGCTGCGCTTTGGCAAACGTCTCTGATGCTGGCGTTGCGCCCAGATTTGGTGCATATGCCAAAATTTGATGGTCCCGCTCCAATCCCCCCATCACCAGAAAAAGATGCTATCATAGGGCAAGACCCGCGGGGGACAGCTTCTGCTTCAATGGGCAGGCAGGCTATCAAACTAGCAGTGCAACTCATCACACGATCTGTAGAACAGTTGCTTAAAGAAGATAGTCCACAGTCGCTCTATGCGTTGTATGAAAAACGAAGGATGCACCTACAACCGTTTGTTGAACGCTACGACAAAGGGTCGCTAGAAGAGGCAAATTTGGCGTGGTGGCATGATCTCTGTGCCGGGAACGAGTAGGGGAGTATAAAGCGCACAGCGACATATGTACCCGCTCACTCCCCTGCTCTCATACAAGGGCAAAGCAGTTTCGGACACGATCATTACTACAGGGATTTCAAAATTAGGCTATGATGGATATTGATAAACACCTAGTACATTGGAAAACCAGTGCAAGTGAAGATTGGGAAATAGCGCATAGGTTGCTTGCAGCAAACAAAATCCGTCATGGGTTGTTTTTTCTGCATCTCACGGTAGAAAAACTCTTAAAAGCTCTTGTCTGTCGTCATACCAATGACCTAGCCCCACGATTACACAACCTGGTTAGATTAGCTGAATTGTCTGGGGTACTGTTTGACCAAGAATAAATCGATCTGTTAGCTGAAATAAATCCCTTGCATATTGAAGGACGTTACCCTGATATGTGGAAACCACTCCCAAAAAGCCAAGAAGCGCATGTCTTGAGAGAAAGAACAGAATTATTAGTAGTATGGTTGAACGATCTATTATCTTAACGATACAAACCTATTTGGATGCCCTTGTTGCCCACGGCATCCCCATTGCCTACGGAGTTCTCTTTGGGTCATATGCCCGCAATACGGGATTGCACCAGTGGAGTGATATAGATGTCTTGGTGGTTTCCTCCCGCTATGATGAATCGTATAGTCGAGCAGACATCACGCTGCTTTGGAAGATAGCAGCGCGTACTGATAGCCGTATTGAACCAATACCCGTTGGTATCCATCGTTGGCACACGGATGATGGAAGCACTATCCTAGAAATTGCTCGTCGAGAAGGAGTAGTTATCCCTCTTTTCCCGCGTAGTGGGACGCGGGGCGAGGGGATGGGGGGAATCGCAAGGGGCAACGGGACGGGTCGCTTACGATTCCCGTTCGTTCTCGCAGGGGAACCACACCCCTTTCTCCCCTTACTAGGGATTATGGGAGAGATTAGCTAACGAAAGAACAGAGAGGGAAAGGGAACAACAGCAATGTTCCGATTTGCGATACCATCCAAAGGGGGCGGATTTGATGGCACAATCCAGCTTTTTGAAAGCTGTGGTATGCGGCTTGTCCGCTCTAGCCCAAAGAAGTATACCGCGCAATTGCGCGGCATGCCAGAGACCGAGATTTTGCTGCACCGCCCAGAAGACATCATAGACAAGGTAGCTGAGGGCAATATTGCGCTTGGCATCACTGGCTTGGATGTTTTGTTTGAAGAACGCGATGATGACGAGAATATCCTGATGCTCTATGAAGACCTGGGCTTTTGGGGGGTTAATCTCGTTTTGGCTGCGCCGCAGTCGTGGGTAGATGTCAACTCTTGGCAAGACCTAGCAGACTTGGCAGTAGAGTTTCAGTCGCAGGGTCGCGCTTTGCGGATAGCTACCAAGTACCCCAACCTTGTGCGCCGCTTTTGCTATAGCCAGGGTATCAACGTCTTTCAACTTGTCTCTTCCGCCGGTGCAACCGAAGCTGCGCCAGGGCTTGGCTATGCCGATATTATCGCGGATATCACCGAGACGGGCAACGCGCTACGCGAAAATCACCTGAAAATCGTTGGTGGTACTATCTTGCGCTCGCAAGCCTGTATGATCGGCAGCAAACGGCTGCTCCAAGCCAACCCCCACTACGTTGAACAAATCCGCACCCTGTTGGAGTTGATAGAAGCGCGGCAGCAAGGGCAAACATGTTACTCGCTGGTGGCAAATATTGTCGGGGAGTCAGTTGCGGCGGTGGGGCAGCAGATAACCGCTCTGCCCCAACTAGCGGGACTACAGGGGCCAACTATCGCGCCAGTCTACAATAAACATGCGACAGATGCCCTAAATACCAATACCAGTAACCCGACTATTCCATCGTCTGATTCCGGTAATCTCCAGTGGTATGCCATCAATGTTATTGTCCAACAGCGCGATTTGCTGCCTGTGGTAGACTATCTACGCGGGATTGGTGCCAGCACCGTGACCTTTACCCCAGTGCAATATGCGTTTCATGCCCAATGCAAGGCCTACCAAGCGTTACTTGACATGCTCAACTAGCCAATAGGAGAGCATTTTTAGGAAGGAGTTTGTATGGTTCGGTTTCTCTGGAAGAAAACCCCCTTTGTTCTGGCAAATATTGGCGTAATGGTTGTGTTACACGGCAACTCCAAACAGTTTTGGCCCAAGATACCCTATCTCAGCCTACGTGATGAGAGCATCCCGGAGCATAGCCGTTTGCTCTTCAACACGCTGCTGCTCGTTACCCTAGGGCAGCTTGCCCTCAAACGTCTACCCACAACCCGCATACCAGCGCGTGTGGTGACAATGGGAGTCCTACCGCTCTCCCTGCCGATCATGATTGGGTTAGGCCATCGCAAGCTCAGACTAGAGGGCAAGCAAGCCAGAATCTACCACCTCTCCCTTGTGTTGTTTCTGCCCATAGCCGCAGCAGCCCTGGAAGAGGGGTTGTTGGCAATGACGGGACATGCGGAGGAGTAGTGGTTTCTGTTTTGGCTCCTATTGCGGAGGTTGTAGCCTACTCATCCAAAGCCCGTTGTATAGTGACAGTCATCTCGTGCAACGTGCAGAGGGCATCACGAAGCGATAGCTCAAGTGCTGCAACGTTTTCTTCGTGTTGTTCGTGGCTGGCACTGTAGGAGACCCCTGCGGCGCACGCTTGCTCATGCTGGAGGCGGGTTATCGCTTTACGGACACTACACCCGATAGCGGACATAACCAAATCTAACTCCAATTGGATACGGTGGGCTTCACCTATTTCGCCTGCTTGTTCTGAAGACATACAACTACTCAATTCTGCTCAATGCTTTGCCCCTAAGACTATACGAACGCTCTTGGCTATCGTATAGGGTCTCTCCTTTAAATTATACCAGATGGGGGTAGGCTTTCCGGGCAATATTAAGCCAATTCAGCGAATCTTACCTTGTAACAAGCATAGCGGGGAAGCCTCTGTCGATTTCTTTTTTACCCGCTCCCATTAGCGACCCTTTCCCCCTGCCTCCAGACATCCGCTCGTTGACCCTCGCGGCTCGAATAGGGCGAGGGGGGACAGGTGGACAGCAGGGGCAATATATCTTTCATTGGGTAACGTTGCGTTGCTATGATAGGGGAAAAGAATCTGTCTCCCATCCAAAAAATACCCAAATATCTGTGCTAGTGTAGTGATATGGTATACTAGAGCAGACAAGGAAGGGTTCACTGTGGGGGCAAACCTCCATTGGACCCATGAATGATTATTGAAAAGCGTATTGCGCTCTATACGAACATTATGTCTGAAACACAAAACCAACCTTTGCGCTTATTCTTATCGTATTCAAGCAAAGATCGGCTCAGAGTCCGCTCCCTGTATGCAAAACTTGCCCAAACCGATGGCTTGAAGACATGGTTTGATGATAGTATGCTCCTCCCCGACGAGGGGTGGGAGGATGAGATACAGCAAGCGGTACAGCACAGCGATGTGGTGCTCGTTTGTGTATCAGTTAATATCTTTACCCGTATGGGCAATCTCAACCCAGATGTTGTCTATGCGCTTAATCAAGCACAAAAACAAAGCGAGCACCAGCCATTTATTCTGTTGGTCAAGCTCGAACCATGTGATATTCCTGATAAATTGCAGGGATGGCGAACGGTCAACTGGTTTGACCAGGATGGCTACGATCAGCTTATTGGCGTATTGCAAGAGCATACCCATCACAAGTTAGTCCTCTCTGAAGCCACCGACAAAAAGCCAGGGGAACGACGTGTCCCAACCGGCGAGCTTTCGGCAGCAAAGGTTGATGGACACCAGCAGCCCGCCCAAGATGGACACCAGCAACCCGCCCAAGATGGACAACAACCCCCTGCCACAAAACGCCAACAACCGACACTTGCACCAGATACCTTACGGAATAGCAATGGACAATCCCAAAAGGCTGCTCCGATTGCTGCTTCTGTTCCCAAAGCTCAACCCCCTGTCCAACCAGAAGTCCCCGCTACGCCTGCGACCAACAGCAATACGAGTACGCAACCCAATCGAGGCATCGTGATAGGGGCTGTGGTGGCTGTGGTAATTTTGCTTCTTCTGTGGTTTGGGGTCATTAATCCTGCCTTGTCTTCACAACCCACGGAACAGATGCCTTCTGTAGTTCCTATACAGAAGACTTTATCGCCTGCCGATGACCCAGAACAAGATGCTCCTGGGGAGGTGGTTATGCCTGAAGTGGTGATGACCAGTACAACCACTTTGTCACCTTCACCAGTGCTTACCCCCACGGTGGTTGTGACTATCACGCCCACCCTCACCCCAACGCTAACTCCTACGCCAACCTTCACGCCGACTGCGACCCCAACGCTGACTCCGACAGCAACTCCAACGGAGACTTCCCCAGTGACCCCTACGGCGACACTGACAGAAACGCAGCGTGTGACGACAACAGTTGTGGTAACGCAAACGGCAATTGTCACAACAACAACGGTGATAACTGCTACGACTATGCCAACGGATACGCAAAGGGTAACGACAACGGTTATACCAACAGAACCTACCCTGCTGCCCACGCCTACGGAACCACCGCCACCGCCTACGGAACCACCGCCTACGCCTACAGAACCACCGCCGCCGCCTACGCCTACGGAACCACCGCCGCCGCCTACGGAGCCACCGGTAGCTGCTCCTACCACCTACATTGTGGAACCGGGCGATACTATACGAGGCATAGCTGAACGGTTTGGTATATCTACGCAGGTGTTGATTGAGGCAAATGGGCTAACGCTGGAGCAAGCAGACATGATCCAGCCGGGGGATGAGTTGTACATCCCTGCGCCATAAGGCTATTTGTTGCCTAGTGGTAGAATCTTAATCCCCCATCCTCTGCCTTACAAGGATAGGTCAGGTTGTAGAGCTGTTGCATGCTACAAAAGACGGCTTGCATAGTACCGTGCTCTCGGCTATACTTTCGTAAGGTTCCTATTTTATATCTTACTCAAGGAGTATTATGGTTATGTTGTATAGTGATGACTTCTCGTTTGCAACGGTAGGGCAGCCTGCCCCAGACTTTATGATGAAGACGACAGCCAATATGGAGACCCTAGACTCCACCGCTTCATTGGCAGATTATCAGGGCAAATGGCTCATCCTCTTCTTCTATCCGCTTGACTTTACCTTTGTCTGCCCCACCGAAATCCTCGCCCTCTCAGATCGCTACGATGAAATCGTTGCTATGGGGGCAGAAGTGCTTGGCGTTTCTACCGACTCCGTATTCTCCCACAAAGCCTGGATTGAAACCCCCCGCGACAAGGGCGGTATTAGTGGGCTGAAATTCCCATTGGCAGCCGATATGACCAAAGAGGTCTCCAGTAACTACGGAGTGCTGGTAGAAGACGAAGGCTACGCCCTGCGTGGCTTGTTCATCATCAACCCAGAGGGTATTCTCCAGTACATGGTCGTGCATAACGAAAACATCGGGCGCAGCGTAGATGAAACGTTGCGTGTGCTCCAGGCTTTGCAGTCTGGTGGAATGTGCGCCGCAAACTGGAAACCGGGCGAAAAGACCCTGTAACGGTAAGGAAGAGTCCAACAGTGATGAGACCGCTGTTCTTCTCTGTTGAACTATCCATGTCCGTTGAAGATGAAGCGGTGCGGCAATGCCGTACCGCTTCGTAATGAACAAACACCCTGCTACCCACCAAACATGATATAAGGGGAAACACGCTTGATACGTCGAGAATTTACTGTCGCCAATGCATATACCTACAATCTTGAAAACCCGTTCAAATGGATACTTTCGCACATTCGCCAATACCCGCTGCTTCCCCTGTTAGCCATGCTAGGGACAATTATTGCAGAAGGGCTGTTTAGTGTTTCTGTCATCTTGGTGGGACAGGCATTTGATGTCGTGGTACAGGGGGGACCAATAGAAAACCTGACCAGCATAGCCCTAGCCATCTTTGTTGCCCATGTGATACAAGGTGCTGCCAGTCTAGGTGGCGGTTTTGCTGTAGAAATCTTAGCCCAACGGGTAGAACGTGATGCACGCGAAGAACTCTACATTAGCCTAATTGGAAAGAGCCAGACCTTTCACAACAAGCAGCGCGTGGGCGATATTATGGCTCGTGCTACCAACGATGTGCAACAACTCAAGTCTATGGTCAATCCTGGGGCATCGCTCATTATGGACACCCTTATGAGCATTGTCGCCCCCATCGTTGCTATTACCTTTCTCCACCCCCCATTGCTCTTGGTACCAGTCATCTTTGTCGTGACGTTTATCTTTGCCGTCCGCAACTACAACAAACAGCTCACCCCCGTTACTGGTGCGCTACGCCGTCAGTTTGGGATGCTCAATGCGCGACTCGCCGAGGCGGTGTCTGGCATTGAAGTGGTAAAGTCCTATGCCCAAGAACCCCGTGAGCAAGCCCTCTTTACGCAAAACGTAACTAAATACCGCGATTTATTTGTCAAAGAGGGGAGCATAAAAGCTCGCTACCTGCCGCTGCTGCTCTACGGGATAACCTACGGGGTGGCGTTTGGGCATGCGTTTTGGCTCTTTATGCAGGGGAGTATTACGCCTGGAGAAGTTGTCGCCTTTATGGGGTTGGTCAGTCTGCTGCGCTTCCCAACGTTTATCTCACTGTTTAGCTTTTCGCTGGTCCAACTTGGCTTGGCGGGGGCAAATCGTATTCTTGACCTTATCAACACCGAATCAGAGCTAGACGAAAATCTCGGCGGTGTCAGCCAACAAATCGATGGGGACATCGTTTTTGAGGATGTCGCCTTTGGTTATGCTAGTACGCCTATCCTCAAAAATATCTCCTTTTATGCCAAGCCAGGACAGACAATTGCGATTGTGGGGCAGACGGGTTCCGGCAAAACGACTATGACCCGTTTGGTCAATCGCATCTATGATGTCAGTGCCGGGCGGGTGTTGGTTGATGGCATAGACGTGCGCGAGTGGAATATGGACTCGCTCCGTTCGCAAATTTCTACCATTGAGCAGGACATTTTCCTGTTTTCCCGCACTATTGGGCAAAATATCGCCTTTGGTGCGCCAGCGGATGTGACGCAAGCCCAGATAGAACAGGCAGCACGGGATGCCCAAGCGCACGATTTCATCATGCAGTTTCCCAATGGATATGATACGATGGTAGGAGAGCGTGGTGTGACGCTTTCCGGCGGGCAGCGACAGCGCATTGCGATAGCCCGTGCCTTTCTGACCAACCCACGTATCCTCATCCTCGATGATTCCACCAGTGCCATAGATAGTGCTACCGAGGATGAGATACAGCAGGCGATGCGGCGCATCTTGCAAGGACGTACAACCTTACTCATTACCCCACGACTTTCGCAGATACGTTGGGCAGACCATATCCTAGTACTGCGTCGGGGTGAGCTTGTGGCACAGGGAAGGCATGAACAGCTTTTGCAGGAGAGTGAACCGTATCAGCGCATCTTTGCTCGCTACGACAAGTAAGCAGAAAGTAGCAGCATATGGAACTAACAGCACAGTACAAACAGTTGTTGCAGCGATTATTTGTAGATCAGTATGTAGACATGGCGAGGCAGCCTACATCGGTCACGATAACCCTTGAGGATATGGAGTTTGACGGCTTGATAGAAGAGCGCGAGCCGGGGTGCTTAGAGTATCGCTTGACCCCAAAGGGGGACGAGGTGAAGCGTTCGTTGTGATCGGGGATGGGGTATCTAGTAGACCAATTGCTAGATACCCCCGTTCTCAGGGCGAGGGGGGCAACATCTGCCCGGTTCCCCTTCTCCCTTCGGTGGGGGAAGGGGCTAGGGGATGGGGGCTGCCCAAACAACCCGCTCCCCCTCTGCTTCCTCTCCCATTTCAGGGCGAGGGGGGCAACACCTGCCCGGTTCCCCTTCTCCCGCGTAGTGGGGGAAGGGGCTAGGGGATGGGGGTTGCCCGAAGGGGAAGGAGCAGGGGATGGGGGCTGCCCAAACAACCCGCTCCCCCTCTGCTCCCTCTCCCATTTCAGGG
>CAYPHM010000043.1:0-32255 GCA_964410555.1 uncultured Chloroflexaceae bacterium | reverse complement strand
GGGCAGGGGGGGCGGGGGTATCTGGACTATCTTGTGAGGGCGCAAGCGTGGGCTGGGTATGCGCTGCTTCATAGGCAATGCTCATTGTATCATAGACCCGCTGGTAAGGTCTGTTGGTTGCCCGCTTCAAGGAATCAACTAGGGCATCAATTTGTACTGGCTTGCTCACATAGTCATCCATACCAGCATCTATAATCCACTCCCTATCCCCTTGCAGCGCATGCGCCGTCAACGCAACAATCCAGGGCTGACGACTAGAGGGAAACTGTGTGCGTACAATGCGGGTTGCCTCTAGCCCGTCCATTTCTGGCATTTGGATGTCCATTAAAATAACATCATAGCTGAGGAAACCGAGGGCTTGTATGACCTCTTCGCCATTGGAAGCAACATCAGCACGATACCCAAGCCGTTCTAGCAACCGCGAGATGACCTTTTGATTTACTACATTGTCTTCTGCCACGAGGATACGCAAAGGATGCTCTTGGGCAATCTGGGGAAACGCTCTATCCTGCATCTTATGGGCTTCCATTACCCGATGTTCTGTAAAGCTCGAAGGGATAGCGGCAATGGTGAAGTGAAAGGTAGAGCCTTTGCCATCCTCACTCTCAACCCATATCTTGCCCCCCATCAACTCTACCAACCGCTTGCTAATCACCAACCCTAGCCCCGTACCCCCATACTTGCGCGTGGTAGAAGCATCAACCTGGGTAAAGGGGTGAAAGAGGGTATCGACACAAGAGGAAGGGATACCAATACCCGTATCTCGCACGGCAATGTGCAGGTAGGGGGGAAGCGAACTTGATTGGGTCATTTGGGTATGTTCATGCTGCTCGCTGGCATGGGGAGAAGCATGAATAAGAGGAGGAAATGATGGCTTTTGCTCATGCGCCATAGAGACCAACACCGTCACTTCGCCATGTTCAGTAAATTTGACCGCATTTGCCAGCAGGTTGACCAACACCTGTCGCAGCCGGGTGACATCACCCAACAGAGCTTTAGGGACAGTTTCGTTAATCAAGCTAGACAACTCCAGGTTTTTGGCTGATGCCTGATAGGAGACAAAATCCAGGGCTTCTGTAATGCAGGTTTCTAGCAAAAATGACTGGCTTTCCAGCTTCATCTTACCGGATTCAATTTTAGAGAAGTCAAGAATATCATTAATGATCGTCAATAAGGTGTCTGTACTTGAGCGCAAGATACCCACATACTCATGCTGTTCTTCGTTGAGTTCGGTATCTAGCAATAGATTGGTTAGCCCAATGATCGCATTAAGCGGAGTACGCACTTCATGGCTAGTGTTCGCCAAAAACTCCGACTTTGCGCGAGCAGCAGCTTCGGCAGCTTCCCACGCTTGCTGCAATTCAGTATTTTTTGCCGAAAGCGTATGCTTGATTTTGTAAAGTTCGCGGGTGATGGCAGAGAGATCATTGGTAATTTTTAGATATTCTTGGGCTGCTTGCTCATCCAATGATGGGATTGGCTCCCCTACCAAAATTACCCGGTCTTCTGGCACAGGCGCAACCCAACATGTGTAGGATGTAGGCAGATCAATATCACTGGTCGCAAGGTTTAGACGGGTATGCTGTAGGGTTTGTTGGTCTAGGGCTGCATGCAACGTTTCACGAAACCGCACAACGCTACTCCGAACTAAGAGTTGCGAAAATATCTCGACTGGTTCTTCGTGTTTTGCGATAATTTGGAAAAGTTGATCGTTGCCTTCAAGCAAGTTGCCTGCTCTGTCAAGCAAAACAACAAGATTATTACTCTTTTGCATCAGGATTTCTGGTGCATATTGGGCTAATAAGAGGTTAATATTACTCATGACAAATACTTTGCAGTACCGTTTCCATTAGTCTTTTGTAATGCTTGCAAATATTCTACCGATTGGCTGGCACTGACCACAAATCCATCAGCCCCAACAGATTGCCACAACATGGAATCGTTCATGTAGGCTTGTCCTCCTACAAGAACATGAACGGGAAAAGGAAAGGTCTTTTCTTGGGTACGAACGGTATGAATAATGTCTCTGACATAGGCCAGATGGGAGGTGATAGTCGTTGAGATACACAAACAGCGGGCTTGTTTTTCGCGTATCAGCAAGATTAAATCAGGCTTTGGCGTGTTTGCACCAGTGTAGTAGACATCCCATCCATGCATTTCGAGCATATCTGCCACCATCCGAGCACCAATTTCGTGCAGTTCGGTAGGCGATACCGCAACAACAACCGAGCCTTTGTTGCGGGGCAGTTCTAGGATAAGGGGGTAAAACATAGAGATGACCCGTTGGGTAATAGATGTCGCCATATGCTCCTGCCCAACGGTTATGTCGCCTTTTGCCCAAAGCCGGCCTATCTCATACATACACGGGCTAATAATGCGCTCCCACCAAACGGGAATGTCCCAAACGGTTTGGACGTACTCTTGGGAAACGGTAAGCGCATCGCCCATACTTGGCTTGAGAATGGCATCTAGGTAACGGCGAAAGTAATCAAGGAGTGCTTCATCTACCGGCTCTGCTGTGGCAGGGGCTTGGGAAAGAAAGAGAAAATCGCGGTGGCTATCTATCAGCAGTTGGTAGAATTTCCCTATGGATCTTGCGCTTTCTTCGTCAAGATAGGAGGCAAACACTTGTTGCCATACTGTTAGCTCAATGGGAAAATAGGCAGGAGAGAACCCCCGATTAACGTAGCTCTGATACGCCCAAATGCACCCTTGTACAAGGGTTGATGCACTTTTGACCTGAAATTGTGCGAGCATGAAGTAGGCATGGTTGGTATGATTTCCATGCATAATTGTATCGGCATTGGGACCAATGAGATCATGTATATCCTCGCGCTGCGACATGAGGTCATTCACGGCATTGATAAGCAGCGGTAGGGCTTGTTCATAGGCTTGGGTTGCTTGATTATCTATATCAGCAAGGGCACGAGTAAACACAGTTATCAGGGAATCGCCCATAGGATATTACCTTCCTTCCTTTTTTCTTTCCTTCCCTTAATTATAACTACCTTATGTATGTTTAATGCACATCGCATACGTTGAGGCTCCTTCCTCTGATATTCTCAGCAAAGGTGGTGAAGGGATGTTTCGTTTGTAAGGAGATATGGTTGTTGCTCGTTGGTTTGTATCAGCGGTTCATATCTCTGTACAGTATAAACGGTTTTTCGCTTCTTTGGCAAGCACAGTTGCAAACCCTATCGCTTTGTGGTATGATTAGTTTTTGTGCGGAGGTAATTCCTTCCAGCATAGGGGTGTCGGTTAATTGGCAAACCACTGGTCTCCAAAACCAGGACTCAGGGTTCGAGTCCCTGCGCCCCTGCCATTCAAGCTACAGCTAGGCAAGCTACTGGAGGGGTGGCAGAGCGGTTGAATGCGACGGTCTTGAAAACCGTTAAGGGGCAACCCTTCGTGGGTTCGAATCCCACCTCCTCCGCCAATGAGTATGTGTGATGGTCTAGCTACGACAACCTATTTTTTTGTTTGGGGAGGTCGCATAGAGGCCTAGTGCGGCGGTTTGCTAAACCGCTAGGGGAGCAATCCCCTCGTGGGTTCGAATCCCACCCTCCCCGCCACAATACAAACCCCCGATGCACTACTCATTGTGCATACGGGGGTTTGTTGCATGAGAGCCGGTATCTCTTATCAGCGACTTTACCACCGCCCTGCCCTCACCGTGATTGCTGCTTTTTCTGAACGTGTGCGCGGAGAGATGTAACCTCTTCTGGCGACAAGTTGCGCCACTCCCCCGAAGGCAAATCGCCAAGCAACAGATTACCCTCACGGACGCGCAACAACCGGCGGGTCGTATAACCGAGCAGAGTTGCTACCTCGCGTATTTGTCGCTTGCGCCCCTCCCGCAGCACAACCCGCACCCACGCCGCATCGTCTAGCCGTTTGAGTACCGTCACGAGAGCAGGTGCTGTTTGTACCCCATCCAACATGACCCCCTCACGCCACGCCCGAATAGCTTTGCTATCCAGAATAGGCGAGAGCAACGCATGGTATTCTTTCTCTACCTGGAAACGGGGATGGGTAAGGTGATTAGTCAGTTCGCCATCGTCAGTCAGCAGGATCAACCCTTCGCTGTCTGTATCAAGCCGCCCAATCGGATACACTCGCGCCGAAACAGCTACGAGGTCTACTACCGTAGGGCGACCTTCCGGGTCGCTGGCAGTGGAAACAACCCCTTTGGGCTTGTTAAGCATAACGTAGGTGCGTTGATTTGGTGGACGTATTGGCGTATCGTCTACCTCTATGTGGTCTTGCTCTGGGTCTACGCGGACACCAAGTTCACGCACAACGCGCCCATTGACACACACCCGTCCATCAGTGATGAGGGTCTCGCTGGCACGCCGCGAGGCTACCCCGGCATGGGCGAGGGTTTTTTGGAGCCGTTCTTTCACAACTTAATTAGGTCCTTTCGCTACAAATCGCTACAACTGCTCTATTTTTGCCCAAAGCCTTGCATCCCCACCCGATTCATACCCTTCACGTACAGCCTGCTCAATTTTCGCTCGTTTTGCAGTACTGGCAGCTTCTTGGTCAAGTTGTAGAGACATTGCATGCAACGTCTCACCGGGCATCCCCCATCCCCTACCCTTCCCCCACCGAGGGGAGAAGGGGAGTCGGGCAGGTATTCCCTCGTGTCCCACCAAATGAGCCGCGAGTGTCAACGAGCGGATGTATGGTATTCCCCCCCGCCCTTGTATGGGAGAGGGGGCAGGGGGAGAGGGTCCACCAAAAATAGTCCGCTAAAAACAACCACTCCCATAGCACAACACCGGGCGGCGGGCAGCCCCTACCTCGTCCAAACGCCGCACTGGTGCCGTTACCGGCGCATCGTGCAGCAACTCTGGCTGTTCCACCGCCTCTCGTGCTATCTCCCGCATCGCATCAATGAATGCATCTATATTCTGCTTCGTTTCCGTCTCCGTTGGTTCAATCATCAATGCTTCAGCGACAATCAAGGGGAAATAGACCGTTGGTGGGTGGAAGCCATAGTCAATCAATCGCTTGGCAATATCCATCGTGCGGATACCCTCGGCATTGGCGATTTGCCCCTTGAAGACCACCTCGTGCATACAGATACGGTCTATAGCCACAGGATAGACCGTATCCAATTGCTTGCGAATGTAGTTGGCATTTAGGACGGCAATCTCAGCCACTTCACGTAGCCCCTTTGCCCCAAGCAACCGAATGTAGGTCCAAGCCCGCACGAGCATGCCAAAATTGCCATGAAAGGTCTTCATTCGCCCAATACTCTGCTCTGGCGTGACGAAGGTATACACCTGCTGCCCAGCATCATTTGCCTGCTTTGCTACCAATGGCGCAGGCAAGAATGGCGCAAGCTCCGCCGTACACCCTACCGCCCCGCTGCCCGGACCGCCCCCGCCATGCGGCGTGGAAAAAGTCTTGTGCAGGTTGAAGTGCATAAAGTCAAAGCCCAAGTCACGCGGCTTGACAATGCCCAAAATCGCATTGAGGTTTGCCCCATCACAATAGACCAAACCGCCGGCTTCATGCACCAACTGTGTGACCTCTTGTATCTGTTCTTCAAACAACCCTAGCGTATTGGGGTTAGTCAGCATCAAACCAGCAGTACGCGGTGACAGCTTGCTCTTCATGTCGGCTATATCTACATTGCCCCGCGCATCACTCTTGATCTCCACAGCCTGAAACCCTGCCATAGAAACCGTCGCCGGGTTGGTACCGTGGGCAGCATCCGGTACCAGTATCTCATTGCGCTCACTATCGCCACGGGATGTATGGTAAGCGTGGAAGACCAACGCGCCGGTTAGCTCACCCTGCGCCCCTGCTGCCGGCTGAAGGGAGACCGCATCAAACCCGCTAATAGCTGCGAGGTCGTGCTGCAGCTCATAGAGCAACCGCAAGGCTCCCTGCGACACCGCTTCATCCTGGAGCGGGTGTGCCATAGCGAGACCGGGCAGTCGTGCTGCATCCTCGTTTATCTTCGGATTATATTTCATCGTGCAAGAGCCAAGCGGATACATTCCCGTATCTATACAGAAGTTGCGTTGGCTTATGCGCGTAAAATGGCGTATCACCTCTGGCTCGCTCAATTCGGGCATCTCTGCCAAGTCATCTCGGCGCAACAAATGCTTGGGAATCTGCGCTTCAGGAACATCAAGCTCCGGCAGAGCGACACCACATTTGCCAGGTGATGAACGGTCAAAAATTGGGGGTTCGTATGTTTGCATACGTACTTTCCATCTCTAATTCAACAATAATAACCAAACGTTCTTACTTCAGGAGGTCGCAAGTTCTTCTGCTGTTTCGCCCATAGTAGTACATCCGCTTACACCGGGATAGCTCCTGCCGCAAGCGGGTCAAATCCTTCGGGAAACCGGGTGAGCGGGGTAAAGCGTGCGCCGGTGAGATTGGCTCCTTGCAGATGACATCGGCTCATATCTACCCCCCGCAAATCTGCTTGGCTCAGGTTTGCCCCCGCAAGATTGCTTTCCAAAACGTGCGTATCACTCGTATCAACGCTGATAGCCCGCAGGTCTGCCCCTTGCAGGTTGGCATTGCTCAGGTCGGTGTTGGTCAGGTTGGTATTGCTCAGGTCTGCCCCTTGTAGGTTGGCTCCACTGAGGATTGCATATTGTAAATTCGCATCGCTCAAATCGGCGTTGCCCAAATTTGCCTGCTGCAAATTGGCATACGAAAAATTGGCATAGCTGAGATTGCTCAAAACCAACCGTGCCTCACGCAAATTAGCATGGGTAAAATTCACCCCAGAGAGGTTCAAGTCTGACAGGACAAGCCCGCTCAGGTCTGCTTCCTGAAAATTGGCTCGCTTGCCGGGTTGCTGAATAAGCTCTCGTATTTGGTCACGGGTGTAAACTGACATAGGCTTCCTTACTGAAACAGACAGCAACACAGATGTTAGGCTATTTCGCGCAAGGCATCAACAAGCGCATCTATATCTGCCCGATTGTTCATTTCCGTTACGCAGAGCAACATTGGATGCTGCCCAAGTTGCGGCTCATCCTGCGAAAGGTCATAGCCGCCGATAATCCCCTGCTTATGAAGTGCCGCATTGATTTCTGCTACGGGGCGGGGACACTGCACCACAAACTCTTTGAAAAAGGGCGTATCCGGGTTAAGCACCTGATAGCCGGGTATTTGGTCTATCTGGTCGGCAGCATAGTGGGAACGGTGGTAGCAGAGTTCTGCTACGCGCTTGAGTCCCTGTCGTCCCATAAGACTTAGATAGATAGTCGCAGCCAGAGCCATTAACCCTTGATTGGTGCAAATATTGCTGGTAGCACGATCTCGGCGTATGTCCTGCTCGCGGGCGCGTAGCGTTAGCACATAGGCGGGGTTGCCGTCTTGGTCGCGGGTTGTCCCCACCACACGCCCGGCTATCTTGTGCATATAGGCTTTCTTACAGGTGAAGATACCCAGGTAGGGGCCACCAAAGTTTAGCCCCAAACCAAGCGGTTGCCCCTCAGCAGTCGCTATATCCGCCCCGATCTCGCCGGGCGACTGAAACATCCCAAGTGCCAGCGGGTCAAAGTGGAGGATAAACAACGCCCCTACGGCTTGCACCCGGCTTGCGACAGCCTCTAAATCGTGCATGCGCCCCTGAAAATCGGGCGACTGGACAATTACTGCCGCTGTCGTATCATCCAACTGGTTTAGCGCGTGGTCAATGCCTGTACCCGGCTGTTCATCGCCGGTGATAACCACATCCTGCCCGGTAAAGTAGGTACGCAATACTGCCCGATACTGTGGATTGACCCCACGGGCAACGACAATTTTGTTGCGTTTGCGCTTGACCGACAGGGCAACAATGGCAGCCTCCGCAACGGTAGTACCACCGTCGTAGTGTGAAGCATTGGCTATATCCATACCGGTTAGCCGACAAATGAGGCTCTGGTATTCAAAAATCGCCTGCAACGTCCCCTGGCTAATCTCTGGTTGATAGGGAGTATAGGCGGTATAAAATTCGCTGCGGCGCAGGAGATGATCTACTGCCGCAGGGATAAAGTGATTGTAGGCACCAGCCCCAAGAAACATCCGATGGCTACAGGCATGGGCATTGCCCATACTGCGCTGGTGCATCTCGCCTATCAATGCTGGCTCTGCAAGGGGGGCAGGCAGATCAAGGTGGGGGAAGCGTAAGGCTTCCGGGACATCAGCAAACAACTCTTCCACCGACTCCACCCCAATAATTTGGAGCATCTCCCGGCGTTCGGTATCGGTGATAGAAACATAAGGTGAAAAGGGCATGCTCTCTACTCTTTCCTAATTTAGCTCCGGTTGTAAACAACCGTCAAAGATCACTATAAATAGAACGAAAAAACAGCTAGTCAATACATTCTGTAAGAGATATGGGGGGGAAGCAAAGGCTAATCCCCCCTCATATCCTTATCATACCCAACCGCTAGTGGCTCTGTTCTTGCATTACCTTTTCGTATTCCGCAGCATCTATCAATTCGCCTTGTTCACCAGACATCTTGATACGGATAAGCCACCCCTCGCCGTAGGGGTCTTTGTTCACCGGAGACTGGTCATCTTCCAATGCCTCATTGACCGCGACAATCTCGCCGTCAACCGGCGCATACAGGTCGGATGAGGCTTTGACCGACTCAATAGCCCCAAACGACTCGCCCGGTTGGAACTTATCCCCTACTTGCGGCATCTCAATGTACACCACATCACCCAGGGCATCTTGGGCAAAATCAGAAATACCAACCACTGCTTCATCGCCTTCAATACGCACCCATTCGTGGGTCTTGAGATACTTCAGTTCCGTTGGGGTTGTGAAACCCATACTTCCTCCTTCTTTTTGTGTTCTCCAAAATCTTCTTGATTTATACAAAGGTTATCTACCTACCAAACAACACGACACCACGCCATGTTTTTCTTAGTAGATGGTAGGTGATTGTTTATGCCTTCTTGTAGCGCGGCGGATAAAAAGGCATTTTGACCACCCGCGCCCGTACAGGCTTTTCCCGGATGATCACATCAAACTCACTGCCAACCTTGCTCAACTCGGTAGGGACATAGCCCATACCAAGTGGCTTCCCAAGCGTGGGAGAGGGCATACCGGTAGTCACATAACCAACAGATTTGCCCTCAGCATTCTGGATAGTATAGCCATGCCGCGCTACCCCACGCCCGACCATCTCAAAGCCAACGAGCCGCCGCGATGGTCCGTTCTTTTTGACATAGGTCAGCGCATCTTGCCCAGTAAACTCGTCTGTGTCGAGGTCTACCACCCAGCCGAGGCGGGCTTCATACGGGTTGATGTCATCGCCGATTTCATGCCCATACAACGAGAGGCATGGTTCAAACCGCAGGCTATCTCGCGCCCCAAGCCCACAGGGTTGTAGCCCGTGGGACTCACCGGCAGACAGTATTCGTTTCCAGACCCCTTCAACATACGTTTCAGGGAAAAAGAGTTCAAACCCATCTTCGCCGGTATAGCCCGTGCGAGCTATCAAGCACTCATCCATCCCCAGAAATGCTCCTTTGGCTACCCCGTGAAAGGGAATAGCGGCGATGGTCTCTGCCTGCGCTTCGTCTATCTGCATCAGAATAGCCTCAGCGTTTGGTCCTTGGAGTGCCAACATTGCCCACTGGTCTGAATAGTCTACCATACGCACGTTGAAACTGGATGCATGTTTCAGGAGCCAGTTCCAGTCTTTTTGACGATTTGCCGCATTGACAATGACCATATAGGCATTGGGCAAATTGTAGATGAAGACATCATCCACGATACCCCCATAGGAGTTGCAGAGCAACCCATAGTGGGACATGCCAACGTCAATACGGGTGACATCGCAGGTTGCGACCCGCTGCAAAAAGGGTATGGCATCGGGACCTATCACGAGAAAGCGTCCCATATGGCTAATATCAAACATCCCAGCGGCATTGCGTACCGCGTGATGCTCGTTGAGAATACTGCTATATTGCACAGGCATTTCCCAGCCGGCAAACTCAACCATGCGTGCGCCCAGGGCAATATGCGCGTCATACAGAGGTGTTCTTTTCAGCATACGTTATTCCATTCCTATTTCTTGCCGGAGCACAAAAATGATTTCACGCCGATATTCAAGGATCATAGCCATCCTAACATCTCCCTCTTGCAATACCTGGTCACACACATCACCGAGGGCTGCATCAAACCAGGGTTCTAAGACCACAGGATAGTCTTGTACCACACGCCGAAGGTCGTTGGTAGATGTGGCTGTCAAGATCGCGTAGTAGGCATCCTGTGGCAGAAAAGCTAGTGGCTCCTCCTCATGATCATGGTCGCTCTGAGCCTGCTCGCTCACTTGCTCATCTGAAAATCGAGTTTGAGCCAATACCTGCTGTATCAGGAGACGCACTCGATTGAGACTCTCGGCAAGATCGTAGGATCGCTCTTCAAAAGCAAAATTAGTCAAGAGTTGCAAAGTACGATCTGCTGCTGCAGTCTGGAGCATAGGATAGCGGGTAAGCATTTCCCGTAAACTCTCTAGGGAATCTACGGTTAAAAGCTGGTGTACCAGTTGTAAAACGGTTTGCTCAGAACGCTGCGGGTCTGGCGTAACCATTTCTGGCATAACTCTCGTTGATGGCTGTGGTCCCGACTCTTGCCAAACTTCACGATACGGTGAGGCTTCTGCCTCCGTATGGGCATCGTTGGCGACCATACCTTCCCACACTCGTCCATCACCCGTTACCACTTGTCCACCACGTTGTCTATTGCCGGCATTGCGGCGTTGTCGCTCCTGCTTGGTGAGCAGGTGGGCAATACCTTGTACATCTTGGGCTATCTGGACCTCACCAAGATAACTTGCGTTCTGATCCTCTGCCGACAATCGCTCTATAAGCTGCTCGTGAAGTATTCGGGCTTGCTCGCGCCAAACATGCTCCGCTTTGCCTTGCGGCAGCGCAAAAACCACCCACTGCCGCTGACGGTCATGCAGCATGAGTGCGGTACTAGCAGCAAATGTTGTGCCACACTGCGAGCATGGTTGGGTATTTATCTGTCCCTGGCGTAATGCTTCTCTTTGCTCAGGGTGTTCTTCAGTATCAAGCAGTACCCATACCGTGGTAGGTATACTTGCCCCACAAGTCGGACACGTCAGCGATACCTCTTCGCTGTAAGATATAGTCATGGCATTGATTAGAAACCGTGGACTGTGGATACGCTCTTTATCTTCCCCTAGCATCCAGACCAAAAGCTAGGGGCAACAACAAACCATACACTGGTCGTCTGCCTATTGTACCATAAACTGCTGCCATCCCTACGCTTCTACTTCTATTTGATAGCTCTGCCGCATGGCATAGGGAACGTTTGTTAGTGCTAATTCCAACGTATATTGCCCAATATGCTCTGGGATAAACCGCAGTCTATCCACCTCTTGCGCTTGGCAATCGGCTTCCAGCATGATGGTATGCTGAATGGTGGCAAGCTCCTGCCCATCAGTGCCGTACAACGTTGCGTTGACCTGCGCTTGCTCGCATATCTCTTGGGCATCATTGACAACATAGATAGGCATGGCTATGCGGTCTGCAACATGGTAGGGTTGTGGCAACAGCAGGGTAAAGACATACTGTGGGCTAAACGCCTGTTGCAATGCATAGTACGATTGTTTTGGCACACGCCAATAGTCTACCACACTCCACAACACCGCCGGGAAGGGGTCGCAAAAGAGAAAAGCGAGAATGCCCCCCGTTGGCTGGTACTTATGATACCGCAAGCGGTCAATGTAGTAACGATTGATGGCTATTTGATAATCCTGCGTCATCGTGACCAATTCGTCAAGCGTGCGGGCGGTGCGCCAGGGGAGCCAGCGGCTCATCACCTCCGGCTGGAAGCCATGCCGCTGCGTCAACTGTACCATATCCAGTTCGTGTACATCCTCTGACATAAACCGCCAGCAACTTTCGCTGTTGGGGAAACTCTGTGCGCCAAACTCCGTCACAAATTGGAGGCTTCGATGCATGAGCTTAAAGAACTTTTCGGCATCTTGTAGGGTGCCATACGCTTGGTACCAGCCAAAGTAGAGGTGGGCATCTGTCCCTTTCCCAAATGGCGGTATTGCCATTTCACCAGACGAGCGGATGATGGGGCGGGATGGGTCGGTCTGCTCGGCTATGCGCTTGAGGTGCTTGTCTAGCACCTCTCTATTCCAGCTAAAGCCAACTACCGATTGATAGGTACGAAGCCTGGTAAACAATGTTTCGTCCGAGGAGTCGCTGATGTAGATTGGCTCATTGTGCATGCACCAGATGGCGACAGCAGGGTGATGACCTAGTAATTGGATCATGGCGCGAGTCTGTCGCTTGGCTTCTGGCAGTACCTTTGCCTGATAGAGCCATTGGAGTGGCATATCCTGCCAGAGCAAGATACCAGCTTCATCGGCGGCATCGTAAAAAGCGGGGTGCTCTACATGGGCATGCACCCGCAGCATGTTCATATGGGCATCCCGTGCTAACTGCATATCGTCGGCGTAGCGTTGCGCGTTCATATTGGCGATACGCATATCGCCGGGGGCGTAGTTGTTGCCTTTGGCAAGGAAGCGCACCCCATTGAGGTAGGGTATCCAGTTGCGTAGCTCAAACTGGCGTATGCCAAAACGAAAGGTGCGGCTATCGCTCATATGCCCGTCCCACAGCACGTCAAGCGTACAGGTGTAGAGGTCCGGGTTGCCCAGGTCGTGTGTCCACCAAAGGCGGGGGTCGCGGAGCTTGAGCAACCCGCCGATTTCCTGCTTTCCCTGGGTGATATTGCGCCGCTGCTCTATGACCTGCGTTTCGCCGGTAAAGGTGTGTGGGGCAAAGCTCCAGCGCAACACGAGCTGCCCGGCGGTGGTAGCATGGATGGTCACATCGTAGCGGAGTTGGGCAAACTGCTCATGGCAGGTTTCGCTGTGGCAGCGTACTGTTTGCACCCGTACAGAACCGCTGCGGTGGAGTTCAACCGGTAGCCAGATACCGCCGGGGTTGGCTTGCGGGTCGAGGCAGTCCCAGTGGGAGAATACGCCGGTAATCATCCGTTTGTTGGTCTTGTTGCGTTCGTTGGGGCAGGCGACCTCAACTAGCAGCGTGTTGTCAGTCCGCAAGATGTCAGTTACATCGTGTTCAAAGGGGTCAAAGTAGCCTTCGTGGCAGCCGAGGTCGGTACCGTTGAGGTAGGGCTGCGCCCAGTAGAATACGCCATTGAAACGCAGCCATGTGTGGGCAGCATCACCAAACGCGGCGATGTGTGCATCATACAGGTTGCTGGTACTGGTATCGTCAAGCGCAAAATCGCAACGGTAAACGACATTGCCAGCGTGGGTTGCCAGTTCGGGCAGTTCTTGCCAGTGGCTAGGTATGGCGATGGGGTGCCAGCCGGCGTTGGTGGCGGGGGGGTAGCTTCCCTGGACAAACGTTTTGCATAGACGGATGGACCAGTTGTCGTGGAGTGTTTGTAGGTGCATGGTGTTGGTTTTTAGGTGGTGCTCTCTTTTGTTACCTGTTGGACAAACGCGGCTATCAATCGATGGACTCGGAGTTCGCCATCACTCGTTTCTTCAATTAGCCCCAACTGCTTGAGACGGGCTAAGGCATCGTTCATATCTAGGATGATATTCTCGTCTTCTATGTCCACTTGCATTGCAGCCAAAAGTTGTTGATGGGATACTGGCTTACTTGAAGAAGCAATGATTGTTACCTGTGCCAACAAGTTCAATGCCAAAGCGTCTAAGTCATTGTTAGGTTGGAGTTGTTCATAGCTACCAGCAATGGTACGTTTAATACTCAACTCATGATTAGTAGGTGAATGATGTATGTGTTTCCTTGAACTCAAAGCCCTATGTGCTAGGAGATGTTGTTTCTGTAGTTGTGCAAGTAATCGAGCAGGAGTAACATCTTTTGCATACTGTTTAAGATAGCTCCCCGCAAGATGCAATGCCAGTGGCAGGTCGCCGAGCTCATGTGCCAGCACGTCAAGGTCGGGGTCGTCAGGGGATAGGTCAGGGCGAAACGCTCGAAGTAGCGTGATGCTCTCATCCCGTGCCAGCGTATCTAGGGGAATTTGTTGAACATTAGCATGTTCCCACATTGCGCTACGACTGGTCACAAGGATAGCACAACCGCCACTCTTGGGAAGCCACGTATGGAGCAATGTTTCATCTTCGCATCGGTCAAATACCAGCAGACGGGGAATAGGGCTTTGCCATTCTTGTTGTACCCGTGCCACTTGATGCGACAAGGGTTCAATATCTGGAATATTCATATTGATGCCACATGCTGCTATTTCATTGGGGATATTGTTTGGATCGGCAAATGACAACCAGAACACGCCCCCCTCGAAATATTGCCCATAGCGATGCACAAACTCGCTGGCAAGCTGCGTTTTGCCAATTCCTCCCATGCCCGTAACGGCTGCTATGGGCAGTGTGGATTCGTTGTGCTTGAAGATATGTGCGAGGGTTTTCAGGGCTTGCTCACGCCCAACGAAGAGACGATTGTGGGAATAAGGGACACGCGACATAGCCGGTAGTGGGGCAGGGGCAGGTATGGTATTAAGCGGAAGCGTTTTGGTTCTTGTGGTAGCGGGGTAAACAGTCTCCCTCCCTGAAATACCCTTTGGATTGAATCCAATTACCATCCCATTTGGTCTTTGGAGTATAACCGTGAATTTCTTGAGCTTTTGGTGTTGCTGGAATGTTGGAGTGGGCAGTCCAACGTTTTCCATTTCCCGCTTCATTTTGAGCATACCAGAGCCAACTTGCTCGATATAATCAAAGAAATAGAAAACTTCGGCGATAAACGGATTTCTATACCAGCCTTTTGAGGGATTAACGATGAAGTCTTCGGGTTTTGTATCTTCTGGCAATATACCAGGATTGGTAATCTCTATACGATCCTTAAAGATATTGATATAGATGCCATCGTTGCGGTCTGGATATTCCCGATGGATGAGGGCATTAGCGATAGCTTCACGTAGGACAACAAAGGGTATCTCCCATTGGTCTGCGCCAATCTCCCGTTCACGCACTCGTTGGATGTTCAGGTTTTGCCGAAAGAATTTGACGCTGGCGTTATACTGCTCCAAGAGATTTTCGGTAATAATATCTGTTCTTGCCAAAATAATATCCTGTTCAGTCCCCGCCCATGCCACGCAGGTAGTCCTTGCCCCAACAATCCACTGTTGGGGAAATGGACTAAAGCAGAGGATAGCCCCGTAGGTCGGCACAGAATCCCGCTCCATTTTGAGCATAAGTTTTTCATACCCATCTCCATAGGCTGAGAAGTATTGCATCACTCGTTCAAGCCCAAAAAAGTATTTTCTCTGCTCACTATCAAGGTCGGCAGGGGTTGCCCCATAACAGAGTGCTTGGTCAAATGGGCGTTTTTGGATGGCGTTCTTGTCAAAATAATCAGGGTCAGTCAGGATAATAATACCCTGATCGTTCTTTTCCTCATCCCCCGGTTTATCCGCCACTTCTAGCCCTTTGGTACGTAAGGTTTCCTTAATACGCTGTATATCTCGGCGGGTTTCTTTGATGCTGTTGGTGATGTGCGGAGGCGTATGTGCTCTGCCAAACCGAGCCTCTTGCTCAAGGTAGTGATGCAAGGTTTGGCGGTGTATGGCGAGGAGTGTTTCAAGTTGTTGTATCGCTTCAGATGGCATATCGCTAGTCTCCTTTCCCCCCTAAGTCCCTACCTATTATATTATAGCATACTGCCCTGGGAAAGTTGGCTTTGGTGACTCCCTATCTCCTACCCACACGGGGAATGGGAATGGGAATGAGAATGGATACGCCGCAACCGAGCAACCAACTCGCTCAACACCAACGCCGTTGCCCCCCACACCTTGTAGCCATGCAGCGCAAAAAAAGGAACATGGGCGCGTATCCCTTGCAAATCCCATATCTCTGTCACCACCGTAGACGGGGACATCAACACCCGCAATGGGACACTAAAGACTTCGGCTATTTCATAGTGGTTAGGAATAATCGTTGGCACATGCGGGACGTACCCCACAATGGGCTTGAGCGAGAAATTGCTGGCGGGTATGTAGATACGTGAGAGCGTCCCCCAAATGGTTATATCCTCTGGCGCAACGCCGATTTCTTCGTGCGTTTCGCGCAATGCTGTACCAATGGGACCAGCATCATCTGGGTCGGCAGCCCCACCCGGCAGCGACACCTCGCCGCTATGATGAGGCAACCGAGTGCTGCGAACAGTAAGCGGGAGCCACAATTCTTCCTCATGGGGGTAGAAGAGCAACAATACCGCAGCAAGACGGGGAACAACCCCAGGTTCAGGGGTCATTTTGCGTACCAGCAAGTGGTTCCTATCACGCGGTACCAGCAAATCATCCACGCTAACCCACGCAGGGTCAGCAAGGGCTAGGTGCATACAGCGTATCTGTTGTTCATATCGCTTGCTTATGATAACTACCTTTGCTTATCTGCATTATCCATTGCCTGCCAATAGGAATAGTCTTGGTAGCGTTAGTACCGTTGGAATACATGCTCCTGTATAGGCACAAACCGCTTGGCATCAAGGTGATAGGTGTAACGAACAATACAGATTGAATCATCTGCTATGGTAATCAGGTGAAAGGAATTTTTGCGCTTATCCTGTCCCCTGCCGCGCCGTGAGGTAGATGTCCCACATTGGCTAACGATGACGTTCTGCTGCATGTTGGGGATGATGTCGTTGGTAGTCACCACAGAGGAAATGTGGACATGCCCACACATAAACATATTGACCCGATGGTTTTCCATGAGCTGAATCGCCACATCTGCATTGGCTATAGTAGAGCGGTCACGGATGCCAAGGGCAGGCGTGATGTGATGGTGCAAGACCAACACCTTGAAGGTATCATCACCAAACTGCCCCAAAGCTTGGTCGAGCGCGGCAATTTGGCTTGGATAGAGTCGCCCACCATCTATGGTCAAACCGTGAGAACTACAGCCCCCCACCACCGCCAGCCCAGGACGCGCAAACACAGGATTGAGCGTATCGGAGATGTACCTTCGGTAGCGTTTCAACGGAGCAAACAATCGATAGAAGCCATTAAAGAGCGAAACATCGTGGTTGCCAGGAACAACCAGCTGCGGCTGCGGCAACATCTTGAGCAATGCTGCTGCAACCTGCCATTGGTTCATAAAATCTGCCCGTATGACCAAATCGCCAGAGACGACCACCAGGTCGGGGTGTATCTCGTGGGCTTGACGGGCAAGGTGCTCGGCAACCGTCATGTCAAAATGCCAGCCGGTGTGCAAATCTGAAATGTGCATTAGTGTGTAGTGCAAAATTGCGCCTTTCTTTCAGAAGCGTTTGCAACATATTGTACCATGTTCCCCAAGAGCCCAGAATGAAAAAAGCATTATAGCCTATGCTTACACACCTGCTCCCATACCAGACCTCTTTTTCATCCTTTGAATTTAAGAGGATGTGTAGTATAATACCATGACAGCTAGGTGCTCTTACCCACAAAAAGATTATCCCAAAAGTAGAGACCACACCGCCATTGATGGAAGATCAGAAACAGGAAATACAGTCGTCGTCAGAAAACCCGTTTGATCCACGGCAGTTGATCTTACGCTGGCTTATCAGTACGCTTGCCATTTTTGCAGCTGTTTGGTTGGTGCCAGGTATTCAATTTCAAGGTCCCGGTTGGCAGCTAGGTATCGTTGCCTTTGTGTTTGGCTTGCTCAATGCGCTTCTTCGCCCGTTCCTGCTGTTACTGACTATTTTTACCCTGGGGTTGTTTGGTCTGGTTATCAATGCCGTATTGCTCTTACTCTCTTCCTCCCTCGCAGGCTATCTCGGTATACAGTTTCACGTAGATGGGTTTTGGGCGGCGTTTCTCGGCGGCTTGATTATCTCGCTCGTGACTATGGTCTTGAGCCTGTTGTCTGGTGATCAGCGTGTGGTGATACAGGTGCATCGTGGTGGCGGCAAGAAAAACCAAGACCCTGATGAGTAAAGGGTAGCTTAGGGGAGAGGAGAAAATGTCTCACCGGTCAGCCCCTAGCCCCGCGTCCCACCGCGGGGAGCAGGGGCAAGGGGAAGCGGGCAATACCATATGGATGAGGATAGCTTTGCCCGGCTGTACCATGCCTTTATTTTTTCGCCTCGTTGATATTAAACCACGCCATGTCCAAATCTTGATGGCACCTATCTACCCACGCCTCGCCCCAGTAGAAGTTGCAACTCGTCTCTGCCCGTAGCAGATGCCACAACGCCTCTTCCAACTGAAACACCCGCCGAGGGTCGCTCTCGGCAAGTTCGCCTAGCTCCTTGCAGGTAGCATAATAGGCATCACTCGTGAATTGCACCCGTGCCAGCGCATCTTTCTGTCGCTGTGAACCAGTCCACTGCACAAAGCCAACGCCGTGATGCCAACCAGTATTCCATGCGCCAGTATGCACATGCACATACCCGTGTGCGCCATACTGCTCAAGGTAATCACTGATGAAGGTGGGACGAACTACGGTCTCCCCACGGCGTATCTGCCCCATAAACTCATCGTAGAAGACATGCCAGAAGTTGCCCTTCGGGGTTGTATTGCGAAACCACCCGCCATTATCGCCATCGGTGCAGGTCGTCACGAGCGGCGGGAAATCGCACCACTTGGTGCGTTCGTGCAGTTCGTGCTCAAACCACCCATACTCCATGCCAGATTCCTGGGCATCGGAGAGTTCGCGGTCTCGCACCACAACGATAATTTCCTCGCCTTCATACTCGGCAATATGGGGGCGATAGCGGAGCTCTGCCCAATCCATCTCTTCGCCTTCGAGCGGCGCAACATGCTTGCTATCTACCAGCACATACTCATATCCCATCTTCTTGATAAGCGGAATGAGCTCCATGCTAAAGCCCATTTCGGGGGGCCACATCCCTTTGAATTGCTCACGGTTGAAGACATGTCGACCTATGCCAAGCCATCGTTTGAGATGTTCTTCACGGTCTTTCTCTGGGATTAGTGGCAACACTGGGTGGTAGTAGCCCATTCCAAGTATCTCAAAGACCTTTGTATTCTGGAGATACCAGAGCAAATCGCCACACTTCACAATACCATACACCCGGCTTTGAAATTCGGGGTCGGTGAGCGTTTCCAACAACGTACCAGATAGGGTAAGATGCACCCGCGCTATATCCTCATACTGCCAAACTGAACGGGGCATACGATCCAATGCCCACAGAATTTCTTTGGCTTCCCATTCATTATGTTCGAGTAGATACTCCATATTGCCGGGTGGTTGGTGGAGATTGAGTACCAATGCGTGGTAAATCGGTTTCAAAGTACACGTCCTCTCTTTTTGATACCATAGGGAAACTCCCGCTCCCATCCCCCCTTGCCCTGGGATGGGAGCGGGAGCAGGGGGAGCGGATGGGCAGAGGATGGGAGCGGGAGCGGGGGAGGAACAAAATGGTATAGCCTTGCTACGCCCCCTGAAACCAAGCCAATCCTAGCAGTCGTTGCTCAGAATATCGCTGGCTCGACGGCAGATTTCAATACCATAGTCTGTCCACTGTCCCTGCCCCCAATACCGATAGCAACTCGTTTGTGAAGCCATCAGGTGATACAGCGCACTGCGATACCGCTGGTCGTTGGGGGGGATGCTGGGCTTGAGGACCTTTTCGTTGAAGAGCGAACTAGCCCGCTCCATAGGCCCAAGCACATTGTCATATCCCTGTACCCAGGAAATATCGCTCGTCCAGCTTCCGCCATCCATATGGAAGCGGTGATCTTCTTTTTTCAAGTCTTCAATCGTCTTTGCCAACTTCTCAGGCCCATCGCCGGGTGTGAAGCGGTCCCAGATGCTCTTCTGGAAGAGCGGCTGGACTACCGGGAAATCGCTCTCTTTGATGCCTATAGCAAAGAGGTGTTCGAGATATTCGGAGACGTTCATGACTGGCACATCTGTTCCCGAAGCCTCACGAATAACCTCCATGTACTTCGATGGAAACTCATTCATCATCACGCCGCCATTTTCCCCATCGGCAATCTGCGTGACAATCGGGGGAACCTGCTTGCCGGCAAGTTCCCAACGGGAAAGACTCTTTGCCTCATAGTAAGGCTGCATCTGCGCTACCAGCTTGGTATCACTGCCCTGGGTTTTGATGATAGCAATGATACTGACGCTCTCGCCGGCAGAGTTCTTGCAAACGAGGAGATGGGGCAAATGTTTACGCTCAATTCCCCACCCATTCTCTGGATTTTCTACCGTGTGCTCCTGCACCAACACCCATTGGAAACCGCTATCTTTGAGCGTCTTCACAAACTCATAGGCAACATCTGGGTGGTTCGGCAGCGCCATCTCTGATGGTGAGAACCCACGAACGCGGCTCAAGGCTTCCAGACCAAAGATGCCAGCAAAGTGATGCTGCCATGCCTTGACGTGGAGACGGTAATCTTGGACCGGGGTAGATGGGGCAACTGCATGCCCCCAGGGTGCGCCGAGCCATTCCGCAGTATGCATGTATTCGGGGTTACAGGTGATGGTCTTGAGGTTATCAATCACATCATTGAGCCCCATTTGGCGCAACCCGTGAAGCAGCGTACCGGAATATTCCAGCATCACTCGTGGTTGCTTGCCTTCTTGCATCAACTCAGGGATAAACTCTCCCATGCGCTTGTAGCACCATTGAAACACCGTAGCATTGTGGTTGTCACCAATGTGCTGGTTATCCATCATGTGTTTGAGATTGCTAATAATCTCCGCCGTCTGCAAGTTATCGCCTCCGGCTGGAATAAGGGGTTGGTGCATGTGCAAGGCAATAGCGCAAGTACTACGGATATTGCCAAAGTCTATCTTGCCTGCATCCTTATAGAGCGTTTTTTTCAGCCCCTCTTGAACGGTCTGCTCCACCACCTTTTCCGAACCGGAGACGTTCGGTACGCCGTCTACATACTCCTCAATATGCATACGCCTTCTCCTTCCTTTCTTATCTTCATTACGATAATGCTATATGTGCCATTATTTATGGCGGATTAATTCATAGATATTCGCGTAGTGTTGCCCTGGGTAGTTCCACGAATAATCAAATCGCATGCCATTTTGCATGAGCTGACGAAAATCGCCTGGATAGCCATACCATAGCCCAATAGCCCGGTTCATTGCTGACTCTACCCCGGCAAAATCTGCATCCTGGAACACGTACCCGTTGCGTTCGTGGTAGGGGCGATGGGCATAATCGCGGTCAAAGACGGTATCTACTAGCCCCCCAACCGCCCGAACAATCGGCACGGTACCATACTTGAGCGCAATCATCTGCGCCAAACCGCATGGTTCAAATAGACTTGGAACGATGATCATATCGGCTCCTGCATAGATGAGGTGCGAGAGTTCTTCGTTGAAGCCGATTTCTAGGTGACAATCGGGGCTATCGTTGAGTTCGTGCTTGAGTCCCCAAAACTCATGGCTAATCTTCGGATCGGGGCTAGTGCCAAGCAGCACAAATTGGGCATGGCTACGGAGTGCATAGAAGATGGCATGACGGATGAGGTGAACGCCCTTTTGCTGGTCAAGCCGCCCAACATAGGCAATGATTGGCTTGTAGTCTTTGCGGAGCCAAAGGCGGTCTCGTAAGGCTTCTTTATTGCCATACTTGGGGTCGATATTATCCACGCCATAGTGATAGGGGATATACCAATCTACCTCTGGATTCCATACCTCATAGTCTACCCCATTGAGCACACCGCCATATTTGCCGCTATGCACATGTAACGTGTGCTCCAACCCATATCCCTGGTCGGTAAAGCGGGCTTCCCAAGAGTGGTGGGGAGAAACTGTCGTGGTAAAGTTGGAATAAACAATCCCCGCCTTCATGAAGTTGATAGCGTGGGGGTTGAAATTATCCCGTATTTTCTCGTAGCTCATGTAGTATTCCGGGCGGTGTAATCCGGTAGCTTGGAGTATCTCCCTCCCGGCAACCCCCTGGTGCTTGAAGTTGTGGATAGTAAAGCAAGAACGCTGCTCGTGCATGCCCTGATGCTGGTAGATTTCTGCCAACATAACCGGAGCCATTCCTGTATGCCAATCGTGACAGTGAATAACATTGGGTTGTTTGCCGGTTTTTAGCACAAACTCTAGGGCAGCTTTGCTAAAGAAGGCAAACCGTAAGGCTTCATCGTTATACCCATAAAATCCCCCACGATTGAAGAAGTTTTCTGGGGAGTGTGGCTCTATAAAGAAGCACTTGCGCCCATGCACAAAGCCAAACCACACCGAACAATGGATAGCCCCACCATACCAGGGGACCCAGAGGTCATTATAGGTGATGTGCAACCCCCAGATATGGTCATAACGCATGCAATCATACTTGGGCAGAATAATCTCAACAGCATAGCCACGTATCTCTAGCTCACGACTAAGCCCAAACAGTACGTCAGCCAACCCCCCCACTTTGATAGCAGGGGCAAACTCGGCAGAAATCATTACAATATACACACAAGCTCCTTCTCAATGGTCAATTGACGATTGACGGCGGTTGCTCTGTTCATGTTCTGTCTGGCAAATGTGGGACGGCAAACCATCATCTGCTCCAAGCCAGCACCCATAGCTATTAAATAGACCCTAATTGGCTAACAAACAGCTTGCTCCAGTCACGTCTCACAGATGAAGGGTTTCAGACCATTCGACAAGACACTGTAGGTTATGATACCGTAGAGAGGCACTTTTTGCAAAAAGCTGTGACCAAAGAACTTCTGCTCCTCTTAGTCATACCTGCTCCTCCTATAGTACGGCTCCCCCTCACCCGCTCCCCCCCTTGCCCCCGCGAACACTACATGGGGTAGGGGCATTGACTATTGACCATTGACCACAAAAGACAGGGACAAAAATCCCCTAGACAAGGGTATCTTTTCTTTTTATAATGAGAAATGCCACACTACAAAACTACTACCCTGCCACAGTAGGTAAAACACCTTTATGTAAAATAAAGAGAATCTCTTGTTATTGTTACAAGACAGATAGGGGACCAGACATATGGTACTGTTCAATGGAGCGGTTCAGTCCAGAGGAGATCAGCAAACAGAGATTGAATACCTCCGCCAGCGCGTGGCAGAACTAGAACAAGAGCGTGAAACCACTCCACATACCCACTGCCAACAAGCGCAGATACTCGACCAAACCCCCGGCTCAATTATTGTGACAGACTTGCAAGGAACCATCCTCATGTGGAACCAGGCTTCAACTACCATTTATGGCTATACGCAAGAAGAAGCTCTTGGAAAATCCATTACCCTGATTCATCCGCCTGAAGAACACGAACGCTTATTCTATGACGTTATCCAACCGCTACAAGACCAGGGCAGCTTTGAAGTTGAGATATTAGCCTGGAACAAAGAGGGGCAACGCTTTCCCATTCATCTCTCCCTCTCCCTGCTCCACGATGACACCGGTAATCTCGTAGGGATGATAGGACACTCCACAAACATCACCGAACGCAAACAACAAGAAGCATCCTTGCATATCTTCAAAGCCCTAGCCGACAACTCCCCTGATGCTATTGGTATTGCTCTGCCCAATGGCATTATTACCTATGCCAACTCCTCCTTTGTCGCTATGTTTGGCTATGGCGAAGAAACGATAGGCATAATCAATACATCTCTCTTCACGGAAGAAGATCAACGAACACGTATCCCAACACTCTTTGAATACGTTATGACTACCGGTTCTTGGACGGGATTTCTCACTGGACAGCGCAAAGATGGTAGGACCTTTCCCATCCAAATTTCTCCATTTGGTATTTTTGATAATCAGGGGAACATACAAGCCATACCTGCAATTATCCGCGATATGACCGAGGGGCAACAACGGGAAAACGAACTACGAACCTTTCAATCAATCGTTGAAAATACCCCAGATGGGGTCTCCCTTGTCTCACCAAATGGAATTATCACCTATGGCAACGCAGCAATAAAAGCGATGCTTGGTTATGAAGATGACTATATTGGTCTCCCTGTTCCCGTGGTTTTTGGGGGTGACAGCGATACCCCCAGACAAATCATCACACATATTGTTGAACATGGCTTTTGGACTGGACTACAGACCTACTACCGCAAAGATGGCAGCACCATACCGGTGCATCTGTCGATATCAGCCATCCGTGATGAACGGGGTATCCCGCTTACCTTCCCAGGTATCGTCCGTGATATGACTGAGATACAACAGCGCGAAGCCGAACGCGAGGCTCTCCAACAACAAATCATTGACGCACAACGTGCCGCACTCCGGGAACTTTCTGCCCCCTTGTTGCCCATCTCCAACCATATCATCGTGCTTCCACTTGTCGGAACAATTGATAGCCAACGTGCTCAACAAATTATGGAAACCCTACTCGAAGGGGTTGCAGCACATCAATCTACCACTGCCATCATTGACATTACCGGTATACAGGTGGTGGATACCCAAGTAGCCAACGCCCTAGTACAAACGGCACAGGCGGTACAGTTGCTAGGAGCACAAATTGTACTCACCGGCATCGGACCATCTATGGCACAAACGCTAGTCCATCTAGGGGTAGACCTAAGCGGTATCATTACCCGCGGTACCTTGCAAAACGGGATTACCTATGCCCTAAACGAACAAAACAGACAATACCAGTAATTATTCCCCGCTTCACTTGGTCATGGCAAAATCCGGGCTGTCCCCCGCTCCCCCCCTTGCCCCCGCTCCCATAGTGCGACACCCTCTCCCCCCTACCCCCGCTCCCATAAAGGGCGAGGGGGAGCCGCTCCCTGCCCGGTTCCCCTTCTCCCCTCGGTGGGGGAAGGGGCTAGGGGATGGGGGGTTGCTCGGTGGGACGCAGGGCTAGGGGATGGGGGGTTGCTCGGTGGGACGCAGGGCTAGGGGATGGGTACCGCCCGAAGGGGGCTAGGGGGTGAAAAGTGGCTATTGCCAAGCCCCTACCTAGAGGAGACAACCCAGACTGTACACTATGTCAAGAGAAACCCTTCACATCCCACAAACCAAGCCAAAATTACCCCCTATGCTAGTAGAGCCAACGGGCAAGCTATGCTATAATAATTGGGCAGTCTCCGGTTCCATGAAGAACAAACCTATTGAGAAAATACTTCTTATGCAATCTCTAACACTTTCAGACAGCACCATCTTCTATCACCAAAAGGGCAGCGGCAGCCCAATTATCCTGCTCCATGGATGGGGAGGCTCATCCCGCTACTGGAACAACTCCCTAGAAGTTTTTGCCGCTGACCACACGGTCTATGCCCTGGATCTCCCCGGCTACGGGCAATCTCCAGCATTTGACGGCGATATTACCGCTGAACGATTCGCTGAGGTCACGCTGGAATTTGCCGACAAGCTCAACCTTGCTACCTTTGACCTAGTAGCCCATTCTTTTGGGTGTGGTATCGCCGTACACATGGCAGCTCATGCGCCAGAGCGTATAAGGCGACTCGTGTTGACCTGTTTTAGCACCTTCACCAACGAGTTTGAACGCCGTATGGTTGAGCAAATGTTGGGGCAAATGGGGCTATCCCTCGTGATGTGGCAGCCCTGGATGTCGCTCTGGCACCCCTGGATGGCACTCTGGCAATCGTGGCTCACCCTCTGGCAACCCCCACAGATACAAGGGAGTGTCCCAACGATTTACCAAACCATTGCATGGCGATTTTTCTACCGTATGCCACCAGACGACCCCACGTTGCAAGAGAGCTTTAGCGACTTTCTGAACATGGAACAGCGAACTTCTTTTCAAAGCATCATTAGTGCCTTAAACCCAGCAGTCAATACTGCTATGCAGCAGATAACCGCTCCAACGCTACTCATTGGGGCGCGTCAGGATATGATCATGCCCCAAACAGGCGTACCCGTGGTAGCAGAGCTTATCCCAACGTGCCGGTTGGAATGGATTGACCAATGTGGACACATCCCCATGATCGAACGCCCGGACGTGTACCACCCGCTGGTACAGTCTTTCCTAGACGAAGAGCGGCGAACGTAGGTAAATGCAGGGTAAAAAAGGATAGGCTAACTATGGTTGTCAACCGTATCTGGTCGTACTTTGAATTGGTCCATATCTATGCCGCCGTTGCTATCTTCGCAACGACGGTTGTTTTTTGCCTGCTCGCCGCTGGAGGCATACCCGATGGTCTCCTCCTGCTGCGTGTTGTGGGGGTTGTTTCGCTTGCCCAAGCATGCACCGGCATCACCAACGAATTGATAGACCTGCCACGGGACAGGCAGGTTAAACCAAACAGACCGCTTGTAGACGGACGGGCAACCCCCCGAACTGCGCTCATCATTGCTATTACCACTGGTATCAGTTCATTACTGCTTGGACTGACGTTTGGTTGGTATGGCTTACTATTTGCCATCTTGGGGCTAGGTTCCGGGCTTGCCTACGATTTTTGGTTCAAGGGAACAGCCCTCAGTTGGCTACCCTATACCATTGGCTTTTCACTGTTGCCCCTTTGGCCCTTTGCCGCAATGGGTGCCTGGAACCCTACCCTAGCCCTGATTTGGCTACCCGCACTGCCCGCCAGTATAGCCCTCAACATCTCCCAATCGCTCTCTGACATCGAGGAAGACCAGCATGTCGGTTTTGGTGGCATCACGCGGCGGCTTGGTATGCGCTGGTCATTGCGGGCACTTTGGGGATGCTGTTTCCTGATGCTCCTTTTGGGCATCCTAACGGTCTATCCCACTGGACTCACCGGGGTGTTTCTTGCCTGTATCAGCATATCCGCCATAGGTGTTGTGCTCGCCGCATGGCGATGCTACTATCACCCTGGACCAGCAGCATGGCAATGGGCATGGTACCTTGTTGCCGCCTCGGTTAGTATTCTTGGTATCGGATGGTTTAATGCCGTTTTGCACTAGTAAGGAAGAATGCATGAAATCAGCAACCCGTTCACCTTCTTATAGTTTCAGCTCCTTTGTTGACGCTGTACAACAAGGCGTTGATCACGTCAAACAGGTTTCGTCAATGCACGAGACGTTGGTGCGTGATGTGTTAGGGTGTTTTCAGCCAGTACCTACATCCCCCACAGCCAATAATCACAAACACTATGTCAATGCCATACAGCTACTTGGTATTGGCACCTATTCTCCACAACGGTACACGCAAGAAGAGGTGCTGGACATGCTTGGCTACAAAGGGCATAAACTGGCAGAACTCATTGTCAAAAATGCTGCCATCCATACCCGCAGCTTTTCGCAAACAACGCGAGATTTTGGTGCCGATGTGTCCGCCGAGGAGTTGGCAGCCTACCACCGCAACTATGCCCCCCGCCTTGCCGCCGCTGCCCTACATGCTGCCGCTGGTGACTCTTTTGACCTTACCCAACTTGATGCCATTATTACCACTACGTCAACTGGCTTTATGTCACCTGGTATTGCCGAGGTGCTGTTTGAGACAGACGGCATAGGTCGCCCCGACACCAACCGCTACAATCTCGTGGGCAATGGCTGTGTCGGCTCTATCCCCACACTTCAGATGGCACAAAGTCTGCTGCACTCTGGACAGGCACGGTACGTAGCAATCGTCTTTGCCGAAGCGGTGGCAGCCCTCTTCAACCCCCGCGCCGAAGGGAAAATGGCAATTATGCAACAGCTTATTTTTGGCGAGGGGGGGGCGGCAATGATCTTGGGCAAACACCAATCACCTGCCCCACTACCGCAATCCCCATCACTCCCTTACCCTATGTTCTTGGATTCCTACCAAGAACTTGCCCCCCATTCCCTCGATTCTATCGCCATTCGCCAGGGGGACTATTGGGAAAGTGTTACCGACAAAACTATCCCCGATCAGGTAAGCCGTCTTGTGCCAAAGGTGGTTGAGGGGCTACTGCACCGCTACAACCTTAGCATAGATGATATTACCCACTGGGCATTTCATACAGGAGGACGCAAGATATTGGATGTGTGCCAATCCTGTTTGGGGCTTTCTGACGAGCAGATGCAACCAAGCTATGAAGTCCTCTTCCACCACGGGAATATGCTCTCTGCATCGGTCATCTTCACCTTTGATCGGGTGCTACGCAACTGCACCCCCATGCCCGGCGACAAAGGGGTGATGTTAGCCCTCGGTCCGGGTATGACCGGCGGCGCATTCTTGTTGGAGTGGTAGGTTATGTCAAACATAATTGACCACCACGTAGCCACGATACAGGAGCGCATCGTAGCGGCAGCCCAACGAGCAGGACGCAGCCCGGATGAGGTAACGCTAGTTGCCGTGACCAAGACACACCCTGCCGAGACTGTCGCACAGGTTATAGCCGCAGGGGTGCAGCACATCGGGGAAAATCGCATCCAAGAGGTAGAGCAAAAGCAGGCGAGCAACCCCACGCTCCGCCATGCGGCTACTTGGCACCTGATTGGTCATTTGCAGCGCAACAAGGCAAAGAAAGCATGTGAGCTATTTGATTATATCCATTCGCTAGATAGTGTCCGTCTGGCAGAGACACTCAATCGGCAGGTACAAACCGCAACAACCGATGAGACGAGCAATACCCCAATGCTGCCAGTGTTGCTCCAGGTGAATGTCAGCGGAGAAGCAAGCAAAGAGGGGTTTTCGCTGGCAGGGGGAGTAGAACATAGTACAGGTATGACCCAGTTTAGGGAAGATGTCGCGGCTATCCTTGCGCTCCCCCACTTGCGCGTAGACGGTCTTATGACCATTGCCCCCTTCACGACAGATATGGTACAGGTGCGGATGGTCTTCCGGCGGTTGCGGGTATTGCGCGATAGCCTAGCTACTCGCTTCCCTGCTGCCGCCTGGAAAACGCTCTCCATGGGTATGTCAGATGATTTCGAGGTTGCCATAGAAGAGGGAGCAACGATGGTGCGTCTTGGGCGAGCGTTGTTTGGCGAGCGGGGATAACAAGCCACAAGCTCCCTCATTGACGCTTTGCTCCCCTTGTGCTACAATTTTGCGGGTCTTTCACACAGCCCCATGGGGCTGAGAAGGATAGTATCTGGTGACAATTTTCACCGCTCTTGAGCAAACCGAGACCTTTCCACATCTCGTAGTATCCCTATTCCCCAAAACTCAGGTTGGCTTACGTTTGTATACGCAAGGAACGGGTCAGGCAGCACCCCCTGGTTCCGGGTGCCATACAGGAAACGCACACCTATGAGAGCAAAGCAAATACTCGATGCAGAAGATATACAACGCATGCTTGTCCGTATAGCCCATGAAATCATTGAGCGCAACGAAGGCTTGCATCGCCTCATCCTCGTGGGCATCAGAAGGCGGGGAGTACCGCTGGCAGAGCGCATCGCCGCCACGCTTAACGAGGTAGGGCAAACCAACATCCCGGTGGGGTATCTCGACATTACCCTCTACCGCGATGACCTGAGTATGCGCGGGCCTTCCCCGCTTGTGGGCAAAACCAGCATAGAGACGGACATCACCGGTAATGTTGTGGTGTTAGTTGACGATGTGCTCTACACCGGGCGCACTGCCCGTGCCGCCCTCGATGCCCTCACCGACCTGGGTCGTCCTAGACGTATTCAACTTGCGGTACTCATAGACCGCGGACACCGGGAATTGCCTATCCGTGCCGACTATGTGGGGAAAAGCGTACCCACCGCAGCACGAGAGCGCGTGGATGTGCATTTGCACGAAGTAGATGACACACCAGATGAAGTCCTGATTGTTCAGCCGGGAGCATAGCGAATGAAGGAAACGCAATGCAGCAGAAAGAGGAAAAAGCAACAGGAACACGCCGCCATATCTTCGATCTCCACGATTTTACCCGTGAAGAGATCGAGGAAGTCCTGGAAACCGCAGAGAGCATGAAGGAAATCCTCTCCCGCGAGATTAGCCAGGTGCCTACCCTGCGCGGCACGACTGTCGTCAATATGTTTTTTGAAGACAGTACACGAACACGGATGTCATTTGAATTAGCAGCCCGCTCACTCTCCGCCAATGTCTCTACCTTTACCGCTCGCGGTAGCAGCGTACAAAAGGGCGAATCGCTTATGGATACGGTCAGAACCATCCAGGCGATGGGGGCAAATATCCTGGTCGTGCGCCACCCGCAAGCCGGCGCACCCTACGTGGTCGCCGAGCATTTTCGTGGGTCGGTTATCAATGCCGGCGATGGCTGCCATGCCCACCCCACCCAAGCCCTGCTTGATATGTTCACCATTCGCCAGCGGCTCCATCGCCTTGAGGGACTCAATGTCGTGATTGTAGGCGACATCCTTCATAGCCGCGTGGTACGCTCAAACCTCTGGGGGCTTACCAAAATGGGAGTCAACGTGACGCTTTGTGCGCCCCCATCGCTCATTGGTCCTCCGCACTTTTGGCAGACCTTCTGGCAGCAGGTGCGGATTACCCACTCACTAGACGAAGCCTTAGCAGAAGCTGATGTAATCATGGCTCTCCGGTTGCAAAAGGAGCGACAACAAAGCGGGGTAATAACCTCGTTGCGAGAATACCATCGCTTTTTTGCCATCACCAAAGAGCGGCTGCAATCGCTCAGTGACCAAGTAGTCATTATGCACCCTGGACCGATGAACATTGGTGTGGAAATCACCACAGAGATAGCAACCTCGCCTCAATCTGTAATCGAAGAGCAAGTAACCAATGGGGTAGCTATTCGTATGGCATTGCTCTATCGGCTATCGGGAAGGTAAAACTCATGCGGTATCTGATTAAAAATGGGAGTATCTTAGACCCGGTGTTGCGCGTTATTTCTATCGGGCATATCTTGATTGAAGATAACCAAGTTAGCCAAGTCTATGAACTAAGCGATATGACCCCCGATCTGCAAGACGGCGGCGAAGATATTGAGATTATCTATGCCCAAGCCTATGTAGTCGCACCAGGCTTTATTGATCTCCATACCCACCTACGCGACCCTGGACAAGAGCATAAAGAATCGCTGGAAACTGGCACCCTTGCCGCTGCCCGTGGAGGCTTTACGACAGTTTGTGCTATGCCCAATACCAACCCACCCTACGACTCACCAAATGTAGTACGCTATGTACGGGATACTGCCAAGCGGCTGGAACAATCACGGGTAGATGTAGTGGGGGCTGTGACGCGAGGACGCGAGGGCACCATGCTCACCGAGATGATGGAGTTGGTTGAAGCGGGGTGTATTGGTTTTAGTGATGATGGCGACCCGGTTTCTGACCCGTCAATAATGCGGCACGCGATGGAGTATGCTTCTATGCTGCAAGTGCCTATTATGAGCCATTCTGAAGACAAACGGCTCAATGCTGGCTGGTCAATGCATGAAGGGGCAATCAGTACCCTGCTAGGCTTACCTGGCTACCCTGCCGCTGCGGAGGAATCCCAGATAGCCCGGGACATTATGTTGGCAGAACATACCGGCGCACACCTGCACATTTGTCATGTCAGCACCGCAGGCGGGGTTGAGTACATCCGCGAGGCGAAGCGGCGTGGGGTGCGGGTGACAGCAGAAGTCACCCCCCACCACTTGACGCTCACTGACCGCTGGGTGATGGGAACGCTGGCTAGGTATGTGGATGAGACGCAAGAACACGCCGAGCACCTGCACAGAGAAGCGAAGAAGACCCGTGACAAAGAATTGCGCTCCAAACTGTGGCTTGACCCATTGATGCTCGCGCCCTACGATACCAGTACACGGGTGAGTCCGCCGCTCCGTAGCCAGCGCGATATTGAAGCCTTGCTAGAAGGGTTGACAGACGGCACTATAGATGCTATCGCCACCGACCATGCTCCGCATGCGTTTGAGGACAAGGCGTGTGAGTATGGGGTTGCTGCCTGTGGCATTAGCGGACTAGAAACGGCTCTTGGGTTGGTGTTGACGCTGGTACATACCGGTGCGTTGGATTTGATGAATGTGGTAGCTAAACTAACCGAGGGACCAGCCCAGGTGCTTGGACGCTCGCCTGCCACGCTACGCCCCGGACAGCCTGCCGACATTGTGATATTTGACCCTGAGCAACTGTGGACTGTAGACCCCACGACTTTTGCCTCAAAGGGTAAGAATACCCCCATCCGTGGGCAACAGTTGAAAGGGCAGGTAATGCTCACAATGGTGAATGGCAAGATAGTCTTTCGCCGTGAGGACTTTGGGGTACTAGATAGCGGTAAACCTCGCCCATCGGTGCTAGAGGGCATCTTTGATGGGGAGGAGTAGGTTGTTATGCTCCGTTCCCCCTCGCCCTTTTAATGGGAGAGGGGGCAGGGGGAGAGGGTTGTTTGTCCCCCCATCCCCTAGCCCCTTCCCCCACCGCGGGGAGAAGGGGAACCGAGCGGCTCCCCCTCGCCCTTTTAATGGGAGAGGGGGCAGGGGGAGAGGGTTGTTTGTCCCC
>CAYPHM010000042.1:0-32259 GCA_964410555.1 uncultured Chloroflexaceae bacterium | reverse complement strand
CGGTTCCCCTTCTCCCGTGTAGCGGGGGAAGGGGCTAGGGGATGGGGGCTGACCGAAGGGGTGGGGGAAGGGGCGAGGGGTCCGGGGGAAATGGTAGCAAAACCCCTTACGTAAACCATCGTCCCACATCCAACACCGCCCGCGCCACTGCTACCAACCCATCATCCCCCCACACCCGCGCAACCACCGGCTGCATAGCCCGTATATCTGCTAAAACATCCTTACGGGTACGGAGCACCAACCTAGGCAAAGTTTCCCGCCACAACCGCACAAGGACATCCAACGGCAACTCAGCGAGGTAAGGAGCCAATGAGGAGAGCGCAGCAAACCGCTTCTCCTGGTCGTCAATCTCGCGGGCAGCCACCAGAGCCTCTTCACAAATGCGCTCATAGCTACTTGGCGCAAGATAGGGCAACACCTGCACAAATAACGCCACCCGCTCTGCCTTGTCTGAGAGTTTTCGAGCCATCTCCAACGGTTCTTGTACCATTTCGCTATGCCACTCGTGGGGGACATAGGGCAACATCCCGGTCATGGCTATTACCCGCCACTCCTGCCATTCCAATGCCTTTGCATCCTGGATAACCTGTTCAATAAACCGGTTTGGCAAATGGGGGACAAGCTGAATCAACGCATTGGCACGGTGCTTTGCCCACACCTTACCCGTGTCGAGTAACGCTTGCCGTATCGCCTGACCCCGCAATGGCTGAGGGAGTTTTGGCATCACGTCTACCAACGCCGCAACCCGATCATCAGGATTGACCAGCATCAAGATAGAATCCAATATCCGCTTGAAGCTGCCATTATCTGGAAGATACGCGAGCACCTTACTTGGCGCAGCATCCCCCTGCCACGCTGCCGCATGCGCTGCCCGCAGAAGCTCTTGCACTACATACGGGCGATCCTCAGTGGGGAGATAGTCCAGCATTGCCGCCAATGCCTGCGTTTTTGCCTCATCCTGCTGCATCCCCCGCACCGCTACCATCACCTGTTTCAGCATCATCTGAGGGACATGGGGAGCCGCCCTAACCAATGTCAAAGCGCGTTTATCACTGTCAGCAATGCCCCAAGCCGCATCAAGGGCTTGTTGCCACATCCCTTCCCGTGCTACCCGTGGCACAAGCACTTCTAGCAAGGCATCGCGCTGCCTACGGGTATGTATCCCGCGTGCAAAGCTAAGTACAACACGCACCAAGCCAGCGGGTAGCCGAGGCACCAAAACCACCAACACTTGAACGCGCTCATCCTCTTGGTCAAGTTCACGGACCATATCCCAAACCTGACGCAACAATGACTCCGGGAGATGCGGCACAACCCCAACCAACGCCCTAGCGCGATCATGGCTCCGTTTGGTAGAGCGCACCGCATCAAACAAACGCTGATGGAGGGTTTGTGGTAGGAAAGGAGCAATGCCTGCCAATGCCATGGCGCGATGGTCGCCAGTCTCAATAGTAGCAACATCATCCAACACCCGCGCCAATTCTCCCCCCACATCAGAAGAAATAGCATGCAATGATTCTGCCAACGAGACCAACACCTCCGCCCGATGCTGATCATTGCCCACATGCAGTGCCACATCAAACACCTGCTCGCGCATTGCCGGTGGCATAACATACACCAGCGATACCAATACCCACGCCTGCTCGCACCAGTCACCAATAGCCCGCGCAATATCCAGGGCTTGGGGAAGCAAACCAGCCGGTAAATGGGGAGCCAATTTTGCCAACGCCTGTCCGCGCTGATGCGAGTTTCGTATCGCCTGTACCCGCGACAAGGCAAGGTAGAGCATATTCTCTGGCAAGTAGGGAGCAAGGTTGACCAGCACCCGCGTCTGCTCGCGGTAGTCTTCCATCACATCAAACATCGCCAGCATACGGTCACGGTAGTGCTCACCCATACCCGCGACCTGAGTCGCCATACTCACCCGCACAAGCTCCCGCTGCTTGCGCTCGCCTATCTGCTGGACCTGATCCAGCATCCTATCAATGAGCGAATCGTGTTCCTCAGCAGGCAAAGCTACCATGATACGCAAGAGGGCATTGATACCACACGGTTTGTCTTGCATAGCATAGGCAGTATCTTGGAGTTTGCGGAGTTGATGACGGGGAAGGTAGGGAGCTAAGGTTTTGATAGCCGCCGATTGATCCCGCTCAAGTTCAAAAGATAGCGCAATGTCTACCGCTTGGTCATAGAGAAAGCCTGGGAGATAGGGAGCTACCCCCGCTAGGGCAGAGACCCGATCATGCGGGTTCTCTATCCGCTGGACAATGGCAAGGAGCCGTTCCATACTGTCTAGCTCTTGTAATCGATCCCCTAGCTCTGCCAACACCTTTGCCCGGGCAAAGCTGCTCCAAACCTGCCACATTTTCATTGCCTGCTGAAACAAGGCTGAAGGCAAATAGTGAGCAAGCCCTATCAGTGCCATCGCCCGCCAGTCTGCATCTACAATATTTTTTGCCATATCTAGGGCAGGTTGATAGAGCCGTTCGGGGAGATATTGGGCTAATCCCCGCAGCGCATCAACGCGAAAGTTGGCATGCCAAACGGTCTTGATAACCTCCAGCACTTCTACAACAATCGCCTCTCGTTGATCTTCGGGGATGTAGGGGATTAAGCCAATAATCGCCATCACTCGCCAGCCGGGATGATGCATAGCCCGCGCAATGTCGAGGGTGTCCATAAGCATAGCTTGTGGCATAAAGGGGGCTATGCCGGCTATTGCCTTCCATCGTTCCCGTTCCTCGCCAATAGTCCGGGCTATGGCGAGCATATGCTGCATCATATCTTTGGGGATATATGGGGCAATGTGTTTTAAGGCTTGAGCCCGATACATTTCATCTGGCAGCATACGGATATACGCCAACAATTGCGCTGGTTTCCATACATCCTTCTCCGACAAGGCACACAATAAATTGAGCGGCACCTCATGGGAAAAACTCAAGATTGACGTATACATCAGCGCATACTTGGTCGCAAGCTCAAAAGATGCAGCATCGCCCTGCCCATTGAGATACCCATCTACCAGTTGCCATGCCTGCGTCACATCACCCAAGAAATCTGCCAAATCCCCCTCTTGCTCGCGCACCATATACCAAAGGAGCAGGTAGTGTCGGGGGGACTTTTGGGTCTTGCCGAGAATCTTTCGGTAGAGCCAGCGTAGCACCTCAGAGGGCGAGTCAGGTTGCTTTTCTGTAGTAATCCATTCCAGTTGCATAAGCCGATGGACTCGCTCTGCCTGACCAGCGGCTATCAGGTGAAAAATGACATGGCGTAGTCCATACCGATGTGCGGAGTATTGAGCGGTTAGGTGATTTTGGGCAGAAGTAAGCCAGGGCAGTTCATAATCTAGCCCCCCCCACCCTTGCAAATAGTAGTCGGCAATGCGGGCATGGGCTTGTTGTACTGCTGCCAACATCCGTTTTATGAGAGCACGGACCGACTCGTCCACTACGGGAGAACTGCTACACTCTGGTAGCAAGGTACTCTGACTAGCATCACCGGCAGTATAGCGAGGGGGGACACCTTGTTGTTGGGAGACGAGCAAAAAGGTTTTCCAACGAACAGACAACAGATGCTCAACGATAGCCTGCTGGCGTTTGTCGAGTTTCAGCACATCAACAATAGTACTAACGGTAATCGGCTCTTGTGCCACGCAGAGAAGCGCAAACAGCGGTTGCATAACCACCTGCCACTGCTCTTTTGCCTGCTGATGCTGCCAGTAGTCAGTATAGCAACCACAAAGATGTTCAGGGAGGGAGTCGAGGTCGAGGTAGCGGGAGTCGTACTGTTCTATCTGGTCAAGCACAAACCGGATATATGCCCATGAGCCGCCACTTTTGTCAAGGAGCGTTTCCCTAACCTGCTCATCAGATAGACCAGCATCGTGCAAAAATTTGGCAACGTGTGGGTGAGTGGGTACTTGGGAAAGAAAAGCGCGTATGTCCCGCGTTTGCTCTGGCATATCTAGCGACAACTGCACATACTCAACAGGAGAAGTCATTGTCGACAAAAACGCCGATACATTGGCATTGCCAGAACGATACGACACAATGAGATACACACCCGATGGTAGAGTGGTGGGTAAACCTAAGATATGCTGCCCTGGAAAGATACCCGCCTGTTCTAGCCCATCTATAACCAGCACAACAGGGGTATGCGTATGGGTTTCATCCCGGTGATGAGCTGCCATCAGCAGCAGACGGTAGAGAAAGTCGGGACGCACCGGCATACCTGCTACCACATCATCGGTACACCACGTCTGGAGTTCCCATGTCTGGACAATCTGTGCGGCTATGCTGCGGAGTCCATCGGCGAGGTTGTCCCCACCGGCTACCTGTTCAACAAAGAGGTGCATATACCCCCGCTGTTTGACAAGGTGGGATAGGTAACACGTCTTGCCTACCCCTGGCACCCCCTCAAGCACAAAGACTCCCCGATCATGGGTAGCCATGAAATGGTCCAGTTTTGTTGTGAGCCACTCCCGCCCGACCAGCGTTTCTGGTCGGGAGCGGGCATAGATTGGATCAGGGGAAATATAGAGGTTATCACATGTCATATGTTCACTTGCTCCTTGTCGTTCACCAGACATCCCCTTTTCGGACAGTCCCTATCGATAGGTTCGGTTGGAGAGCCGTTGCATGCAACGGCTCTCCGGTCTCCCTTCTCCCGCTTGCGGGGGAAGGGGCAGGGGATGGGGGCAACCACAACCCTCCCCCCCTTGCCCCCTCTCTCATACAGGGCGAGGGGGAGCCGCTACCTGCCCGATTCCCCTTCTCCCGCTTGCGGGGGAAGAGGCAGGGGATGGGGGGCAACCCTCGCCTTGCGCTTACCATGCCCCTTTGCTGCGAAGGAAAATAACCCCAAGCGGTGGGAGCGTGACATGGATACTGTAGGGACGACCATGATGGGGGGCTTTCTTTGCCGTCACCCCACCAGCATTGCCCATATTGCTGCCCCAATAATACTCCGCATCACTATTGAGCAATTCGCGCCAGTAGCCGCCACGCGGCACCCCGATAGGGTAGCTCGTGCGCGGTACGGGGGTGAAATTGCCCACCACCAGCATAATATCATTGGTTAGGCGGCATGTGCGGAGAAAACTCAGCACACTGTTTTCTGAGTCGTTGGAGTCTATCCACTCAAACCCGCCCGGCTCACAATCGAGCTCGTGCAAGCATGGCTCTTGACGATACAAACGGTTGAGGTCTTTCACCAACTGTTGCACCCCCCTATGTGGCGCATGCTTGGTAATGTGCCAATGCAAACTTTCTTCATGGCTCCACTCATGCCATTGGGCAATCTCTGCCCCCATGAAGAGCAGTTTCTTTGCCGGCATGCCATACATATAGCAGAGCATCGCTCGCAAGTTGGCGAACTTGTGGTTATCCTCACCCGACATCTTGGTAAGCAATGACCCCTTGCCATGTACCACCTCATCGTGCGAGAGGGGCAGGACAAAGTTCTCCGTGTAGGCATACATCATACGGAAGGTCAGCTGATCGTGGTGATACTTACGATGGACAGAATCGCGCTGCATATAGAACAGCGTATCGTGCATCCATCCCATATCCCACTTCATCCCAAAGCCAAGTCCGCCAGCACCGATCGGGCGCGACACTGACCCCCAAGAGGTTGACTCTTCGGCTACCGTCTGGACATCGGGGAAGCGGCGGTAGATCTCCTCGTTGAACATTTGGATAAACTCTATCGCCTCTAGGTTCTCTTTGCCGCCATACTTGTTGGGTATCCACTCGCCATCCTTGCGCGAGTAGTCAAGATACAGCATAGATGCTACCGCATCTACCCGCAGACCATCGGTGTGATACCAATCAAGCCAAAACAGCGCACTGCTAATCAGAAAGCTGCGAACTTCATAGCGTCCGTGATTGAAGATAAAGCTGTTCCAGTCAGGGTGCCAACCCTTTTGGGGTGAGGCGTGTTCATACAGGTGCGTACCATCAAAGAAGCTCAACCCGTACATGTCAACGGCAAAGTGGGAAGGCACCCAGTCAAGCAGCACCCCTATTTTGCGCTGGTGCAGATAGTCTACGAGGTACATAAAATCTTGGGGGGTGCCAAAGCGACTTGAAGCGGCAAAATAGCCGGTGCATTGATAGCCCCAAGAGCCATAGAAGGGGTGCTCCATCACTGGCATAAACTCTACATGGGTAAAGCCCATGTCTTGCACATACTCTGCCAACAAGGGGGCAAGCTCCCGGTAGGAGAGAAAGCGGTCTTCCTCCTCATCGTGCTTTTGCAACCACGATCCTAGATGGACTTCATAGATAGCTATGGGCACATCAAGTTTGTTGTGTTCTGCCCGCTGCTTGAGCCACTGGCTATCCTGCCAATCATACGTCATATCCCACACGATAGAGGCACTCTTGGGCGGGATTTCGGCGTAGTGGGCGAAGGGGTCAGCTTTTTCTACCCGGTAGCCACCATAGCGGGAATGGATGTAGTACTTGTAGATCGTTCCCTTACCAATGCCCTCAATGAACCCTTCCCAGATACCAGAGGGACCATGCAAACGCAAGGGAAAATCCGTGCGGTTCCAGTTGTTGAAACTGCCAGACACAAAGACCTTTTGGGCATTGGGTGCCCATACTGCAAAGTAGGTCCCCTCAACCCCATCAACGGTCATGACATGCGAGCCGAGCTTTTCATAGAGTCGAAAATGCTTGCCCTGATTGAAGAGGTCTATGTCTTCGCTGGTCAAGCGTGAGACATCATGGCGCATTTTTGCCTTCACCAATACCGGTGGTTGAACCACTGGTACGGCTTTAGCAGCGGCAAGTTTTGTTGAGGGTTGCTCATCCTCAAGTGCTGCCTTACGTTCTGTCACCTTAGCCGATGCCCAATCTTGCGCTGCAGTTGAGTCATCCTGGGAAGTTGCTGTTTTGCCAACGGGGATAGGTGCCATCTCTGCGTCTGGTTCCTCCCCCACATCTGCACCCCCGTCATTATCATTGTCGCCATCATCAGTTGGTAGCATAGGGCGTTGGGATGATGCAGTACCCTTAGTTTGGGTTGTGGCAGGCTCTTCATCCCCGCTTGACGCAGGGGCAGAAGAGCTTGGTTGCAGCGAAGCGTCCTCGCCTTCTGGTACCGGTGTGCTCGTGTCCATTGGCTCATCGTCCCCACTTGACAGCGGCGCAGGTGAGTCCGGGTGGAGCGAAGCATCCTCGCCTTCTGGTGCAGGGGTGCTGGTGTCCATTGGCTCATCATCCCCACTCGACAGCGGCGCAGGTGAGTCCGGGTGCAGCGAAGCATCCTCGCCTTCTGGCGTTGGTATGGTTGGCTGTTTTGCTGCTGGTCGTTCAGGTGATTTTACCTGAGGTGGTTTTGCCGATTCGGTTGCCTCGGTTTTCTTTGCTTTTTGCTCTTCTCGTGTATCTGATTTTGCTGGTGGTTTGGTAGCCATTGCACCCCTTTAATTTTGTCGATCAATCAAGGTAGTATTACTTATACCAAGAAAATCAAGGTTGCCCATTCCTCTGTGCATTGTACCATAGGAGGCGTGGGGTGTTTTTCGGCAGATATTGCCATAAGGGTCATGTCGACATCCGGTCAACCCCTATCCCCTTGCCCCGCGTCCCACCGAAAAAAGATAGAGGCGTACCATCCCCTGCAAGAATATTTTTCTCCCAAACTTCCCCTAGACTATACTCTTCGAGCCATTCTTGCAATGCTAATGTGCATAACGCAACCATAGATTCGCTTTTTCCCATCCCATTGAAACCAGTTGATACCTATCATGGGTTTCATCAAATTCTGTCGCCTGATCGGGTTGGGTCGCCTGGATTGTTTTTGGTTCTTGTGGTTGTTTGACTGTTGCCATAGCCATAGTTATCCCCCCCATACCTATCCTTAAAGTTATTGCTGTTCTTTGCTCCATTCTACCATCTTGGTAGAATATCCTCTCAAACGTGGTACAATAGGCGATATTAGGTGATAAGGAAACCAATACCGTCTTGGTGTAGGCAACACCATTTGAGGATGCATAGTATGAACTATGAAAAAGCACTGGAGCTACTCCAACCCTACATGCCCGATATACCCCATAATGATCGCAAGGACTTTGAAGCCTACAAGCAACAGTTGCTTGAAAATTTGGGAAAAGAACGTCGCTATCGCTCAACGGAGACGCTCCGCAACGAACGCTCTATGATCATTGAAGGGCTAAATACCTTAGCATTACAGTACGTCAACCAGAGTTTTACCGACCTAGCCTATGGCAAGTCTCCCCCTACGCCAGCAGCAATCGGGGTATCCCCATCATCTACACCTACAACCAAGTGGAACATCCCCGCTATACGGGAACTTCTCACCAAAGCCTTTAACGATGAACAATTCTCTATATTCTGCTATGATCACTTCCGTACTGTCTTTGACCAGTTTGCTATAGGTAGCAGCAAAACACAAAAAATCCAGTGGTTGATAGAATACTGTGACAGTCAAGGCAAATTGGAGCATCTCTTGGAGCTTATTAAACAGAAGAATAGGTACCAATATCACCAGTTTGAGTCGTCATTGCGGCAGGGATAGGCTACCAAACGAGTACTGGGTACAAAGGGTTTCTTATGCAACATACCCCATCGGAACAGGCACTAGATGAACTGGAAATCTACGTTACGCAGCTAAACCAGGCAGAACAGACCTATTATATAAAACTTGAACTGGAACAGGGTGGTATCTTCAATGGGCGCATGAATCTCAACGAACTGCCCCTTATCCCCACCACTACCACCGACGAAGAAACCGCCAAGTATGGGCTAATCCTCTTCAATACGCTGCTCCCCGGCCGGCTCACCAATGGCTTTCATCAGGCGTGGGCTGCCGCGCAAAGCCGCAACCATATCTTGCGTATTCGGCTTTGGTTTGACACAGACGATCTCAAGATACACGCCATCCCCTGGGAAATGATCCACTATGATATTGGCGGCAGAGAGCCTATCCCATTGGCACTGGCTATCAATGATCAAATCGCCTTCTCGCGCTACCTCTCTAGCAGCGATCCTTGGGGAAAACCAATATCCCATCGCCCTGTGCGGTTGTTGGCGGCTATCTCAGGACCATCAGATGTTGGCACCGGCAAGGCATGGGAGCAGCTTGCGCCGGTTGATGCCCAAGAATACCGCGATGATCTGCAACAACGGTTTGCCTCCCTGACAGCGTATGGCGAACTTGCGTGTGATTTTTTGCCTTCAGGGGAGAAGCAAGCAAGCCCAGAGCACATCTACGATATGCTCGACAACGGGTATGATGTGCTGCTCTACTTTGGGCATGCACTCACACACCCCACGCTTGGTTCACGGCTGCTGCTGGTAGAAAGCGAATCTCCCCATCGGGGCGTGCTGTATGATGGGGATGATCTGGTTGAGTGGATGCGTGAGGCAAAAACTCTCCGCCCACGGCTGATTATCCTCGTTGCATGTAATACCGCTACTGTTACGCAAAAGGCAACGAATGAACGGGCACTTGCTTCCCTTGCGGCGCAGCTTGTCCAAGAGGGGGGCGTACCGGCGGTGTTAGCCATGCAGCGGTTGGTAGATATGCGGGTAGCCCGGCTTTTCACCGCCTATCTCAGCGAGCAACTTATGCGCCACGGTATGATAGATGTGGCAGTCAATGCCGCTCGCCGCCGCATTGCCGAGCGGGACGATAGCGCGTGGAGTACCCCGGTGCTCTATATGCGAACGGCAGATGGTCGGCTCTTTTCGCCAAATGCTCGCCAAGAATATGCCAAAGCGTTGCTAGGGATGACGGCTTTTTCGCGCTGGCTTGGCAAGGATTCTGGTTTTATTGAGCTAGAGGTCATTACCGTACCAGTGGGCAAGGATTGGTCGTTGCTCATGGAGCACCCAGAGGATGCGCCGTTGGCTCAGGATGGCATCCATGCCCTGTATGATGCCATAGAACGGTACAACCCTGCCCAGACCCTGGATACCACGGATAACATGCGGGGGGCGTTGGTTTCCCCAAATGAACTGCACAATCTCGCATCCATCATTGGACCACCGCACGAGGGGCAATCGGTGATGCTGCGATGCCTTGCAGCACAACTTGCCGACAAACTCTACAACCAGAAGATAGCAGATCGTATGTCACCTGACGAGGGGTTTCTGCACCTCATCAGTGGTATCTACATTTCATTAGAAGGGTATGATCATCAGCCTGCCAGCAGCAAACGGCTAGAGCGACTTATTGAGGCACAAGTGCGGGATATTGAGCCGGGGCTAGGGGAAGAGTTGAGCCTACTGTTTCGTGATATGCGGGGGGAAAATGGCTATGCTACCCGTCATTCATCCTACGTCTTCTTGCTCGATGGACTAGAGAAAATCGAAGATAATGCCCGGCTTGATGCTGCCAAAGAAATCCTAGAATTGGCAGAAATGTTGCCAGACCAGCAGTTCATTGTCAGTTGTAGCCATCGGGTTTTCCCCGCGCTCATTGCAGACCGCTGCCGGGTGTTGCTCTTGCAGCCTATTAACGAACGCATCGTGCTGCGCTACCTACAAAAGCGTATCCCGGAACGCAGCCATGAAATATTCCGGCGCATTGTGGAAAATCACCTGCTTGAACTGACTACCGACCCCATTTTGCTGACGCGCATTTATGATCGGCTCACAGAAAAGGATGTGACTACCCTCTCGCGCACCGAACTGGTGCTAGACTATCTTGACCATGCGCTTTCTGGTATTCCTATGCCCTATACCCAAGATAAAGCTGCCCTTCGTACGCTCGTCACTATGGCATGGCAATCGCGTTGGAAGCATCAGGAAACACTTTCTGTAGATGCTATCTTTGAGATTATGGCAAAAGTGCGCCAACAACGTGACTATAATCTGGAGACTCTCTACCAAATCTTTCACAGCGAAAACTTGCTCATGAGCGTGGGGCAAAACCGCATCCGGTTTGTCCATCCGCTGCTGCATGCTTACTGTTCTGCTCTCTATCTCAAAGACATACCAGATTGGACAAATCGTCTTACGGACATCTTGATTATGTGTAGCGTCCCCCATTTGCAAGAATGGTGGGAAGATACCATCTATGCGCTGGTGGGGTTAATTTCTGACCCCATCCCGTTGTTTGAGCTTTTTGCCCATACTGCCCATAGCTGGAAGGGTTCCCATCGGTTGCTTGTTGCCCGTTCTCTGGTTGCGCTTTCCTATGATACGCTTCGAACCTTCCCCCTTGTGCTGCTTCAAAAGATTCTTGATGCCTGTATCTTGGGTTTGGATGTCCAAAACGAGGAGTCTATTGAGCGACGGGCAGCTATCGTCACTACCCTGGGGCGCATCAACTACCCCATCACTGACTCTGGTCAAACTGACGAACAAAGCCGTAGACAATTATTGGCAGCGATAGACCGCAACCTGTTTCAGATACTCACCCTGCCAGTGCGCTGGACCTCCACAGGACCGCGCTATGAGTATATCCGGGTGCGTATTGCGGCAGCACGGGCGTTGCGAACCCGCTATGCTATCAATCGGGAACATATGCAAAAGATAGCCCATGACCTCTGGACTATTCAGCTAGACGAAGATCAAAACCCAGAACACTTCCTCTCAGCTGACCAACTCACTTCTCTGTTGGAAATGTGGATTGCCAATGACCGTGAGCAATTGCGGGGGGTACTCAGGGATGCAGCGCGGTGTGTGCCGGAACGGGCTATTGCGGCGTTTGCGCTTGGCGATATTGCCTACCGTGAAGATGATACCGATGTCAACGCCCTGCTGAATATTATCACCTTGCCAGAAGAGGACCCTACCGATGACGATACCATCTGGGCTGCCACCGATGCCCTGACGCTGTTTGATGCCCGACAGGTTGAGCGGTTGTTGGTGGCACTCTTCCGCCAAAAAGCCTTTTTTCCTCCCCGGAGCACGGAACAATTGGCGTATATTGCGGGGCGTGTTCGGGCGCGAAGTGACGCGGTGGTTATCTGGCTTCTCAAGCTCTTCTTGCTCCACCCGGATTTGACTACTAAGGCAAAGGCGTTACAATCGCTTGCGTGGATTGGCGAGAATATTTCCTCACGCGATTGGATTATCAAAGTGCTGCGCTCTCCAGAGATGCAAGATGCCTTGCAATCGCTCAATTTCACGGTAGATGACCTGCCAGATAATTTGTTGCAATGGGTGATTGTCAATATTGTGTTGTGGGATGTAGATGCCATGATGCAGCTTGGTTTTGTCAGCGAGATGGGACCACTCCCGGATAAAGAAGCACGAGCGCAACAACGGGCACGGCTCTACCTACGCCGCAAGGCTATTGAGGCGATAGCGTGGGTAGGCGATAGGAACATCGTTGAGCAATTGCAAGATCATGTACATACATGGCATATCCATTTGCGCGAGGTGTGGTATACCACAACGGACCTGATAGATTCACGCCAAAAACAGGTAAGTTTGTGGTAATAATCACCAGATATATTTTAAGGAGGGGGATATGGGGAATACTCAGGGGCAAGAAGAAACTCAATCGTCAACTCAATCATCTGCTCCGCCTCCGCTTGCTCCACAGTCTATCATCTGGACCCGCCGCAATATTATCTTATTTGTTATTGTCGTGGTGCAGGGGGCGATCATTCTGGCGTATATGATTTTTGTGGCGTTGTTGTTCTTTTCGCCAGAGCTGCGCCAGCGAGTGATACCGCCAGACAGTGGGGCGATGTTGGCTCCATTGCTCGGTATTTGGGGGTAATTTTTTTGAAAGATAGGGTTGTGTTCCCCCCATCCCCTGCCCCTTCGGGCAACCCCCCATCCCCTAGCCCCGCGTCCCACCGCGGGGGGCAGGGGAGTCTTGTTGCCCCCCATCCCCTACCCCCTTCCCCCACCGCGGGGAGAAGGGGAACCGGGCAACTCCCCCTCGCCCTTTATGGGAGCGGGGGCAGGGGGAGAGGGTGTCGGGAGCGGGGGCAGGGGGAGAGGGTGTCGCCCTATGGGAGCGGGGGCAGGGGGAGAGGGTTGTGTTCCCCCCATCCCCTAGCCCCTTCCCCCACCGAGGGGAGAAGGGGATGTCCGAACTCCCCCTCGCCCTATATGGGAGCGGGGGCAGGGGGGAGAGGGTTGTGTTCCCCCCATCCCCCACACCTTCGGGCAGCCCCCATCCCCTAGCCCCTTCCCCCACCGTGGGGAGAAGGGGAATGAGCGACTCCCCCTTGCCCTATTCGAGCCGCACAAAACATTCCCAAATTTCCCCAAAAAAACGCTTGACAAATTCCGGCAAATTCGCTATGATAGAACTCGTTAGCAGACTAGCAGAAAGAGTGCTAAACTGCTAAGATAGGTAAACAATACTATGGAAAGAGAATCATAACCGTAGCGTTGAGATATTTAAGGAGGAAGCTCACAATGGCTGATGATTTCCGTATTCGACCACTAGGAGACCGTGTGGTCGTGAAGCCCGCAGAACGTGAAGAAAAGACCAAAGGAGGCATCTTGCTTCCAGACACCGCCACCAAAGAACGCCCCCAAGAAGGCACCATCTTGGCAGTTGGCGAAGGGCGACGCGATGATAAAGGCGAACTCATCCCGATGAACGTCAATGTCGGTGATCAAATCCTGTTCGCCAAGTATGGCGGGACAGAATTTAAGGTAGATGAAGAAGACTACCTTATTCTGGCAGAAAAAGATATTCTAGGCATTATCCAGAGCTAACATACTAACGAGGAGGAAAAGAGAACGTCCTATGGCAAAGCAGTTGTATTTTGATGAAGAAGCACGACGTGCGCTTAAACGAGGGGTAGATACTCTTGCAGAAGCGGTGAAGACCACACTCGGTCCCCGCGGGCGCAATGTCGCTATTGATAAAAAATTTGGCTCACCGACTGTCACCCACGACGGTGTTACTGTAGCAAAGGAAATTGAACTTCAAGACCCCTTTGAAAACATGGGGGCTCAGTTGCTCAAAGAAGCCGCAACCAAGACCAACGATGTAGCTGGTGACGGAACAACCACCGCTACCGTGCTGGCACAGTCCATCGTCAACGAAGGGTTGAAGGTCGTTGCAGCAGGGGCAAACCCCATGCTCATCAAGCGAGGCTTGGACAAAGGCTGCGATGCAATCATAGCATCTATCAAAGAAGCCGCCAAGCCCGTCCGAGACCGTGCCGATATTGCCCACGTTGCCAGTATCAGTGCTGCTGACCCGGAAATTGGCGACCTAATCGCCGAAGTGATGGAGAAAGTTGGCAAGGATGGGGTCATCACGGTTGAGGAAAGCAAGGGTATTGCCTACGAAAAAGAGTATACCGAAGGGATGCAGATTGACCGCGGCTATATCTCTGGCTACTTCATCACCAACACCGAGAGCCAGGAAGCCGAAATGGATGATCCCTACATTCTGATTACCGACAAGAAGATTAGCAGCATCCAAGAAATCGTCCCCACTCTGGAAAAGGTGCTCCAGGTTAGCAAAAACCTCGTCATCCTTGCAGAGGATGTAGACGGGGAAGCTTTGGCTACCCTAGTGGTCAACAAGATGCGCGGTATCATCAACGTACTGGCTATCAAAGCCCCCGGCTTCGGTGATCGCCGCAAGGCTATGCTCCAAGACATCGCCATCCTGACTGGCGGTACTGTCATTAGCGAAGAGGTTGGGCGCAAGCTGGATAGCGTCACGATGGAAGACCTGGGTCGCGTTCGCCGCATTGTGGCTTCCAAAGACAACACCACTTTTGTTGAAGGCAAGGGCGATGAGGCAACCATCCGTGCTCGCATTGAGCAGATTCGCTCGCAGGTAGAGCAAACCGATAGCGACTTTGACCGCGAAAAGCTGCAAGAGCGATTGGCAAAACTGGCTGGTGGCGTTGCCGTTATCAAAGTGGGTGCCGCTACGGAACCAGAACTGAAAGAGAAGAAACACCGCGTTGAAGATGCCCTAAGCGCAACCCGCGCCGCTGTGGAAGAAGGTATCGTACCCGGTGGTGGCGTATCCCTCATTAACGCCATTGGGGTTCTGGACAAAGTTACCCCAGACAATGAGGATGAGAAAATTGGACTGCAAATCCTGCGCCGGGCGTTGGAAGAGCCTCTTCGCACATTGGCAAAGAACGCTGGCGAAGATGGGGCAGTGATTGTGGATGCCGTTCGTCGCTACCAGGCAGAAAAGACCGATGTCACCTTTGGCTACAATGTGCTGACTGGCGAGTTCTCCAGTATGGTGGAGCAGGGCATTATTGACCCCGCCAAAGTAACCCGCAGTGCTGTGCAAAACGCCGTGAGCATTGCCAGTATGATTCTCAGCACCGAGTGCTTGATTACCGATATTCCCGAAGAGAAACCGGCTATGCCTCCAGGCGGCGGTATGGGAATGGATTACTAATTAGTCCGTTCTCTTTTGAGGATAGGCTTGTACCGATACGGCACAAAGACCACAGCGGGGGACTTCCCCCGTTGTGGTCTTTGGTCATTTCTGCCCCCTGCTTTGCCATGACCCAAATAATTCCCCATCGTGATCTTCTCAACCAACAGTAATCGTATTATAATAGGTACTACATATGTATTCTACCTACTCAACCAACGCCATGCTGCTACCTACCCTATGAATATCAATAACCAAACACCCCCCCCCCAGGGAGGAGTAATAAGCCATATTGAACCAGGAAGCATCGCAGAAGAGCTGGACCTTCAGCCCGGCGACAGCATACTGACAATCAACGATTTGCGCCTCCGCGATAGCCTAGACTACCACTTTGCCATAGCCGAGGAAACCATTACCCTCTTAGCCCATACCGCCGAGGGGGAAGTCCTGTATGAAATTGAAAAAGACTATGACGATGATCTCGGCATTGGTTTTGAACAACCAGTGTTTGATCGCCCCCGTACCTGTGCCAACGACTGTCTCTTTTGCTTCGTCAAGCAACTACCCAGAGGGATGCGCGATACGCTCTATCTCAACGATGATGACTATCGCCTATCCTTTCTGTACGGTAATTTTATCACGCTGACCAACCTGCGAGAAGAGGATTGGCAACGGATAGCCCAACAGCACCTCTCCCCGCTCCATATTAGCATCCATACGACAGACCATGCCCTCCGCACAACGATGCTTGGCAGGCGAAAAGCCCCCGATATACTCGAACAACTGCAACGGTTGGGAGATATGGGGATAGAGGTACACACCCAAATTGTCGCTTGCCCTGGCATCAATGATGGAGCAGTCTTGGAACGCACCATAGCCGATCTAGCTGCCCTCTATCCCATTGTGCAATCTATCGCGGTGGTGCCAGTGGGAATGACCCGCTACAGTGGGCAGCGTATGCTCCACAATGTTACCCCCTACACCACAGCAACTGCTGACGAGGTGCTCAAGATAATCAAGCGGTATGGCAATCGCTATCGCCAGCAGTATGGGGTACGGTTGGTCTATCCAGGGGATGAGTTTGTGCTCTTGACTGGACAAAACCTGCCATCGGCAGCAGCCTATGACGACTATCCCCAATACTTTAATGGGGTAGGGATGGCACGCGATTTTTGCGATAGATGGAAGCGTGTGCAACGCCAACTCCCATCACACATCCCAACACAACAGCATATTGCCCTGGTATCTGGCACATTGTTTGCCCCTATCTTACAGCAGGTAGCTAACCGACTTCATACCATAGATGGGTTGTCTGCTACTGTTGTTCCTGTCACCAATACCTTCTTTGGCGAGCATGTTACCGTGAGCGGGTTGCTTACGGGGCAAGATATAGTAGCCACGTTGCAAAAAATCGGGTATGATTATGCCATCTTACCACGAGCAGCATTTGACCATAGCGGGGAGCATACCCTAGACGACTACCCTTGCCAGCGTATAGCAACCGAAACAGGGAAAAGGTTTGATGTAGTGGGGTATCCTGAAGAACTAGTCCAGTGTATAGCCGCACTCGCTTGATAGCCCCCCTGCCCCCACCCTGTGTCCCACCGCAGGGGAGCAGGGGGAAGACGTAGCATGCTACGTCTCTACAACCGGATATGGGAGCGGGGGCAGGGGGAAAGCGTGGGACAAACCAACTAGGCTAGGTTCATTCTGGCGTTATTAGCCCATCCTCTAGTAACAAGGGAGGAATTGAGAAATGATCAACGATCAGACACTCGCCTATGCTGATATTATCCAACAGATAAATACGATTGTCGCCGATTCTGACTTGCATGAAACCTTAGAAAAGATGCTTGATCTCTTGATAGAGATAACCAAAGGAGAATCCGGCGCACTCTACCTCTATGATGTCATCAATACCGAGCTCATCCTGCATGCGATGCATGGAAATGGCGACTATACCCACACGCTTGGTGGGCATTATCCCTGTAATGAGAGCGTTGGGCAAACCCTACGCAAGGGGATACCCCAACTGCTACGCCGAGACCATACCCCCATGCCATCCATCTTGATTGACTCCGAAGCTATCGCCGGTGGGATTATCCACACGATGTATTGCATGCCGCTGATGCTTGGCGACCAACCAGTGGGGATAGTGCAAATATTCAACCCGCCTTTCGTTGAAGATACCGAAGCCCATCTTGAGACGTTGCGGTTGCTCTGTATGCTCATAGCCCCCCATATAGATAGGGTGAGCCATTTGTTGGATGCTGAACACCGCGAACGCCGGTTGCGTGATCTCATCGAGATCATGTCCAATCTCTCAACAACGCTTGAACGGGACAAATTGCTTGATGATATTATGCACTATGCCCAAGATTTACTTGAGGTCGAGGCAACATCTATCTGGATTAAAGATGAAGACAACGGCGATCTTGTGTTGCATGTGGCTACGGGTGAACGGGTGTCGAATATCCGCGAGGTGCGTGTGCCAGCAGATCAGGGTATTATTGGCAATGTCACCAGCACCGGCAAGTATATTGTGGTCAATGATGTAGATCAAGATGCCCACTTCTATCGGGGGGTTGACAAAAAAAGTGGCTTTACCACCCGCGCCATTTTGTGTGTCCCGCTCAAAGCCCCCCAAATAGACCTGGGCGGCGAGCGGGGGCAGCTCAACGAGACGATTATTGGCGGGGCTCAAGCCCTCAACAAACGCAATGGTCGTGTCTTTGATGAAGAGGATATAGCCCTCTTTGAGATGATGGCAAACCAAGCGGCGACCATTCTCCAGTTTTCTGAACTGTACAATCACCTTTCCCGGTTGTACAATGAATTAGCCTTGCTCTTCAATGAGACGCAACGGTTGAGTGAGCAGAATTACAAGATGTTTTGGGGGATTATCAAGGGTATTTCTAGCTTCATTGACCGCAAAGACCCCTACACTCGCGGGCATAGCTTGCGCGTCTCTGAATTTTCTGTTGCCATTGCCCGCCAACTGAACCTGCCACGCACTATGCTTGAGCATATCCAGATTGGCGGTATCTTGCATGATGTAGGCAAGATTGGTGTGCCAGATGAGGTGCTCAAGAAACCAAGCCATCTCACTGATGAGGAAATGTCCAAGATGAAACTGCATCCGAAGTTGGGTATGAAGCTGTTGGAGGAGTCGGACCTGCTGTGGCTGCTGCCGATTGAGAGCCAAGCGATAGAAGAACACCACGAACGGCTCGACGGCTCCGGGTATCCCCAAGGGCTAATGGGCAAGCGCAAGGAAGACATCAACGGAAACAGCACTAGCAAAGAGGGGATTTCGCTTATTGGTAGGATAGTCGCGGTGGCAGATGCCTTTGATGCCATGACCAGTGACCGCCCCTACCGCCCTGGTATGTCGGTGGAGAAAGCGTTAAGCATCCTGCGGGAAGAGTCTGGTATTGGACTTGACCCCATCTGTGTAGAGGCACTGGTGAGGGCGCGGCAGGATGGCGACATTCTGGTGCAGCAGGAGCGGAGTGTGGAGCATCAACCCTTTATAGGTGAGATAGCCACAACCAGTTATGAGCAAGGCGAGAAAGCATTAACCAGTCATGAGCAAGGCGAGAAAGCATTAACCAGTCATGAGCAAGGCGAGAAAGCATTAACCAGTCATGAGTACAGCAAGTGATCTCATTAGTCAGGGAATAGCCGCCTACCAAGCGGGGAATCGGGTGCATGCCCGGCGTTTGTTGGCACAGGCACTTGAGGAAAACCCCAACAACCAATCGGCGTGGCTTTGGCTCAGTGGGGTAGTAGACTCGCCTGATGCATGTGTCTATTGCTTGCGGCGGGTGCTGGATATAAACCCCGATAATGACATAGCCGTACATGCTCGCAATGGGCTTGCCCATATGCAAGCGCAGGCTATACAGGAGAGCATGCAACCAGAGCAAGCCCAAGCCAAGCATACCCAACAAACAGACGACTTGGCTATGGGGACAGGTGAGCAAGCACCAGAAGAGGACAATGTATCTATTCTTGCCCCCGTTGCAAACGAAACCAAGGGGGATGAGCACTCATCCCCCCCCACCGTTGCGAACGAAACCAAGGGGGATGCGGGGGTATTGTCGTCTTCCCTGCCTGCTGATGTGGAACGCGAGGCAGGGGGTGAGGAGCAATCGCTATCGTCATCTGAGCACTCGCTATCTGAGCACTCACTGGCAAGATCATCATCGACTACTATTTCGCGTGATACCCGACATACTGCGCCCCATGCTGCCCCCCAAGATAAGCCAATCTACGACTATGATCATGAGCCGGCGGCAACCAATGGCTATTCCATTATTGAGCCGCAACAATGGACGACCACAACCCACAATGTCACGGTGGTTGAGCAGGCACAGAGTACCCAGAGTGCGGTAGAGATACTCTACTACAACAGCCTTGATGGAAGTGATGATGTTGACGTAGCCGAAAATCTTTTCTATGTGCAACAGGTGGGAATGCGGCTCAAGCAGATCAAAATCCTGCTGTATGGGGGTGAGGTGATAATAGAAGCAGGCGCACTCCAGTTTATGAAAGGGAGCATTACCGCCGATTCTACGGTTGGGGGAGTCGGGGGCTTTGCCAAAAAGCTGGCATCCAATGTACTCACGCGAGAGTCGACCTTTCGCCCACTCTATCGGGGGATTGGCGAGATGTACCTAGAGCCATCCTTTGGTCACTTTATCATCATCTACCTAAACGATGAAGAAATGGTCGTAGATAAAGGGATGTTCTATGCTGCCGAGTCTTCTATTAACGTGGGTATTGCTATGCAAAAGAACATCTCCTCGGCACTGTTTGGCGGCGAGGGGTTGTTTCAAACGAAGCTCACGGGTACCGGCTGGTGTGTGTTGTCTAGCCCTGTTCCCTCACACGAGATTGTGCGCTACCAACTGAACAATGAACATTTGCTGGTAGATGGAGATTTTACGCTGCTCCGCAAGGGCAATATTGAGTTTCGCGTGAGCCGCTCGACCAAATCGTTTATCGGGGCGTTGACTAGCGGTGAGGGGTTGTTGCAGACCTTCTTTGGCACGGGGGAAGTGTGGATTGCCCCGACCTATGATGTCTACAAGCGTATCAAGCTCATGGGGTTTAGCGATCTTACCGTCGGCTCCAATGGCAAACGCCAACGCAAGCAGCATCGACGGGAGCAGACCAACAATAGTTCGTGACCCTCTTATTCTGCTGGTTAAGGAGGGGTTTTTTGCTGTGGGAACTACTAAAAGTCTTTGATTTGCTACGATCCTGACAACGTGTTGTCAAAAGTGTTGTCAAAAGTGCTTTTTCGCTCTGGTTTTGGGGGTTAGTGTGGTACTGACAAAAGGCTTGGGAATGATGGAGCGGGAGACGGGATTCGAACCCGCGACATTCTGCTTGGAAGGCAGATACTCTACCAACTGAGTTACTCCCGCATATCACCTATACAATACCACATAACCCCCGAACCTGCAACCGCCACTGGCAAATAATCTGACGCATGACCCCCCGTTCTGGCTCCATCACCTGCTCCAGGTGGTGCTCATCCAACGCCACAAGCAGAGCAGATGCCCGCTCAAGAGCAATCTCCTGCTCCTTGCCGTCAGTATTGGTCTGATAGTCTGCTACGGCTGCCGCCACCTCGCCCAATTGGGCTAATGCTACTTGTACATCGGGACGTATCGCCTCACCTATACCGTCATCCACATGCACCGTATTGACAGCGGCTAGATGCGCGTGTATGAGCGGTGCAGCATCGGCAATAGGCGACAGTTCGGTAGCGTCTAGCAGCGTTGCCAACGTGCTATAACTACTGGCAAGCTCCTCGCCGCCAGGATACTCGCGCAGGGCAGTGTAGACCTCTTCATAGTGCGACAGGCGAACCGTATTACCAGCATCACCAGCATCATCAGCATCACCAGCAGTAGTCGCAGGCATGAGCAAATCTGCCAGCATACCAGCGTAGCGCGTCAGGGGAGTGCGAGTAGCAGTACGAAGCGGGCGGGTGAGCCACCAAACCAGTTGGTCAGCTTGGCGATTAGCTTGCGCTATTGTGGTAATGGGCAAATACCTATGGTCAAGCATAGCGAAAAGCAGTACACGCAACGGGGGAATGTGCTGCCATTCCGTTTCCCTATGGGGAACGTAGAGATATTCGTCTAGCGTTGGGTGGCGCAGCATAATGGTCAGGAAATGGAGCGGTTGTGGGTGTTGGTGCAGGTAGCGGTGCAATGCCCGTTGTGCTCCCCAACGCTGCCACGGATTGCGGGCTACGTCCGCAGCAACAGCGATACCATCAGATTCATCCTGCGCGAGTCGCCGTTCGAGCACCGGCACCGTGTTGGGCAGCGGCAGCAGTGACAGTTCGTCATGCATAACCGGGTGCTCTTTCCCTTGCGACCCCTGCCGCAAGGCGGGGATAAGCTGAAACAACGAGAAGGGCAAGCGGGTAGCACCGGCAAAGAGGAGCAACCCCGACATCCCCATGACCCCTAGCCATCCATGCCCCAGACTGATACCCCCAAAGATTACGCCAAACACAAATCCCAAAAAGATACCAAACAGATTGGTTGCTATGCCGCTAGTCCCATCACGTATCAAGCTAAACATCACCCCCACAACAAAGCTGCTTGCCAGAATAGCCGCCAATGGACCCGGCATACCAATAATCATCTCGAATAAAGGAATGATATTTACTTTATCCACACCGCTAGTCACGCCGGTACCAATGCCAAGAACCGTGGATAACAACAGCATGAGCATTATCCCAAAAGCAAAGCTCTGCTTGGCGAGCATTAGGGGAAAAAATATCACTATACCCCCTAATACCACACCGAGCAACGCGCTTTTAATGATAGGTAGGATCTCTTGTGGTTCAAATGGGATACCTTGAGCAACGTTGATGATGGCTGCCATAAGCGGACTAGTTGGCAAAGCAATAAGAAGCGCAAGAACAAACGCCATAAAAAGGGCGTTACGATAGGCGGGTAGCTTGCTACACTGCTCAACACCTTCTGTTGTGTTGGTTGTGCGATAGCGTTCAGGGGCAGCATCGTAGAGGTAGCGTTTCAGTGCCAATGGGCGAAAGATAATCCACGAAAACAGCAGGAGGTAATGGCGTGGGTTAAAGAGACTAAGGCTCTTTGGAATGTCCTGCTGCCCACGATAGGTTGGGAAGGTAGCCATAGATTGTCTTCTTTCATCAGGTAAGGTTTTCTCTCCCTCAACTTGCATTGTTCTTGAGGAGATGGGGAATACAACTCTTATGTATAAGACGCGAGTACATAGGGGATAGTTGCGGTTGCCCAAACACATCTACAAGGAAATGAAAGCGCAAAAAGTCCTTGCCTTTTTCGCTGCAACCCGATATAATACCATAACATTATTATTGTTTTTGATTATTCTGAGCCAACGCAAGCATCATCCCCCTACATCTACTGGCTCATCGTATCCATTGTTATTCTAGTTATTCCAAAGGAGAATATGGTTATGGCAACCTATCGGAGAATTGTTCTTGGATTCGTCACCTTCGGATTCCTACTAGGCATGGCGACCCTCTACGCCATCGCGCCGCATAGTCCTAGCGTCTATGCCAACACCGCACCGTCCACATCCACCGATGCCCACCTAACCGCCGCTGGTATCACCATCAGCACCCCACAGGACACCCAAACAGACTATGCCGGCAAAACCGTTACGTACACCACCAACGTTACCAACACCGGCGACAACATCGACAGCTATACCGTCACCATTGCGGGCAGTAGCTGGACAACAACCCCAAACCCCACGTCCCTAGCCAACATCGCATCTGGCAGTAGCCAAGAATTAGCGGTAACAGTGGAGATACCGGCTGATGCTGCTACGAACGTAGCCGATTCTTTTACCCTTACCCTCGCCGCGCAGAGTGACCCTAATGTCACAGTAGAACAGGTCTTCACCACAAAATCAGCGGGAAAAATGCTGACAGTCTCGCCAATCAAGCGGTCAACATCTGCCATGCCCGGCAGCACAACCACCTACACCATTGAAGTAACCAATAGCAGTGACCAAACCGACTCGTTTACCATTGACCTCATCGGGGCAACCTGGGCAGTAACCAGCAGTGTAGAGCAGCTAGAATCGCTGGAAGCGGGCGAGACAGATTCGTTTACCATTGATGTAACCATCCCAAAGGGTGCCTATGGGGGCAGTGAAAATCGTATCACCGCCAAAATTACCCCACAGCAAGCCCCCACCATATCGGCAGAATCGCTCCTCATTATCCAAGCCAAGACCACCCGCAATTTTTCTAACCTCATCAGCAGCTATGATAAGCTCTCAGACAAACCCGGTACTGTCGTCACCTATACGGCGTATTTGACCAATACCGGCAATATTACCGAAAGTTTCATCGTAGACCTGAGCAGTAACCAGTGGGATACCCAACTTGCCCTGAGTCCATACCCTGGTGATGTGTATGATAGCCAAACGAACCTCACCCTCTCGCCGGCATATAGCGCAACCTTCCACATCATCGTGGCAATTCCGGCTGATGCAGAACTCAATAGCAAAGATACTGCGACCTTGACGGTAACAAGTATCCGAACACCGGCGCTTCAAGACACGTTTACAATAGAAACGACAGCGGGGGCAACCTATGGGGTAGCCCTTGAGATGGCTGACCCCACGAAAATGGGATTGCCCAACACCTCTGTCACCTATGCCCTCTCTGTGACCAACACCGGCAATATTTCTGATACCTTCTATATATCCATTCCCAACAGTACTTGGGACACAGACTTAAATCTACCGGGAAGGAGCAGCGGGAATGATATAGGTCCATTGGAGATAGGTGAAACAATAGAATTTGCTGTTACGGTAAAGATACCACGCATTGAAACCTCGCTAACCGCTACCTACAGCGACACCGGCACAGCAATGATCATGGCAACATCAAATGGCAATATGCAGGTATCGAGTGCTGTCACGGTTAGCACCACAATTGAAAAGCCAGATGTCCCCTCACTTGAGGAAACCCTTGTCACAAGCCCTACAGAGGTCATCGAACTGCCGGTAGAAGCCCAAAATGGGGTTGTTGGGGAGATAGTGACGTATCGGCTTAAGCTGTCCAACAAGAGCCTAGATGACGAAACGGTAGTTATCGGGGGCTATGGCAATGCTTGGACAACAACAGCCACAGCAGCACCAGCGGCTATCCTATCAGCAATAGAACCACAAGAAACCCTGATTGGCTCTGGGGCAAGCAAGCAATTTGACATTCAAGTGAGCATCCCGGAAACGGCGGTGGTTGGGGATACAGACACCATAACCATCACGGTAGGGGTAAAGGGTACCAGTGCAGACAAGCATGCACAAATACCTATCACGACAACGGTGGTCGAGCAAGATCAACAACAACATCCAGGGTATTGGGTGTATCTCCCAACGGTGATGAAGTGACCCGGCAGGCATCCCCGCAATAGGGGGAATAAGGGGAACAAAGGTGGTAGCAATAGTGGCTTCGGCAGGGCGGGGCAAAACCAGGAGGTATGCATCCTTTCTTGCCTTGCCGATGCCGCTAGGTTGCTAGGAGATAGATTGGTAGGACAATCAATGCCACCAGAGCCAGCAGTAGCAAGATGAGTTTCATTTGTTCAGAAGTGCGGCGCGAAGCCAACTCTTCGCGTACTTCCGGGTCGTAGGGGACATCTGATTGTTCGGCAAAGAGCACATGCCCAAGATTACCCGGATTGCTGGTAAGCGTTTGAAAAATTGCCGTGATAAGCTGGCGAAAGGTGATAAGGGGGGGAGCCCAGTAAGCCTCCTGTGCAGGGAGTTCTTTACCGGTTAGCGCACATTGCACCATACCCGTTGGTGTCTGTGACGTAGGGGCGTGATTTTCTGCCATAGTAATGCTCTACTCCTATATTCAAGATTCAAGAAGGGGAGAGAAAGAACAGCCAGCCACGCTGCTGACTGCTTGCTTTTTGGTTGATTTACCTAGGCTTTTGTTGATTTGCCTGCTGTACTTAAGAAATACGACGGACAAACCGTTGAATCCGCTCTAAGGCCTCTTCGATCTGATCCATTGCTGTAGCATAGCACGCACGCATATACCCCGTACCGCTAGGACCAAACGGATCACCAGGAACCATAGCAACCTCTTCTTCAAGCAGCAGCCGTTCGGCAAACTTTTCGCTACTCAACCCTAAGTGGCTTACTTGGGGAAAGGCATAAAAAGCCCCCTTTGGCTCAACTGTTGGGAGACCTATTGCATTAAACCCATCTACAATCACGCGGCGACGACGGTCATACTCTGCCAGCATTTCTAGGACACTCTCCTCACCATTGCGGAGGGCTTCCAAGCCAGCGTATTGGCTCATGGTCGGGGCTGACATGATGGCATATTGATGGACCTTTGTTACCGCTTCGGTAATTTCCTCTGGAGCGGCAACCCACGCCAACCGCCAACCAGTCATGGCGTAGGACTTGGAAAAACCACCCATAAGCACGGTTCGCTCACGCATCCCTGGCAACGCAGCAAAACAGACATGCTCAACCCCATAGACCAGGCGGTCATAGATTTCATCAGACAAAACTACCAAATCATAGCGTTCTGCAAGGGCTGCAATTTTCAGCATCCCTTCGCGGCTTACCACAGCACCTGTGGGGTTATTGGGATAGCCAATCAAGATACCACGGGTGTTTGGGGTAATATACCGTTCTATATCCTCAGCGGTTACTTCAAACCCATTGCTGGCATACGTTGGTACATAGACCGGGGTAGCTTCAGCCAGAATAACAGCCGCAGGATAGGCAACAAAGCATGGTTCTGGAATGATGACCTCATCACCAGCATTGAAGAGCGCAAGGGCAGCACTTTGCATCCCTTCGCTTACCCCCACGGTCATTAAGACTTCGGTCTTTGGCTCATAATGTACTTGGTAGCGTTTTTCGAGATGATGGGCTACAGCTTCACGTAATGCCATGATGCCGGAATTTGAGGTATAGCCAGTGGTCACATCTATAGACCGCTGACCAGCAGCCCGAATCTGTTGGGGGGTAATGAAATCTGGTTCTCCAACCCCAAGCGAGATAACATCTGGCATAGAGGCGAGAATGTCAAAGAAGCGGCGAATACCTGATGATGGCAGGGAACGCACCCGGTTTGAGATACGTTCGCGGACCACAGGATGGGTTCCATTGGTGTGAGCCATAGATTCAACTCCGTTTCCACTGGTCGGGAATCCTTTGGTACTGATTCCTGTTGGGTAAACTTCGTTGTACGATACTTCACTTTGTGGTAGGGTCATGGTTTGTTGTTCTCCATAGGTCATGGAATACACTCCTTCCCGTTAGATAGGTTAGGAATAATTGCAACTCCCTCGTAACTATCCAACATTTGGTATTGTGAATTGGGGCTTATCTTACCACATCTAGTTACAAGTAACTAGGGGGATAAGGGGAACCAAAAGTCCTATTTTTAGGTTGTCTTTGGTTTGTCCCCGGAGATAAGCTAGGAAAAAGCCTTCCCCTCTTTGGGAATATTGCTCCAGCGCGGGTCTTGCTACTCTGCACTAGGAAAACAGGACACTCAACGAAAGGTTTTTATGAATACGCATAATCGCCTCTGCAAAGAGTGGGGCAACACTAATGGCTTGAATATGAGCATCTGCTATAGACAATGGCTGAGCTATGGTGTTGGTAACAATAGTTTGAACCAGTGATGTTTGCGAAATGATATTGATAGATTCCTGGGTCAATACGCCATGTGTGGCGCAGGCATAGATAGCATTTGCCCCACGTTCTTCTAGGATACGCACTGCTCCTAATAACGTTTTCCCGGTAGAAATCATATCATCAACGATAATCGCTGTTTTTCCTTCAACATCGCCTACCATCTCTACGACACGGGTCATATCGGGACCGATGCGTTGTTTGGCAATAATGGCTAACCGGGTATTCGGGATATGTTGACGAAAACTGTTTGCTCGCGGTACACCGCCTGCATCTGGAGAGACGACAACAATATCGGGCAAATGCAAACTCCGTATGTGGTCTGCTAAGAGCGGTGCTGCCTGAAGATGGTCTACTGGGATGTCAAAAAAGCCTTCTATGGCGGGGGCATGCAGGTCTATCGTCAAGATGCGGTCTGCTCCTGCGGTGCGGATAAGATTTGCCACGAGTTTGGCAGAGATGGGTTCGCGTCCAGTGGTCTTCTTTTCCTGCTTGGCATAGCCATAGTAGGGGATGACGGCTGTGACGCGAAAGACGGATGCTCGACGTAGCGCATCAATAAGGATAAGCAGTTCCATGATGCTCTCATTAACAGGGGTGCAGGTGGGTTGTACCACAAAGACATCACATCCCCGGACGTTATCTTCTAGGCGGACTCGGGTCTCGCCATTTTCAAACACCCCAACTTCAGCACGGCCCAAGTTGATGTTTAAGGTATCGGCTATTTCTTGAGCAAGCACCCGATGGGAGTTTCCACTGAAAATTTGCAATCTTCCTGCCATTAATCCTGCTTTCCAAAACTGTGGGGCTACAAGGTTTTGTTCTGCTTTGCTGAAACCACAAAAAAGCAGCGAAGCGGGCTGCTTCCCTGCACTATGAAACAGCGTGAAGCTGGTGGTACTGTGATTACTGTAGGGGGTTATCCCAACTCAACGCTGTTCTGTTGAAAAACGACCATAAAAGTGGTGCATGGCTGCCGGGTCAGGATTCGAACCTGAACAACCAAATCCAAAGTTTGGAGTGCTACCGTTACACTACCCGGCACCGGTTACTTTCGGGATAGGGGTATTATAGCATGCCTTACTAGCCCAACGCAAATACCAAAAAAACCTACCTTAAAATGGCAGGTATCCCGCTCCCATGCTTTGTGGTCGCAGGTACCTCGGAGTACCCAGAGGAACACGCCTACCGTTGCTGCCTCCCGGCCCTGGCGGGGTTTAGCATGTATCTGCCACTCTTTGGCACCTGTGTTGGATAGTATAGCGCATGTTGCCAAAAATTTCAACGGGCGAGAAGAAAAGAAGCAAAGGTAGGGCTACGTCAAAGTCGCACTATCAAAGAAATTTTGCCCTTCTTGTTGCCCCCCATCCCCTGCCCCCTCGCCCACCGCGGGGAGAAGGGGAATGAGCAACTCCCCTTTGGTCCCCCATTGGTATGAAAGGCACCCCTCACCCAAGACCAACGATTGCCCGCTCCACATGCTCACGGGTAATACGCCCCCGTTTTTGCTCCAACATTGCTGCCACAGCCCCCCGACATATCCGCTGAATCTGCTGCGGGTCTCGTTGACTTTTCTCAATGATCATCTCGATGGACTCCCGCTCATAGCGATAGTTTGGCACAGGGTCAGTAATCAAGTGCTTTGCCTCATCAACAGTCAGAGCCCCTAGCTTGTGCTCAATAGTAAACATCGCCTGCCAGGGTGGGCTTGGCTCCTGCCACCCTCGCTGGTCAGGCTGCGTTCGGCAGAGGATACAACGGGCATACTCACCGCCGTAATCAGTAAAAAAAGCCGCAAAGTCAGCAAGCGTTGTGGGGGCATAGCTATTGAGAAAATCGCCATCGTCAATCAATAGCACTAGTCGCAAGGGACGACCCGGCCGGGTATCGAGCACCTCTCGCACTTGCTGCATATCCTCGGCAAACTGTTGGATAGCATACTGCTGTGGGGAAGATAGCTCGTGGAGATGCAGCTGCTCTGGTACCGAGCGATGCTTGTGTTTCAGCTTCTCCAAGCACTGCTTCATCAAAGTAGCAAAAAAGCTGCGTTCTTCACCCGCTTTCATGTCAAGCAGCACTGGCACAATATGGTAGTCTGCCCATATTTGCCGCCCAAGTTGGTAGGCTAGATGGAGCATAAGGGAACTTTTGCCCTGCTGTGGTGCCCCGTAAAGGGCAATATGCTGGGTATGAACCGTAGTCAATACCGTATTGCGTATCTCCTCGCGCCCAAAGAAAAGCGAGGGGGTTGTGATGGCACCCTCGGTAATGTAGGGGTTGAATTGATAGGCAAGATCTGCCTGTTTTGCCTGATATTGCCGCAGAAGAATAGGCACAAAAATACTGATTAGGATACCAACCATGAAGATTCCAAAGCCAGTAGCCAGTTGGGACACCGAGATAACCCCAAGTATTGGCACTTGGTAGCGCGTCTTGAGCAGCGTCATAAGGTAGGGTTCTGGGGTAGGGGCATGCAAGGGTGTTGGGGAAGTAACCATAGGGGTTCGGGTTTGGCTAGGGGTGGGAGACTGCACAGGGGTTATTGTAGCTGGAGAGGAAGGGGAAGTCATGGTCTCGCGTTGTTGGGCTTGCTGTTGCTGGCGTAGCCCTCCATAAGGTATCCCTATACCCATGCTGCCCACGAACACAAACAAAAGCAACACAACCATTTGCCCAATGGGAAGTCGTTTCAGCATGTCTACCTCAACCTAACCTCTCGTATCTCTAGGCGTTCGCATATACCGCCCCATTGTACCATGCCGATGTATCTTTGGGGTATGCTGGGGGGTAATCGCCGGGTTGTGTCAAAGTCCGGGCAGCCCCCATCCCCTGCCCTTCCCCCGCAAGCGGGAGAAGGGAGACCGGACAGCTCCCCCTCGCCCAAATAAAAATTCCTCAATGACGTTTTGCATTTTGCCTAGAGTATCTGCTATAATGTTTGTTGGTAATCCTATTCTCTTGGTAAAACTCCTATGCGTATTTGTCTTGACCAACAAAATGGTTCCGGTTGCAGAGCTAGTAATACTGATACTGCAAAATTCTGTCGCCAATGTGGTATGCACTTGCACTATGCCATAACCCTACGCAATCCTGGTACTCACCTCACCCACTATCAGATAGGTGAGGTTATTGGGTATGGTGGCTTTGGGGCAGTCTATCAAGCAGAAGACACGCGCAATGGGCAAACTGTCGCGCTGAAAGAGACCTTTGACCCTGCCAATACCCGTGCTTTTCAGAACGAGTTTGCGGTATTGCACCGGCTCCACCACGACCATCTCCCTGATTACTACGATATGTTCGAGGAACGGGGAACAGGGTTTCTGGTGATGGAGCTTATCCCTGGGCAAAGTTTGCTTGAAGTATTGCAACGCCAACAAGGGAAACCGCTCACTGAAGCCCAAGTGTTGGGCTATGCTATCCAAGTCTGTGATGCCCTTATCTACCTTCACAAACAGAACCCTCCACTTCTCCACCGTGATATTAAACCGGCGAATATCCGCCTAACCCCGGATGGGTTGATTAAGCTGGTAGATTTTGGCTTGCTCAAGCAGGGAACGGATGATACCAAAAGCTCGCGTATGGGGCTTACCCCTACCTATGCCCCACTAGAACAATGGGGTGGTATAGGGGGGATACATACCACTATACAAAGCGACATCTATAGCTTGGGGGCATCACTCTACCACCTGCTCACCGGTCATCCCCCCGCTCTGGTAACAGACCGTATCGCTACCACAAACGACCCCTTACGTCCACCAAACCTTCTCAACCCTCGGCTCTCTATACATATAGCTCATGCCTTGATGAAAGCCCTAGAAATTCAGCCAAAACATCGGTTTACCAATGTAGAGGCTTTTCGGCAAGCGTTGGTCTACGCTGCACAACCAGCTATGCAAACGACTATTATAGAACCCCAACAACCACCACAGCAACAACCATCATCATCCAACAAAACGGTGGTTTATCCTCAGCCACCTGCTCATGCAACACAAGTTGCCCCAACAGAACTAGCCCCAACCCAAATACCCCAACCCCCATCACCATTGCAGCCTCTCCCCCCGCTTCCCCCTATCGCTTCATCAGGGCAATCACCATCGCCTAGCTCCAAGCAATCTCTGTGGTGGGGAATAGCAGCAGTAGTGCTGATGGTCGTGGGGGTGGTAGCGTGGATGGTGTTTCTTGCTGAAGATGCAACAGCTTACTACGAGCAAGGCGAGGAACTCTTAGATGAGGGCAAGTTTGAGGAAGCTATCGAGGAATTTAACGAAGCTATTAAGATAGACCCAGAGTATGGGGATGCATACCTCAAACGGGGGAGTGCTTACCGCAATACCGGCAATTATACGCAAGCGATTGCCGACTTTGATGAAGCGATTGCGCTGAATGACGAAGACCCTCATATCTACTACAACCGCGGAATGGTCTATCAGCTAAAAGGGGAGTATGCCCAAGCCATTGAGGACTACACCGAAGCAATAGACGTGGACAACACCTTTGCCCGTGCCTATACCGGGCGAGGGTACTCACACTACTGGAACCAAGACTTTGAGCGTGCGCTTGAAGACCTTAACAAAGCGATTGGTTTAGATGAATATGATCCATATGCCTACAATGGTCGGGGGTTCGTCTACGATGCAATAGGCGACCATAACCGGGCTGTCCAAGATTATGAGCAGGCGATTGTGCTTTTTACCCCGATCATAGAAGATGACAATTGTCGTGCAGAAGACTACTATGCGCGTGGTCTTGCCTACAAGTTCAAAGGAGATATAGCCAAGGCTATTGATGATTTTGAGTCTTGCAAAGAGATTGCCATAAATACTATGTGGAAAGACAGTGCAGAGGAACAGCTTAACGAGATAGAGGCAACGCCTAGCCCCTACCCCTAGCCCCGCGTCCCACTACGCGGGAGAAGGGATGAACACACTCCGGGCAGCCCCCATCCCCTAGCCCCTTCCCCCACCGAGGGGAGAAGGGATGAACACACTCCGGGCAGCCCCCATCCCCTAGCCCCTTCCCCCACCGAGGGGAGAAGGGGAACCGGACAAGGTGCGGCTCCCCCTCGCCCTTTATGGGAGAGGGGGCAGGGGGAGAGGGTCGCAATCCCCCCATCCCCTAACCCCTTCCCCCACCGAGGGGAGAAGGGGAACCGGACAAGGTGCGGCTCCCCCTCGCCCTTTATGGGAGAGGGGGCAGGGGGAGAGGGTCGCAATCCCCCCATCCCCTAACCCC
>CAYPHM010000041.1:0-32273 GCA_964410555.1 uncultured Chloroflexaceae bacterium | reverse complement strand
AGGGGAACCGGGCAGGTGGTTTCCCCCTCGCCCTTTATGGGAGCGGGGGTAGGGGTGAGAGAGGGTGTCGCCCTATGGGAGCCGGGGGTAGGGGGGAGAGGGTTGTCGCCCTATGGGAGAGGGGGCAGGGGGGGGGAGAGGGTGTCGTCCTATGGGAGAGGGGGCAGGGGGGAGCGGGGGCAGGTATAAAGCGTAAAACGCAGCCGGGCAAAGTCCCATATCTCTGCGTTTTTGCGTTTCTGTCGGGAATCTCTTGCCCGGACGTTGTATTTTTGTGCTTCTACGGTTCAAGGAAGCGCAGGGTATCGAGTATCTCCCCAAACTGCGCTTCATCCCACGCGCCCTCTGGTCCCATAGACTGTATCACCATGAAGCGATCCCCCCCTAGCTCCAAGACAATAACTTGCCCAACGTAGGTCTGCCCCAACTCGTTCATAGACACCTCTACCATTCGTCCCGGTTTGCCGGCGATTTCGCTATCCTCTGGCTCCGCTTCAAGCTCCAGCTCCTGTTGGATGCTCTCCAGCAACCCCTCTCCGGTAATATCTTCTTCCTCTATGCCAAAAATTTCTGCCAGATTTTCGCTGCTTTCGCTCAACATCAGGATAAACTGTTCAGAATCGGTACTGGTTAAGAAGACATTAGTCCCTTCCTGCTGTGCTAACCACCCCTCTGGTGCTGTTACCGCAAACCCGCCTTCCTCGCTGACCAGTTCGCCTCCCGCTTCGCCCATAAGAGGCGATTCATCCATCCCTACATCGCTGGACTCCTCCGGAGGAAAGAAGCGGACGGCATCAATGATCGCAGCAAACGATTCCTCATCCCACTCGCCCATGAGGGTAGCCATTTGTAAGAAGAAGAGCCGGTTGTTGTCTAGTCGTACAAAGACCATACGAAAATGTGCTTCCCCATCTGCCACATCATCAGAGCGTAGGTCAAGCATACGTCCGGGGTTGTCATCTACAGTTATATCAGTCCGATTACTGATAATCTCCTCCTCGGCATACTCCATCGTATCTATCCAGTCATCCAGCGATGCTTCGGGGTCCACCTCTTTGCCAAAGAACATCTCCTCAACCGGACCTGCACCCATTCTGATCATTGGGATGGTGCTAGTCATTGGCGCACCCACCGGATACAGCATCACGAAGTCCCCGCCGCTATCTATCACCTGCCAATCCTCAATGACCGTAAGCGACAAACCAATTGTTTCACGCACCACCACCTCACCAGCGTTGTAGGTGACGACCTCAGTCGGTGGTGGCATAAACTCTTGCATTTCTTGCTCTGCTGCCGCCTGTTGTCGATTCAAGAGTTCATCTTCTGCCGCTTGAAGCACTACATCATCCTCGCCAAGCAGGGCTTCGCGGGTGAGCTCCACTTGCACTGTGGGGGTGATACCGGAGCCCTCAATGAACAACTCACCAGAGGGCAGCACCGGGCGACCAAACGGGGCTTGAAACTGTACCCCCGGTGCCAGTAAAAATTGTCCGCGCCCTACTTCGCCAAACATCCCAGCGGTGGGATAATGTCCCACAACGAAGGTGTCAATATCGGGTAGTTGGCTGAAGAGGTAGGCTTCCCCTTCACACGCACTGCTACACGATGGGCCTACCAAGACGGCTATCTGATTGGCAAAATACTGTCGCTCCCACGGTTCTACGATGGGGGGGGCAGTGTTGATAGGCGGCGAAAACTCGCCGGTTTCCTCATTGTAGTACTCGTGGTAGGGCATGGTGAGCTCTTCGGCGGTGAAGAAGCTGGCATAACTGAGCATAATTCCGCCCCCATTGTGGCGCAGGTCTATGATGATGTCCGTTACCATTGCCTCTTCAAATTGCTGCAATGCCCGCTCAAACAGCCGTAGCGTTAGCTGCATGTCGTCCATGTTGGAGTTGAGACTGATGTAGCCAACCCCACTCTCCAGGATTTCAAACTCTACTGGCAACAGTTGGTCGGTACGTGGTTCATCATTGGTGAAGAGAAAGCTGTCAAACTCAAAGATGCTGGTCATTGTGACGGTTTGGGTCATCTCCATACCTGGATTTTTGAAGACCACCTGGGATTGGGTGTCTATAGGCGCACGTAGGGCTAATTTTTCTTGCATTAGCTGTTGGGTATGGTCTGTGGAGAAGGAGTTGCCAATGAGCAATGGCTCATGGCGAATCGTTTGGGTAATCTCCTCGCCGTTGAAGGTCAGTAGCTCTGCCCCCTGCACTATGCCAGCGTCTGCCGCCGGGCTGCCCCGGCTGACATTGACGACCAGTACGCTCCCATCGTCTAGCTGCCGTATGGCGAGTCCATAGCCGCCTAGCGGGAACAGCCGTTCGAAGTCTTCAAAAGACCCCCCACCGGATGCTTGTGGGTCGCAGACAGTGCCAACGTGTCCATCTTCAAATGCTGCCACAAAGACCATCAGGGCTTCACAGAAACCAATAACGTCTTCATCTTCTTCTGCCGCTTCAATGCGTGGCAGCAGTTCTTCTTCGAGTGCGTCCCAGTCAGGGGCTTTCTCCGGGAAGGCATAGCGTACCCGCAACACCTCAACAAGCTGTTGGAAGGCTTCACTATAGCGGCTATCGGTGTAGTCTTTCATCCCGGCATCTTCTGCCTCGTAGAGCGTTATTTCTGGCGTAACCTCACGGATGATGGCAAAGGGGGTTTCGTCTAGGTCAATGACGCTGTACCCTGCGGGGACATCCATTACCGGGTCGTCATCTGTGAAGAGCAGATCATCATCCCCAAAATCTTGGGGAAATTGTTGTTGGTCATCCGGCGACCAGATGATCAGCTTGCCGCCGATGATCTCGCCCGATTCCTGTGGCGTAGTGGCGACAATTGTTGAAGAGTCACTAGAGGGCCACCCGATCATGGGGTCATTGCCCACATAGAAGGGGTCATCTGCCATGACCGGAGCATATTCAATGGCGAAGATTTGCACCCCTTGCTCGTCCTCACCATTCGGGTTGACATCGTTAAAGGTGCCTGTGGGGAGTTCTGGCAAATTGAGGGTATAGGTTGCCTGCTGCTCGTTGGTATCCATATCCATATAGCCCAACACCTGCGACTCAACCGGCGATTCCCATTCAGGGTCGCGCACAACAAAGCCGTGGATGTCTACCAATATGACCATATGATTATGCACAAACAGTTCTGTGAAGAAGGGGTTGGTATAGCTGTAGGTGCCAGTGATTTGTACCGGCTGATCTTCGATCTCCGCCGTTGCTTCCGCTTGTTCTTCTTCCGCTGTTGCGGTAGGTGCTGGCGTGTTGGTAGGTGCTGGTGTGTTGGTAGGTGCTGGCGTGTCGGTAGGTGCTGGTGTGTCGGTAGGTGCTGGCGTGTCGGTGGGTGCTGGCGTGTCGGTGGGTGCTGGCGTGTCGGTGGGTGCTGGCGTGTCGGTAGGTGTTGGCGTGTCGGTGGGTGCTGGCATGTCGGTTGGCGCACTGGTAGGCGTTATTACCCGAAAGGATGCGGGTATATCCCCGGAGTTCCCCCCACAACCAGCAACAAATACGATGATCAGTACGAGCAACACTACCCCTACCCTGCCAAAGGTCAGCAAAGATCGCAGGTTGTTAGCCATTGGTATCTCCTTCTTGCACGTCACTTCAAGAACACAGGCATCTTAGCAAAAGAGGGGGGTTGATACCCCCGGTTTTTTCTCTATGCTCTTTATTCTACCATAGAACGCGGGTGTTCTTGTGCTACAATATCTATATGAATCAGAGAAACAAGCTACACATACAGAACATCTCTTGGTGGGGGCTCCTCGTCCTCTGTCTTGCGCTGGTTGTTGTTGGGGCATGTGGGTTTTCGTCATCTTCGTCATCTTCGTCCCCCTCGCCATCTTCGCCCCCCTCGTCATCCTCGTCATCCTCGTCATCCTCGCCCCCCTCGCCTCCAATAGCCAGCTATGTTCCCCAAACGTCCCCCGCTATGGAGACGATAGACCCTGCCCATATCCACCAAACCCATGAGGTTATCGCTTCGTCTGGTACGCTGATCCCCAAACCAAAAACCGTGATTGTGGCAGATAATGCTGACCAAGTGGTGCAACTAGCCCGATGGGGAAAGGGGCATATCTCTGCTATAGACTGGTCGCCAAATGGGAATATGATAGCGATTGGTTCATCCTCTGGGGTTTACCTGCACGATACGCTAACTTTAGCCGAACACCGCTGGCTTGAGACGGGGGCTCGTGTTCTTGATGTCGCCTTCTCGCCAGATAGTACCACCATCGCTGCTGCCCTCTCCGACTACACTATCCAACTTTGGCACACTGATAAGGCGGTACTACATCAGGTGCTTGAAGCCCATACCAACGAGGTCAACAGTGTTGCCTTTTCGCCAGATGGCAAGTACCTTGCTTCTGGCTCCAATGACATGACGGTTAATCTTTGGGAATTGCCAACTGGTACGTTGTTGCAAACCCTAGAAGGTCCAATGGGTTGGAACGAAGAGGGCTACTATACCTGGGTTGGCAATGTTTCTTTTTCGCCAGATAGCAAGACCCTTGCTGCTGAAGCCCGCCGGGTGGTACAGGGAGCCAATTCTTACTCTATGGTTTTGCTTTGGCAGGTGCCTTCTGGCAAGGTACGCCGCACGATGGTCGGACCGGGTAATCCGGTTTTTTCCCCCGATACTACTACAATAGCGGCAACATCTGGGGGGGTTGTTGGGCTTTGGAGCTTGTCAGATGGGCATGTGCAGCGAGTCATTACTACGGCGAGCAAACCCTATGTTGCCTTTTCGCCAAACGGTGAGATTCTCTCTACCTGTTCAATAACCAATGTAGTGACGCTGTGGGAGACGCGCTCAGGCGAGCAACTTAGGCAGCTAGATGGTCCCGCGGGAGAAATGATGCTGTTTTCGCCGGATGGTCAGACCCTCGCCACCGCGACCCAAAACACTCTGGTGCTGTGGGATATAGCCGATGGTTCTATGCGGCGGATGCTCGTATGGGATGCTGCCGAGGGGGTGAGCGTCTCCTTTTCTCCCGATGGCACGACGATAGCGTCTGGCTCCTATGATGGGACTATTCACCTGCGCCGGGTGCGCGATGGTATCGTTCTCCATTCGCTCAAGGGGCATACAGACCAGGTAGTAGATATTGCTTTTTCGCCGGGTGGTCGGTTGTTGGCTTCGGCTTCTTGGGACCACAGTATCAAGCTGTGGGATGCTGTCAATGGGACACCCATCCGCACGATGAAGGGGCATACCGATGCGGTGACGGCAGTGGACTTCTCGCCAGATAGCACGATGTTGGCTTCTGGGTCTTGGTTGTATGATACAACGGTTAAGCTGTGGGATATTGAGAGCGGAACGGTTATCCGCACATTTGAGGGGCATACAGACCGGATTAGCGATGTGGCGTTTTCGCCAAATGGTGAGTTTTTGGCATCAGCTTCTTGGGACAAGCAGGTGCTTGTGTGGCGGGTGCAAGATGGGACGTTGCTCTACCAACTGCAAGACCATACCGATTGGGTCCGCTGTCTTGCCTTTTCGCCAAATGGTGACTTGTTGGCTTCTGGGGCAGATGATGGGACAATACGGCTCTGGTCAGTGCATACGGGCGAGCTTGTCCATACGTTGCAGGGGGATGATTGGGTATCTGGTATTGCCTTTTCGCCAGATAATACCATTCTCGTCACGGGGTCATGGCTGAATACCAAAATGGTGAACATTTGGGATGTCCGCACAGGGCAGATAATCAACCGGCTTGCGGGGCATACCTCGTGGGTAACGGGGATTGCCTTTTCGCCAGATGGACATATGATTGCATCGGGGTCTGATGATGGAACGGTGCGGTTGTGGGGGTTGCCGCAGCAGTAGTGAGGGGGGGTATTCTCTCCCCCCTGCCCCCGCTCCGCTTGTAGAGCCGTAGCATGCAACGGCTCTACGGTCTCCCTGCTCCCCGCGGTGGGACGCGGGGCTAGGGGATGGGGGGAACCAATTCCCCTGCTCCCCGCGGTGGGGGAAGGGGCTAGGGGATGGGGGGGAAGAGCCGTTGCATGCAACGGCTCTCCAGATGAATCCTATCCCAGGGCGAGGGTAGCTTGGATTTTACAATCGTTTGCCCCCCCTCATTGCATCAGTTGTTGCTTTCTGCTATTATAATGTAATGAACAATGTAAGTAAGAACGAGAGTAAATAATCCTATGAAATTTGAAGAAGAATACCTGCTACGTCTCTGCAAGCCAGAAGAGGCAGAACAAGATGCCCCCATCATCGCCGCGCTCATCCGCGAAATGGCGCAGGAAGCGCATGCCGACCACATCCCTGAACTACCACCCCTTATCGACCTGGTGTACTCGCTACTCACAACTGGCTTTAGTGAGTGGATCATAGCTGAAGTGGACAAGCAAGCTGTGGGGTGTCTCCAGATAAACTACCGACTCTCCACTTGGACAACTGCCGCCTATGCCTACCTTGAAGATATATACGTACAACCAAACGTGCGACAACTTGGCATTGCCAAGAGTATGGTAGACTATGCATACCAACGGGCAGAGACACGGTCATGCGCTTATGTAGAGATAGAAGTCGCTCCAGATGCTACCGAAGCCATCGCCAGTTATAAGCAACTCAAGTTTGAAGAAGCCCCAATAACCCGTCTCCGGCGCACGGTACAACGCAGCAGATGCTGTGGTGGGCATGGGCATCATCATGACCACAAACAAGCCCACGACCACGGTCATGATCACGAGTGCTGCGGCGGACAGGGACACCACGACCACGGTCATGATCACGAATGCTGCGGCGGACAGGGACACCACGACCACGGTCACGGTCATGATCACGAGTGCTGCGGCGGACAGGGACACCACGACCACGGTCATGATCACGAATGCTGCGGCGGACAGGGACACCACGACCACGGTCACGGTCATGATCACGAGTGCTGCGGCGGACAGGGACACCACGACCACGGTCATGACCACGGTCACGACCATGATCACGAGTGCTGCGGTGGACAGGGTACATGCACATGTGAAGAGGAATAGGAGTTTATGAGTAAGAAACAACAACGCGGGCGGCAAGTTACTGCTCCCACCCCTACCAACTCTCTCACCATCTTCTATGTGGCGGTTGGCATTATCGCCGTTGTTGGCGTGGTGCTTATCTTTGCGATGACCTCTAGTCCCCCTGCCGAGAGCGACACCGCAAACGACACCACCCCCGTGCCAACACCAGCGATAGCCGCCGATGCCACGACAGCACCAACAGAAGCAACAGCCAACGAGGATACCCCTGCTGAACCAGCAGATACCGACAACCCATCCGATGCATCAGAGCCGGCAACAACAGAAGACGGTATTCCCGTTGGCACTACCGTTGATGGACTCTACTACCTAGGGCAACCTGATGCCCCTGTGACTGTCGTAGAATACTCAGATTTCCAATGCCCTGCATGTGCCTTTCACGCCCAGAATATCAAGCCAGGGCTAACCCGCGATTACCTAGAACCCGGCAAAGTCCGTCTCATCTTTCACGATTTCCCGCTGAATATTCACCCCAAAGCCCCCAAAGCCTCCGAAGCAGCCAGATGTGCTGGTGAACAGGGCAAATTTTGGGAAATGCATGATATACTATTTAGACAACAGGATGAATGGAGCAATGCAGCAGAGCCAACGGTTTCCCATTATCCTGTCTATGCGGAGCAAATCGGGGTCAACCGGGCGGAATTTGCAACCTGCCTAGAGAGCGGCAAATACCGGGATGCCATAACCCTTGCTGCTAGTACCAGTCGGCAGGTCGGGATCAACGCTACTCCTACCTTTGTTGTTGACGGCAAAAAAGTTGAAATAGGTGACTTGTTTCAGGAGATTGACGCAGCCCTTGCTGCAAAAGGCGTAAACTAGATCAATAACCACATGATGAAAGCAGCACGTTCTCTTTATCTACGTATGTCCCTATCGTTGTTGGCGTTGATTGGATTTCTTGATTCACTCTATCTCTCCTTGTCCCGTATTCAAACCAGCACGAGTATGGTATGTCCTTCAGGCGGGGGGTGTGAGGCAGTCCAAGCAAGCGCATGGAGTACGATACCACCGGGCAATGGACTACCGGTGGCTTTTTTGGGTGTAGGAGGCTATCTCGTTTTTCTGATACTTGGGATACTCTCTACCCAAACCAATACGCTTGGTCCTGTTCCGCTCCCCACCCTTATCTTGTTCATTGCCTCCGCTGGTGTGCTCTTTTCTCTCTATCTTGTCATGATACAACTGGTGATTATTCAGGAAATTTGTTTTTGGTGTATGGTGTCAGCAGGAATAGAGTTGGGTATCTGGATTATCGCGTTTTTCGATTGGCGTGCATGGCGTACAACCATCTCGCATAGCTCGCACGCCACGTAGTTTAGAGCCAAGCTAACTGGCACCGCAAATGCAGGAGGCTTAGGCTGGAGAAAGAGAAAAACCTATGCCAATGCAGTCAACCGGTGTGACGACAATACGCACTGACCTGGATATTGTTACCGCTCGCTCCTCAGCCCGAGACATTGCCAAGAGTTTAGGGTTTGGGGCGGTAGACCAAGCCCGCATTGCCACTGCGGTTAGCGAATTGGCACGCAATATCTTTCTCTATGCCAGCACCGGTATCATCACCTCGCGCCCTGTGGAAAAGAACGGGCGCAAGGGCATTGAGATTGTGTGTGAAGACCAGGGTCCGGGTATTGAGAGCATTGAACAGGTGATGCAAGATGGCTATACCACCTCGCGGGGAATGGGTATGGGCTTACCGGGTGCCAAACGGTTGATGGACGATTTCGAGATTGACTCCAATTTGGGCGTTGGTACAAAGATTACCTGCCGCAAGTGGCGGTAATAGGGGAAAGGACACCAGTCTATGTCCCTGATAGTTGCGCTTGGCGAGGTACTCGTAGATTTTGTCGCATCAGCACCCGGACCTTTAGCGAAAGCTCCATCTTTTCTGCCTATGCCCGGCGGTGCGCCTGCCAATGTTGCAGTGGGCATAGCCCGTTTGGGGGGCAAAAGCGGCTTGTTGGGCATGGTTGGCGATGATGCGTGGGGGCATATGCTTGCCCACACTTTGCAGACCAATGGCGTAGAGACCAGCGGACTCTATTTTACCAACGAGGGCAAGACAGCGATTACCTTTGTGTCATTGGATGAAGATGGCGAGCGCGATTTTCTCTTCTATGGCAAGGCAGCAGCAGACAATTTCTATGCCCCGCACAACCTGCATCTCCCCCTGCTGCATCAAGCCTCTATCTTGCACATCTGCTCCAATAGCCTCATCGCCCCACAACCTCGCGCTGCCACCCATCAAGCCATTGGCTTTGCCCATGAACACCACATCCGCATATCCTACGATCCCAATATCCGTACATCCTTTTGGCAAGACGAAGCCACTGCTCGCACCTATGCGCTGGAGGTCTGGCAACAGGCATCGCTTATCAAGGTCAGCGATGATGAGCTACGCTTCCTGAGCAAAACTCATGACTGGCAACAAGCCGTTGATAAACTCTGGCACCCATACCTAGACCTCCTAGCTATTACCCACGGTGGACGTGGCTGCACCTGCATTACCCCCAACACCACGCTACACATCCCTGCTTACCCTGTCCAACCGGTGGTAGATACGACTGGAGCAGGTGATAGCTGGATGGCGGCGTTTCTGGTACAACTGGCAGCATCGCCCAACATGCTGCATGACCCTGCTGCGTTAGCAACCAGTATGCGTTATGCCAATGCTGCCGCAGCCCTAACCACTACGCAGTATGGAGCTATCCCCGCACTACCAACTGCGGCACAGGTGGCTACTTTCCAAGCGAACCCCCTAGAGAGTACTCCCTCACCATACAACAGCGGCGTAGGCGGCGTAGATGGTTCTTGAACATAAGCATAGATAAGGAGACATTAATGTTGTCAACCAACCAACGGCAACACCACCATACCCTGTTAGGCTTTAGCCTACCAATGTTAGCACTACTACTGCTGCTGGTTGCTTTGCTGACTATAAACACGACAACCACGCTGGCACAGGAGCCAACGCCCACTGCGACACCAACAGCACTATCACCAACAAGCGTAGCCCAAAAACCTACGTTACCCAGGATACAACTGGTATTTCTCACCCCAACGGCTACCCCAACAAGTACCGAGACCCTAGAGCCGCCGTCCCCCGCTTCCCCCTGCTATTCCCCCCGCCCCCCTCGCGGCTTATCCGCTCGTTGACACTCGCGGCTCGTTTGGCGGGGCGAGGGGTAGGGGTAGGGGGCTGCCCGAACCCCCGCTCGTTGACCCTCGCGGCTCATTCCCCCCCCGCCCTGCGTAAGGGGATAGGAGCATTGCCCAAAGGGAGAGAAGTCTGGTACAATATCCCATACGCGGGTTGTCGAGTGGTCATATGGCATAACCTATGGGGTGTTGACCATATGGTGCTTGGTGAAATAGTGTAGCTATGCAAGACACAACATATACTCCCCCCAATTTGCGGGAAGGTATTGTCGAAGTCTACAACAAAGAAGAGCTAGAACTTCTCTGCACCGACTTAGGGGTGCAGTATGATTATCTACCGGGTGATACCTTACCCAACAAGGTGCAAAACTTTATTGAGTATATGAAGCGGCGTGGCAAGCTGCCGGATTTGATAATGATACTCAAGAAAGAACGCTCCCATATCAATTGGGATGCTGTCGCGGGTGGTGCAGGTGGGCAAGTGTCAGCCACACCTATTCATAGTAGTAGCACACCTTACCAGTGGAAGTGGATAGCCATAGCCAGCATAGTCGTGCTAGTTGTCGTAGGTAGTGTATGGAGTAGTCTACTACTCACGCCTACCAGCACCGCTAATCCCATACCCAATCCAGATGCCCCATCTTTGCAAACCGCTATTGAATATTATGAGCAGGGAAAGAAACTATCTGGCGAAGGTGACTATGATGCGGCTATTGAGCAGTTTACCCAAGCTATTACGCTTAACCCTGAATATGCAGTAGCCTACAACAATCGGGGATGGGCATACTATGAAAAAGGGGAATATGACCGCGCTATCCAAGACTACGACCAAGCCATTGCCCTGGATGAAAACTACAAAGATGCCTACTATTTCCGGGGGTTTATCTACAAATTGAAAGGCGAACGAGACAAAGCCATCGCTGATTTTCGTAAGTACCTAGAATTGGAAGATGATCCATACTGGCGACAACAAGCAGAGAACTACCTGCGCGAGTTGGGGGTGACTCCGTGAAGCAGCCTAACCTTCACCTACTATACAATACCACTAGGGGAGATACCCTACAAAAAGAACCACACTATGACACAAGGGTTTATTGTATGCAGTAATAGTGTTAAAGTGCTTCGCACTTACGATTACATCTGCTACAGAGAGCTCTAGCTACTTTTCAAGAGAGAAGCAATATTTGTTCCTATACGTTCAGCTGTCTGAATTGTTGTCAGGGCTATAGTGTTGATAGCACTCAGTGACCCCATGTTTGTGTCATAATCTGCTTGATTTCGAGATTTCCGTATTCTGTCAAGGTCCACACCTATTTGCCGAGCTAGTTTATGTGGGTGTTTCTGGAACCATTGACAAATTCTCTTATGACTGTTTTCTGTATGCCTATCCATGCTAAGGGTAGTATCTTGCATAATTGCATAGCCTTTTGCAGTATGAAATGCTGCATAATACGAGCGACTGATGGCAGAGCGGAGTTTTGCCTCGCGGCTCGCTTCACCTTGTATCGGCTTTCCAGCTAGTTCCTTTGCAAGATGCAAATACTTTTGCCAATCAAAGCTCATTGGAACCCCAACATAATACAGAGCTTACCTTGTGCCTTGCCTAATGCATCAAGCCACCACTGTTCATCAAATTGATCAAGGGTAGCCAAAGCATCTTCGGACGATAAGCTAGTCATAATGGAGAGCATAATCTGTCGATCCATACTATCGTCTGGGTCTGTATGGACTTCTAGGAAACCTACAAATGATGGAAAGAAACGCTCAATTTGAAAAAAGGCTTCAATAAGTATTGGCACCAAAAACGGGTGATGATCCAGAAAGACAAACAATGTCTTGAAGTCATCCGTATGGTAAAGGTATTCAAGGAGTTCTAAGTGTTTTTTGGGGACAAGCGTTGTTGCACAGCCATCAAGGTCATGAACCGCCGGGGCGGATATGATGGTGTCACTAGGATACCCATAATAATTCCAATACACCGGGGGGTGTGCAAAAACGCTGTATGCTACACTCATCGTAGTTGTCATTACTCCTACCCTTCTTTATCAAACTTTTCTCTGAGCAGATCAGTAATACAAGCCTCAAATGTTGTTCCAATATGTTGGTGAGCCTCATTGATCCAATCAAGAACATGATCTGGTTCAACATGTTTCGGTTGCATAAGCGTATAATCAAGATCAAGGATAAGAGACCTTTTCTCTAGTTGTTCCTCAAGTTGAGTGGTAAGCTCTACTTTAAGTGTATCTCGACCATCTGCGAAGGGAGTTTGTATGCCAACGATAAAAGTAGCCGGTTGTTGGGGAAGGTTAGTTCCAATAAACGGGTAAAAGTTAAAGAATTTCTTTACATCAATTTCTCTCTCTTCAAATGGTATCTTGTTAATATACCGCAAACCAATACGCTCAATAGTGGTTGGTCTAGTTATATCACAATAAATATCGTACCCTCTTTTAACCAAAAGTGAGTAGACATCCCACGAAGGATAGGGTGCAAGATGGTTTACAGCAAGCAGGTGCGGCGAGACCTGAATGAACGATTTACCATCTTCTGAGAGAAATTGTATTCGTTCTGTTTCCCGAAGGTTCGTACCTGAATTTGGTTGAAACTTAATGGAAATTGATTTAACTTGTTGTTTTTTAGGTAAAATATCCCGTACTTGCTCGTAAACAAGACCAGGAATTGTCATATCCCACTCAGAGTTAGCACCAAAATGTATTTCACATACAACCTCAATAATAGGCGAATAAGCGTATGTTCGTCTCATCAAAAGCTCCTGTAGCTGTAACCATCCTTAATATAGACTGCTCACCCCACACGATACAATATCCCTCGCGCCTTCAAGGGTAGGTCAGACGGGCAAAGTTCACTATTGTATTCCCCTCTCCCCCTGCCTCCTCTCCCATTCCAGGGCAAGGGGGAACACCTGCCCGATCCCCCTTCTCCCCCCGGTGGGGAGACAATAAAAGCCTAACGCTCACCTACAACGGTATCGTCTGCGTCTGTTACCCAATCTGGCAAGGGTTTACCCGTAGCGAGGGAGTAGAGCGTTTCAGGGGCTATATCAATATCACCTTCCCAGGTAAGCACACCTAGCTCATCATTGACGGAGAAGGTGCGAAAAAATGTCTCATCCCGAAAACGCTCAAAAACGCCGCCTTTTTCGAGATAGGGAGAAAAATCTACAATGCCCTGTTCCCCATCATCAAACGCCAGGGCTATCTTGTATTCGCCTTTGTACGTAGCAGATATAACATCGTGGATCATAAGTTACCCTTTATAAGAGTGGATCAATCTTCATAGGTTGCCTATTGTTCTTTGTTTCTTCCCAATTCCACAACAAATCTTCTTGATGTTGACTAGCCCATTCAATAACTAAGTTGAGTACACGATGCGGGAGCTTCCCATCTAAAATACACAATGTGCGTATCTCCAGGGATGCTTTATCTTTACCATACCGAACATGAAAATGTGGGGGATTATGATCATCATAATACATGGCAATAATAATTCCTTTAAACCGTGATATTTCAGGCATAGATTCTTTCCCCACAAAAATTCTTTGGTTGCTTTTTCATGATACCAGATAATTATAGAGATTGTAAAAGGTTCTTGTAATTGATAAAGCAACCCTGCATGCAATACCCTACCACCTTCACGCCTCCCCATACCGGCGCAGGGCAACCACCGCATTTTGCCCCCCAAAGCCAAATGCCATTGCCAACGCCACATTGACTGGCGCATGGCGAGCGGTGTTGGGGACATAATCCAGGTCGCACTTGGGGTCAGGGGTGGTATAGTTAATCGTTGGGGGGATGATACCCGTCTCTACCGTCTTGGCGCAGCCGATAATAGCCACCGCCCCCGCTGCCCCCGCCATATGCCCTATCATAGACTTGATACCACTGACTGCTACCCGATAGGCATGCTCACCAAGTGCCTTTTTAATCGCCAGCGTCTCCGCCTCGTCATTCAGCGTTGTACCCGTACCGTGGGCGCTAATATGGTCAACATCCTGTGGTTGGAGTTCGGCATCCTCTATAGCCCGCGTAATCGCCAAACTACTGTAGGTCGCTTCTGGGTCGGGGGCTGTGACGTGGAAGGCATCTTCTGTAGCCCCAAAACCAACCACCTCAGCGTAGATACGCGCCCCCCGCTTGAGCGCATGCTGCTCGCTCTCCAACACCACAATCCCACACCCTTCGCTGCCTGCCGTCCCCTTGCGGTCAGCATCAAAGGGCTTGACTGCCGTTTTGGGATCATCGCCGGGCGGGGCAATAGCCCCGATCACCCCAAACGCCATCGTGTTGATAGCACTAACCCCCGCCTCAGTGCCGCCAGCAATCGCCACATCCACCTCGCCACGGTGGATCATCCGGGCTGCCTCGCCTATCGCAAAGGTGCCCGTGGCACAGGCAACAATAGGGGCAACCGTTGGTCCGTGCAGGTCGTAGGTTATCGCCACCTGACACGCTGCCATATTTGCAATGAACGTGGGCAGGTAGAGGGCAGTACTGAGCCGTTTACGCCCGCGTTTCTCAAAGGAGAGTGCCTCCTCTTCAGTGACAATAGAGCCACCTAGCCCCGTGCCAATATCCACCGCCACCCGCGAACGGTCTAGCGTTGCTAGGTCTAACCCGCTATCGCGCAACGCCTCACCGGTTGTCGCCACTGCAAATTGCGAAAACCGTGCCATCCGTTTGGCAGCTTTGGCATCCATATAATCTCGTGGATCAAAGTCGTTGACCTCACCAGCAATCAGGTAGGGAAAGTCGGTGGTATCAAAGCGGGTAATATAATCTATCCCGGAACGCCCGGCAATAAGCCCATCCCACAGCGCGGGCAGCGTGTTGCCCAAAGGCGAGATAGCCCCCATACCGGTAATGACAATACGATGTGTTTGGTTGCTACGCATGAAACTTCCTCAAACTTTGTTCTAGTTACTCATAGGCTTGTTGGTAGAGCTGCTCGGCAAGTTCTACAAGGCGATCAAGCATTGCCAACTTAGCCCGCCACTCCGCTGGTATGCCCTCTTCCCCATAGTAGGCACCAGCAAGCTGTCCATAAATTGCCGCAGTAGTATCCGCATCATTGCCCAGGTTGACTGCCAACAAGCACCCTTCCCGAAACGTGGTACTCTGGGCAAATGCCCACAATGCCGACTCTAGGGCTTTGACCACATAACCCGTCCCGACAATCTCTGGCGGCTGCCGCGTATGAAACGACCCGGCGGCTATCTCGGCAATATCTGGGTGCAAGGGGTGTTGCTGCCAGTAGGCATCACCCGTGGGGCTATAGTGGTCTGCCAGCAGCGTTTGCTTGTCTTCCCCTTGCAATGCCCCAACTAGTAATGCCCCCATATAGCGACAGGCATCTACCGCCGTTGCTGTGGCGTGGGTTGTGCGTGAGCTTTCGCCGCTACGCTCAATCGCTGCCTGTGGGGTCTTGGCATAGTATAGTGGCACAGGCGCAAGCCGCATCAGCGAGCCGTTTCCCGCCGACATGGGGCTAGTTGAGCCGGCGTAGGGGTCCTTATGCTTATCCTGCTCAAACCGATACAGCGCATCACTTACCGTCCCGCCTATGTCAAAGCAATAGCCCTTCACCGAGTAATAGCCGTCATCCTTCCAACGCACATAGCGTTGCATCTGGTCAAGCGCATCAAAGCCGCGTTGCTCAACCAGGCTCTCGGCTAGGCAGAGAGCCATTGATGTATCATCTGTCCACTCGCCGGGCTTGAGGTGGAAGGGTCCGCCCCCGACCATATCATCTATGGGAGTGAAACTTCCTGGACGCTGAAACTCTAGTGTTGTCCCTACCGCGTCACCCGTAGCAAGACCAAGCATTGCTCCTCGGTATCGTGTAATCATATCCATATTACGTTGGCTCCTTTGCCAAAAATCCAAGTATCAACCCCTGAAATGCATGGGCATACTCAATATGGGGAAAATGCCCACAATCAGGGAACATGACCAACTTTGCGCCGGGTATCTCCCGCCGCGCAATTTCAGCACAGCTTGGGTGTACAATGCGGTCTTTATCCCCCCACACAATGAGCGTGGGACAGCGCAATTCCCCCAAGCGCGAGCGCAGCCCGGAGCCGCGCAGGTCGTTCTCTTTGTAGTAGTTACTTATCAATTGTAGCACACGCCGGCGATCTGGTTGGGTAAGCACATCGCGTAGGGCAGTAAGCTCTTCGTCAGTGATGTGGCGTTCGGGGTGAGCGTAGGCTTCCTGCAAAAACTTGGGCAGGACGTTGGGGCTTGCCACAAACGACATTAGCCCATTACCAATGATTGGCAATGAGAAGACTTTTCGCACAAAGAGCGGTTGATTAATAAAGCCATCGCTATCTACCACAACCAGTTTGCTGACATATGCTGGATACAACAGCGCAAGCGCAAGGGCTATCTTGCTCCCGTAGGAATGGGCAATAATTGGCACACGTTGTATCCCTAGCGCATCGAGAAAGCCATGCACCATATCGGCAGAGAAGTGCAGCGAGTAGACCATATCGCCGGGCTTATCCGACTCGCCAAAGCCAGGCAGGTCAAGCGCAATCGCCCGGTAGCCCTGCTTGGCAAGAAAGTTCATCGTGTCGTGCCAGTTGTCGGCAGAGTAGGCAAAGCCATGCAGCAACACTACTGGGGGACCTTCCCCGGCTTGGATATAGCGCAAATGTAGCTTGTTGACGATGCAGGTGTGGCTAGTAATCATGCCGGTTGTGCTCCTGCGAGAAAGCCCATTAAAACCCCACGGAAGGGACGAGGACATTCAATATGGGGATAGTGTCCACATTCGGGAATAAGCGCGAGCTTTGCGCCTGGTATCTCTTTGCTTGCCGCCTCGCCACAGTATGGCGCAAACACGCGGTCATTTTCCCCCCAAATAACTAGCGTTGGACAGCCTATCTCCGACAAGCGGGCGCGTAAGCCAGTACGCTCTAGGTCGTGGTTGTCGTAGCAACGGCTCAATTGCACCAGGGCTTGGCTGCTCGCCGGGTCATACAGCACATCGCGGAATTGCTGTTCAAACTCCGGCGTGATACGGGATGGGTTATAAAACGTCCCTTGCATCTGCATACGGAAGATGCGCGGGTTGCGCGACATCCAAAAAAAGGCTTTGCTGAGGAAGGGGACTAGACCAGATTTTTTCATCCAGAAGGGCAGCGGAATAAACCCCTCGCTATCTACCACGACCAGCCGGCTAATGCGTTGCGGGGCGAGGATAGTCGTTGCCAATGCACACTTGCCCCCAAACGAGTGTCCCACCAGCGTTACCTGGGATATATCAAGCGCATCAAGCAGACCGGTGTATATATCGGCGAAAAGCTGGAAGGAATAGGGCGCATCACCGGGCTTGTCCGACTTGCCAAACCCTACCCCATCAACTGCAATCGCCCGGTAGCCCTGTTGGGCGAGATAATCTATGGTAGGTCGCCACTCTTCACAGGAACCGGCAAAGCCATGCAGCAGCAGCATAGGCGCACCTTCGCCTGCCTCAATGTAGTGTATCCGATAGCCGTTGACGATTTGTGTATTACTGGTAATCATATCCCCTTCTCTGCTCCATCAGTACAATTTGTATTTCATCTGGACTAACAAAGCCACTTGGGCAATGGTGCGGTGGAGCTATGGCAGTGCCTTGTCTTGATATGAGGGATATTATACCATGCCAAGCAACTGCTCCCTGTATACCCCCTCAAGGGTAGGGCTACCGGGCAAAGTCCGGTTTGCCCCCCATCCCCTAGCCCGCGTCCCACCGCGGGGGGAAAGGGAGACCGGAGAGACGTAGCATGCTACGTCTCTACAAGCGGAGAGGGGGCAGGGGGAGAGGATTGTTTAGCGAGCCGCGAGGGTCAACGAGCGGAAATACCCCCGGCGAGACGCGGGGCATGGGATGGGGAAGAATCGCTAACAGACCACAAACACCAAGCCTGATTACATACAAACATCCCCCTCACTCCCACAAAGAACAAGGGGGACACAACCGAGGATAAGCCAATAAGCCAGTAACCGAGTAGGTCTACCGGTGCTGTATCTGAGAACGCCGCAACGGAATATCAGCCTTGAGATGGTCACTCGCCTCACCGTGCAGCAACGTCACCTCTATCTCTGCTGGCTCCACATTGGGAACATACCGGCTAATCACCTCTGAAAGCTCATTTTTCAACTGTTCAATCGTATCAGGAGTCAGCTTGACCCGATCATGCACGAGCACCGTTAGTAAGCGTTGTTGAGCTATAGCTGCGCTGCGCTCCTGTTTTTTGCCAAACAAATTATCGAAAATGCCCACGGCAACCTCCGTATCAGCGGATTTTCTCGTTATCGCCGCTTCACAAACATCCCGAAGAATCGCTCCAACATGCCGGTCTGTTCGGTGAAGTCTATAAAGGGCACATCTTCCCCATGCAATCGCCGGGCAATATTCTGGAACGCCAGCCCTGCTTGGGTGTTTGATGAATAAACCACTGCTTCTCCCCGGTTGGTTGAGGAGAGAATAGCCTCATCTTCTGGGATAACCCCCACTGGGGCGATTGCCAAAATCTCGACAACCTGGTCCATAGAGAGCATCTCGCCGCGCTCAATCAAGCGGGGTTTTATGCGATTGACAATGAGCCGTGGGGGACCCTTCTCTGCGGCTTCCACCAAGCCAACCACACGATCTGCATCACGTACTGCCGAAACCTCCGGTGTGGTGACAATAAGCACCTCATCGGCACCAGACAACGCATTGCGAAAGCCATTTTCAATCCCCGCAGGGCTATCTATCAAAACAAAATCAACAATATCATGTAACTGTTTGACCAACGAGACCATATCATCAGCACTTACACAGTCTTTATCACGAGTTTGTGCAGCGGGCAACAGGTAGAGTTCGGTTAATCGCTTGTCTTTAATCAACGCCTGCCGTAACCGAGCACGCCCTTCTATAACGTCTACCAAATCATAGACAATGCGATTTTCCAACCCCATAACCACATCAAGATTACGTAGTCCAATATCGGCATCAATGACAGCAACCCGTGATCCATGCATAGCCAGTGCTGTGCCAAGATTAGCCGTGGTGGTCGTTTTGCCCACGCCGCCTTTGCCGGAGGTGATAGTGATGATCCGTGCCATAATTCTCCTACACTCTTTTGTAGACATCCCAGGACTCTACAACGATCTGGTCCTGGTCAATACGAGCAACTTCAGGAGGGTTGCTGCCTGATTCCTCTGGGGCGCGAGCTATCAAATTCGCAATACGCAACTGAGTTGGGCGAAGATCAAGCGCACACACGAGGGCTTTATCATCGCCTAACGCCCCTGCGTGGACCATCCCACGAAGCCTGCCCCAGACGAGCACACTCCCGCCTGCGATAATCTGAGCGCCGGGGTTGACATCACCAATAAGCGTAATATGCCCCGGAAACCGCACTACTTGCCCAGAACGAACGGTACGGCACATCAACGTTGAGTCTGCGCCCCCCTCGTTTGTGGCAGGTGTTGGGGGGACTGGCGGCAGCGGAGTTACACGAGTTGCCAACCCCACCGCACGGGCAGCCTCGCGGCTCTCCCGTAGGGTTGTTGCCAAAAGCTCTGGGTGCAAGCCATAGGGCTGCATCAGGGCTACCATATCGGTGAGTTGCTGCTCATCTACCTGCCGGTTGCCAATATCAATGGTCATATGCGCCCCGGCAAAGAAATTGCCCGCCTGTTCAAATTGTTCTTTGAGCAAAACAAGGATGTCATGCCAGGGATGGGCTTCGTCAATGATAAAACGTAACCCTTCTTTTCCACCTTTAATCGTAATATGATCATGCATGCTTGGTGCCAGACCCACGCTTCCTTTGCCTATTTGCCTATTTGCCTATAGTACCACAAAGAGGCGAGGGGTATACTTCTATTGTACACGAATCTTCTGTGTATCCGTGGTTTTCCATTACAAGACGTTTACAGAGTAGCGCAGTCATAGAAAATTGCCCTTACAGGATACTCGCCGCAGGGAGCAAAGTTGTTGCTTGGCTTTTTCGCTCCTCCTACTGATTATAGCAGAAATGAGGTAGTTTGCATGCCGGGGGGGAATTAGGGCATCCACGGGCAATCCTCGGCTGGCTCCGCCGGGGGTTGTACCTGAAAGTAGGCTTGTATAACCTGGGTAACAGCAGGCACCGCCAACGTTGACGAGCCATCCTCCATATCGCCTGCCCCTTCCAGCAACACCACCACAAGCACTTCCGGGTTTTCATACGGGGCAAAGCCAACAAACCACGCATGGCTACGGCGAGCATAGGTATCGTCATCCTTGAGTATCAGTGGACCATACTCTGCCGTACCGGTCTTGCCGGCAATCTGGAGACCAGAACAGGAATCACGGGCTGCCACATTGAGACCATCTGTTACCGAACGCCGCATCCCCTCACGCATCACCGCAAGATAAGACGAGTCTACCGGCACATAGTCTAGGATTTCAGGCTCCTGCTCCATAACCATATTGCCATTGGTATCTGTGACGTGTAGCACAAGCTGTGGACGATAGATCGTCCCCCCATTGGCAACAGCAGAGGCAGCTACCGCCAGTTGTAGCGGGGTAACTTCCATATAGCCCTGCCCAATCGAGGTATTGTAAGTATCACCAGTTGTCCACGGCTCGCGCAGCGTCCGCGACTTCCACATTGGGCTAGGGACACGCCCGATAGCCTCGCCTGGTAGCCGTATCATTGTGGGTTTGCCAAACCGGAACCACTCCATACCCTCTTGCAAGCCATCAATTGTCAACCCACGTATACGGGGGTCATCATCAGCAATGTTGACAACTTGTTGATTACCGCCTGCAATAGAAGCAAGGAAAACATTGGATGAAACCATCAATGCATCAGAAACATTGATATACCCATTATCTCGTGGATCGGAGTTGGGGAGCTCAAAGGTCAACCCGCTTTGCTCCTCAATAACGAGCTTTCCTGGATCGCGGAGCTCGGTATCAGGCTCAATAATGCGCTTTTGTAAGGCTGCCGCTGCCACAAATTGCTTGACGGTTGATCCAGGCGGATACTGCCCCGAAATAGCCCGGTTGGTCAGGGGAGATAATCGCTCCAGTTCCTCTTGGAGACGGGGGTCGTTGGGGTTGAGCAAATTTTGCAGGGCAGACTGTCGCTCCGGGTCTACCCACATGTTGTTATCGTAGGCTGGCAGGCTAACCATAGCGAGCACAGCACCATTGCGCGGGTCCAACACGACCACTGCTCCGCTGCGAATGGGGGGGTATTCCTGTTTGTGTGGCTCCTCAGCCTTTTTGCGCCGTTCATCGGCTATCTCTAGCCATTGGCGCAAAATCGTCTCCGTGCGCTGTTGAAAAGCAGCATCTATAGTCAGGACAAGATTATGCCCATCTTGCACCGGCTTTTCTGTACGGTTGTTGCTGACCGGACGCTCAAGCGAATCAACCAACACACTTTCAATGCCAAGTTCCCCCCGCAAAATCTGCTCATAACTGGCTTCTAGCCCATCTTTGCCAATATAATCATCGTTTTGGTAGGGGGGCAAGCCGGGATAGTCCGTCACGATATGTTGCTCAAAAACCCCACACGTATTCACATACCCAATGCTTTCTATTAAGCTGTCCATCCAAGAAACAGACGGATTCACCTCGACCAGTTCGCACTCGTTGATGCGTCCAATATAGCCAAGCATATGCGACAATGAGGGTATCCTATCGCTCTGGGGGTATCGACGTTGATAATCTTTGACCACAATACCGCCAGGAATGTGCTGGCTATTCTCTTGGATGATGAGCGCAAGTTCTGGCGAAATGTCTTCTTTGATGACCACCGACTTGTAATGGCGAGTATTGCTCTCGATAATCTTTGTCTCAACCGGATTTTCCAGTTCTAGGGTATCGCTGTAGGTCCAGGAAAGCGAGATGGCATTGAGGATGTGTTCTGGCTCAATGGTAAAGATCATAGAGGAGCGCGATTCCTCTTGGCGGTGTTGTTCTTCCTTGAGCAATTGGTCATCCCCCACAAGCTGGCGCAGATCCCGCGAGAGGGTTGGCATACGGTTGAGGGCAAGCGCAGGGGAGAGGGTGAGCGTACTGGTGATGCCAGAGAGCAGCGCAACCTCACCGAGCACAAAGTCTCGTTGTTGTGTGCCAAACGGCGGCAGATTACCGGTACGTACTGCAATATGAAACTGGGGCACACTTTCTGCCAGCAGCGTTGTACCATCACGCGCCAATATTTCGCCACGGCGTGGCTCTACGGCTACATAGCGGGTGGTGTTTGCTTCCACATTGGAGCCATACCCCCAGGTAGCAGATTCAGTAAGTTGTAGTTGGTAGAGCCGCCCTACCAGGATAACCAGGACGATAACGAGGGCGACCCGAAGGGCTGTTAAACGTTGCATTACGGTACTCTTGTAGTTTGTTTTCTCCTAGTATGCATGCTACCATAGTTTGTCAGATATTTCTCTATTTCTTGACGGGTATAGGGAAAAGTCCTACTATGAGACAAGATGATATATGTTGATCATAGCAAAGGAAAAGGGTATAATGATTACCCGCCTAGAAATAGACGGTTTCAAGACCTTTCACCATTTTGACCTCTCCCTTGCGCCGTTTCAGGTCATTGTAGGCATGAATGGAGTAGGCAAGAGTAATGTCTTTGATGCCCTCCGTTTGCTCGCAAGACTTGCTGATACAGATCTGCGTACCGCCTTTCAAGATTTGCGCGGGGAAGCCGGCGAATTATTTACCATCTTGGCAGACGGCACACCAAAAGACACTATCAAGATAGCGGTTGATCTGTTTGTAGACCGTCATGTCAAAGACAGTTGGGGGGCTGAAGCAGAACTCAAATATACGCGACTGCGGTATGAGTTAGCTATTCAACGACGAGCAGATGCACAAGGGTTAGCCCGTTTGTATGTAACCAATGAAAGCCTCAAGCCTATTCCACGCCAGGATGATCACTGGATTAAACAGTATCTTGGCAAAGAATCTGGTATCTGGCTCCCCCGGCTTTCTGGTGGACGGAGTAGTCCGTTTATTTCTACAGTGTATGATCAAGAAAACAATACTATTGCGCTGCATCAGGATAGCAGAAGTGGTCTACAAAAAAGCGTTGCGGAACAGGTAGAGCGAACTATGCTCAGTGGGGTACTTAATACGGAGTTTCCCCATGCATTCGCAGTACGTGAGGAAATGCGTTCATGGAACTTTCTGCAACTCAACCCGGAGATTCTCCGTCAACATAGCTCCATGGTTGCCCCATCTTTTCTCTCTCCCGATGGGAGCAATCTGCCAAGCACCCTAGCCCGGATAGAGAGTGAAGAGCCACATGCATTGACGGATATATCGCGGGATTTGGCAAACCTTGTCCCAGGTATACTTGCAATTGAAATTGAAAAAGATCAGGCGCGTGATCGCTATCTCATACGCGCCCAGATGCAGGATGGACAGAGCTTTTCCTCGCGGGTACTTTCGGATGGAACCTTGCGGTTGTTAGCGTTGGTCACGTTGAAACATGACCCAAATCATCGCGGGGTTCTCTGCTTTGAAGAGCCAGAAAATGGGGTGCATCCTTTTCGCCTAGAGCAAATGGCAAACATGCTCCAGAGTCTGACAACAGACTTTTCCGATCCTGAAGAGCAACCATTACCTTTGCGCCAATTGTTGGTCAATACCCACTCACCCGTCTTTGCCAGCCAATCAGAGGTACGCCATAACCTACTCTTTGCCCAGATGGTCCCACGGGTTATACCGGGACAGAAAAACGAGAGCATACGGGTCACTCGTATAGAGCCAGTCTTGCCCCCAGGGAAACAACTCCAATGGGAAACGACAAGTCAGCAAGAACGACAATACACCCTTGAGCAAGTGTTGGATTATCTGCGTAGTGCGGATGTCTACGAAGCCATAGCAGATATGCAAAACAAGGGGCATGCCTTGTTTGCTACAACAAAGGTGCCATAGGGATAGCAGGATCATGGCAAAGTCCCATCCTGCTTACCCTCTCCCTCTGCCCCCTCTCCCATAAAGGGCGAGGGGAGGGGATACATTCGCTCGTTGACCCTCGCGGCTCGTTTGGCGGGATGCGGGGGGATATGGTAGGGGCACACGGACGTACGCACCTACACCCGCAACCACCACAACCATACGAGGGGATGGGGGATAAATGGGACTTTGATACAGCCATTATAGGCGAAATTTTCCTATGACACCCGTTTATGTACCTACCCCGGCTATTAGCCTGGGCAGAATCGGCACACTGGAGCATTATAGTCTCATGTGGAAATACCGCAGCATTCGTACCAGAATACTCGTCCCGCTGGTTATCTTAATGTCTCTAGCACTCCTGGGGAGCACCCTCGGCTTTATCGTGCTTATTTCCACTGCCCGAACCCGTATTCTCGATGTCCAACTCCAAGAAGAAACCAAACGCATCATTGCTGCTATATACCAAAGCGAAAACGATACTTTCAATGCTACCAGAGGACTGTCCCGCGATCCTATACTGGTTGAAGCCCTCTTGGAAGATACCAGCGGCAGCGACAAAATCCTTGACATGGACAGCAGAGCCGTAGCCGTGCGGAGCCGATTTCGCCTAGACCAAGTAATCATCCTCAACCAAAACAATCAAGTGCGCGTGAATCTTGCGACCTCTTCCATGTTAAGCATCCTATCGTTGTATGATTCGCCAGAAATGGCAGCTTGCAAGGATGATATCCACTCTGCCGTACTCCACCGAGATGACCGCTGGTTGTTGGTTGGGTGTGCGCCAATCCTCGCCGCCATCAATGACGACAAAGGGCTGCGACGAGAAAAGACCGGCACTCTCTATACCGTTCTGGATATATCTAAGAGACTCGATACCATACGCCGCGAGTTGGGGCTAGAAGCGGCTATTGCGATGAAGGATGCCCCTCTCAGACAGCTTTATACCTCCCAAACCCATGAACGTCAATCAACGGACAACTCCCCTGTCGTGTATTCTACGAACGACAGCAGAATACAGCTTGTCCCATTTCCTATTGGAGAGATTGAAGCTACCGTAGAAGTAAGCTATGATGCACGAGAAATCAACCAGATTGTTGGTATGGGTTTTTGGATTGCGCTAGGGGGAGGAATGATCTTGCTGCTCCTTATGCTCTTAGCAGTAGGATATTGGTTAGCACACAGCTTTACCACCCCCATCTTACATCTCGCAGAGGCAGCCAAAAAAGTAGCCGCTGGCGACCTCACCCTGAGTCTGCCAGTAACCTCAAACGATGAAATCGGTACCCTAACGCAATCGTTCAATACTATGGTCCAGGGGCTACGAGAGCGTGAAGAGGTAGAGCACCAGCGTGAAGAGGCAGAACGGGAACGGGAACTAGCAGAAGCAGCTAATCAAGCCAAAAGCCTCTTTTTGGCGAATATGAGCCACGAACTACGAACGCCCCTCAACGCCATCATTGGCTACAGCGAGATGCTCACTGAAGATGCGCTCGATGATGGACTTGATGATCTCATCCCTGACCTCAACCATATCCACGATGCCGGTACCCACCTCTTGTTGCTTATCAACGATGTGCTAGACATTTCCAAGATAGAAGCTGGCAAAATGGAACTCTACCTAGAGTCCTTTGCCATCACCACAATGCTACAAGCCATTGTCTCAACTATCCAACCGACCTTTACGCAAAAGGGCAACATCCTAGAAGTGACCTGTCCAGAAGACATTGGGACTATGTATGCAGACGAGACTAAAGTGCGCCAGGGTATTGTGAATCTCTTGAGCAATGCCAATAAGTTCACTGATGCCGGCAAGATTACCTTGACGGTGAGCAACCATAGACATTCCCAAGAATATGTCCTGTTTACCGTAACCGATACGGGTATTGGGATGTCCCAAGAACAATTATTGTATATCTTTGATCCGTTTACCCAAGCGGATTCCTCAACCACCCGCAAATATGGTGGTACGGGGCTAGGTCTCGCCATTACCCGCAACTTTTGCCACATGATGGGTGGTGAGGTGCAAGTTGAGAGCAATCCGGGCGAAGGGTCTACCTTTCGGCTGCTGCTGCCCATGACCGTTGTGCTACCAGATTCTGGGTGAATTATAGATCATAGCAATATCCCACAATCACAGGATTATTGGTTATCCTGTTCACCCGCTCCCCCTACCCCCTCTCCTATTGTAGGGCGAGGGGAAGCCAAATACCCCTTTCTCCCGTGGTGGGGCGGGGGGCTGGGGATGGGGACTATGGTTAAGAGATGCTCATTAAGGATAAAATTTCATGATGAAGATACCTAACACCCGCCGCTTTTTTGTCTCCCCTGATACGGTAGCCAATGGAGAAACCGTCATGCTCACTGAAGCGGGGGTTATGCACCAAATGAGCCGTGTTTTACGGCTCCAACCAGGCGACCATGTGTTGCTGCTCGATGGGCAAGGACTCGCCTACCCTGTAGAACTCACCCAGGTGGGTCGCAACCAGATAAACGGACGCATCTTGGCAGTGTCTCCTGCCAGCGGTGAGCCTATTTGCTATGCCCTAACGTTGTATGTTTCGCTGCTGCGGGCAGAACGGTTTGAGTGGGTATTGCAAAAGGGAACCGAGCTAGGCGTGACGCAGTTTGTGCCGGTGGTATGGTCTCGCACCCAAGCCACAGAAAAGACCCGCAAGTATCCCCGTTGGCACAAGATTATCTGTGAGGCAGCAGAACAATCGTGCCGGGGAAAATTGCCTATCCTAGCAGAGCCAATGGATGTTGCTATAGCCTATCAGCAAGCCCAGCCCAATTCCCTATCCTTGCTGCTTTGGGAAAACCCAACAGCACAGGGACAGCCCACCCCTACGATGCGCGAGATCATGCGCCAGCATATTGCTGCTCCCCCCCCCTCGCCTGACCCTATCCCCATTGCTATTTTCAGTGGTCCCGAAGGGGGCATAACCGACCATGAACTGACAACCGCAAAAGAGCATGGTATCATACCAGTGTCACTAGGTCCGCGTATCTTGCGGGCAGAGACCGCACCTATTGCTGCAACGGCAGCCATCATCTATGAATTGGAAGGGTAGAGTCTTATGGTTCGCATATCTCAAGCTATTCTTGTAGGAGTTCTCGGTATCTGCATTGCTGCCATCTTGGGCTTTGTGGGTGGATGGAGACTCTCGTTTCAAATGCGCGAAGTGGGCAACCAGGGGTTTGCCCCAACTGTCCAGGAAGCCCGCTCAGAATCCACTGGGCAACAGGCATCAACCGAAACAACCAATGCTTCATCAGATCAAAGCTCTGCTGCTGACATGCAAGCTCTTGCAGAAGATACTCCAACAGATGTAGAGACGAAATTTCGGGTGTTCTGGGATGTGTGGGGTATCGTAGAGCGGGAATTTTACCATACTGAACCATTGGACAAGCAACAGATGGTGTATGGGGCTATTCGGGGTATGTTGGCCTCACTTGAAGACAACTATACGGGCTTTGAAGAACCCAGGGATGCCGAACGGAGCCGTGAGTCGCTACGGGGTTCGTTTGAAGGTATTGGGGCATTGCTCAGGATTCGTGAGGGAGAGTTGGTCGTGATACGCCCACTCCGCAAATCACCCGCTATCAAGGCAGGAGTGCAGCCTGATGATGTTATCGTCAAGATAGACGGCGAAGAGGTGGCAGAACTCACCAAGGGTATGGAGGAAATAGAAGCCATGGATGCCGCGGTAGATAAGATACGCGGTCCCAAAGGCTCCACGGTTGTATTGACTATCCGTCGCCCACCAGAAGACACCATCCTTGATATTACCATTGAGCGGGACAATGTACCGCTTATTAGTGTCAATTCGCAGATGATTGGCAATATTGCCCATGTGCAGATCACCAATTTTTCAGATTCTACACCAGATGAGTTTGCAGACGAACTTCGCCAAGTGCTGGCGGAAAATCCTGCGGGTATGGTACTTGATCTTCGCAACAACCCCGGTGGTATCGTAGACTCCTCGTTGATTATCCTAGGCCATTTCTATGAGGGAACAGCCCTCTATGAAGACAATAGCTTGGGGACAAGCCGCGAACTGAAGACTATTACCGATGATATAGCTGATGATGTGCGTATCCCGAAAGACTTACCCATCGTTGTGCTGATCAATGAGCACTCGGCGAGTGCTACGGAAATTGTCGCGGGGGCATTGAGCGAACAGCGCGAAGAACAGACTACACTGATGGGCAAAACGAGCTACGGTAAAGGGTCAGTACAGAATGTCCACAAGCTACGTGACAATAGCAGTGTGCGTATTACCATAGCCCACTGGTTTACCCCGGAGCGGCAGGAAATACAAGGGGTGGGTATTCCCCCGGATTTCGTTGTGGAGTATGCCCAAGATGAGGCGTATGCGATGCCCTGTATTGGCGATATGGTGCCACCTGATGGGATGGAGCAATGCAACGATTCGCAGCTGACGTGGGCGGTGCGCTACCTGACGGATGGGGCAACCCCCCCGACCCCCACACCAAAGCCGACCCAGGAGCAGGATTAGGGGTATGGTCTCCGGGGACTTTGAAAAGCTCCCGGTGTCAATGCGGACGAGAAGGCTAACCCTTCAGGGTTGGGAGTAGTCACTTTTTTTCCAGCGGCTCCAAGAATAATACATGATCGCCATCGTCTGGTGTACCGGGCGGTGGGGGGGGCGCATCTAGCGGCAACCGTAACCAATCTGATGGGTCATAGACCCCTATACCTAGCGTATATTCCCCATCAGGCACACTTGTTGGCAAATGGACCGGGTGTTGCCATCGGAATACCCGCCCCGGCTGCCATGCACTGGTGGGGACAGGTGGCTTACCTGTGCCATAGCGTGGGTCAAGCAGAGGCACATCAAGCTGCCCCACCTGTTGCCCCCGTTCATCAAAAACGTGAATAAAGAGCATATAGTCAGTGTCCATAGCCGCTTGTGTTTGCCATTGTAGCGTTAGGGTGAGGGTGCTACTGGCTTGTAGCTGTGTGGTGTCTATAGCATAGCCCTGCACCCGTAGGTTCTCGCCAAAATTGGCGATAAGAGGATAAGGCATAGGGCGCGGCACCTGATATATCCAAACATACGGCACTCCTTGCACCTGTACCGTATGGATAGGCCCAGTATGTTGATAGAGATCAGCGTAGGGGGCAGTCAAACCGCGCTGGAGATGGCTCAGGTAAATGATCGCATAGCCTTACGCCCGAACTCAGCTGAGGTAGCATAGGCACCATCGCGTAGGTAAGGGGACAGTACAGAGCGCAGACTGGTCAACGTCACCACGCTGGTTATATCCGGTTGCTCATTGAGCCAAGCGGCTGCCTGTTCCATCCCCTCGCCCCATCCCGTCAAGAAAGTACGTGCGCCTGCTGGTGCGCCGCCAAGCAATTGGTTGGCATAGGCAACGTTGTAGGGGAGCCACAACGCCGCATTACCAATGGCAAGCAACTATGGCTAGGATACCCCGCTCTCCCCACCCACGCCACTGGGCCGTAACAAGCCGGTCCAACTTGCAAAAGGCCCTGTTCGTAGAGGGTGCGTCGTAGGGTAATACCCGCACTACCAAGCCACATGGTCGTAACACCGGGGTGGCCTACCATTGGCATATGTGCATAGTTTGCTGTCTGTAAACTTTGCAAAAAACGCTCCGAGCGGGGAATCCAAAACTTTGCCTCGTCTATCGTGACAAACCTGCCGAGTTCTGGCAAGCGTAATGCTAACGCAACTAGGGCAAGGAGCAGATAGGGGGACCATTTTCCCACAAAACGAAGTGGGCTTTTTGCTTTGTGTACGGTATGATATGCCAAGAAACCAAAAACCTTATGCGCCAATTAGTTGAGGGTAGCTCCAATGATTGTGGCATAGTAGCATAGTTGTGGGTTGTGTGCAATGGGAAAGGCGGCAAGGGGGAGCGGGTTGTTGTACCCCCCGCCCCGCGTCCCATCGAGGGGAGCAGGGGAAATCGGCTCCCCCCATCCCCTGCCCCTTCCCCCACCGCGGGGAGAAGGGGAATGAGCGGCTCCCCCTCGCCGTTTATGGGAGCGGGGGCAGGGGGGAGAGGGTGTCGTCCTACTTCCCACACTCGGCGGCGAGCTCCTGTGCCTGCGTCACCAGCCGGCGCAGCTCCTCAAACCCCCGCTGCCAAAACGCCGGATCGTGCGTATCAAGGCCAATCTCAGACAGCATCTCATCAGGGGTTTTGCTGCCACCAGATTCCAACAAGCGCGTATAGTCCGGCACAAACGCTTCCCCTTGCTCGCGGTACAACCCATAGAGAGCTAAGACCAACAACTCCCCAAAGACGTAGCTATAGCAATAGAATGGCGTATGGATGAAATGGGGAATGTAGCTCCAGCCAAACTCATAGCCGGGCGTACACTCCACTGTCTCACCATAGTAGCGGCTATTGGCATCTATCCAGTATTCGCCAAGTTGCTCCGGTGTGAGTCGTTCGGTTGCTCTCCCCGCAAAGGCGGACTGCTCAAAGCGAGTCAGCACATTTTGCCGAAAGATGGTCGCAAATATATCCTCAATCTTGCCACAGACCAGTGCTAGTTTGTCTTCGCTATCCTGCTGCTGCTTGAGCATATGGTCAAACACGAGCATCTCAGCAAAGACTGAAGCGGTTTCTGCTAGAGGCAAGGTCGAGTAGTAGTTGAGCATCGTTTGCTTGCGTGAGAGCGAAAAGTGGATGCCGTGTCCAAGCTCATGCGCTACGGTCATCACATCCCGCATATCATCGGTATAGTTGCAGAGCACATAGGGGTGATGGTGTGGCGTGAAACCACTACAAAATGCCCCGCCCCGCTTGCCCTCGCGTATCTCTGCGTCAATCCAGTTACCCGTGAAGAAATCATTGGCTATGGCGTGAAACGTGCTGCTAAATGAAGCGAAGGCTTCAAGGATCAACGCCTGCCCCTCTGCATAGCTCATTTTGATTGGCTTGTCGTCTACCGGAGCATACTGGTCATAGGTCTGGAGACGGGGAAGGTTGAGCAACTTTGCCTTGAGCGTGAAATATTCTTGGGCAAGGGGGTAGTTTTGCTCGACGGTATCCATCATGGTAGCCACCGTTTCTGGGGCTATTTCGTTGGAAAGGTGACGCGCCATCATTGGATTAGGGTAAACCCGCAGACGGTCCATCGTCAGGTGATCAAGCATCAATGTATTGTAGACAAACGCCAACGTTTGCGCTTGCTTGCCAAGAACATCAAATAAGACGGTGTGGGCTTGTTGGCGAACGGCACGGTCTGGATCGCGCATACGCTGCGAAAGAATGACATCCAGGGGAAGGTGCTCGGTCTCACCATCCCGTTGGAAGGGGAACGAGAGCGAGGCGATAAGCTCGGTAAAGAGGTTTTGCCACGCCTGCTTGCCCGTCACATCCTTCTCATTGATAACTTGTTCTTCAGGCTCGCTCAAGGTATGCGGCTTATACCGGCGTACACTTTGGAGATGGTGAACGTAGGTCGCCAGGAGTGGGTCTGCTAACAACCGTTCGGCATCACCATCTGCTACCTCTAGCCATTCTAGGTTGAAGAAAATGATCTTATTGGTAATCTCGGTCAATCGCTGTTCAACGTACTGTTGTAGATTACGGTGGGCAGGTTTGCTCGTATCTGCCGCAAATAGCAGAAAGCTATAGGCTGCAGGGCGGTTAAGGGTGTCATAGATAATCTCTAGCCGTTGCAGAGCTTCCAACAGCAGACTCGCCGATGGACCACCGGCAACGTTAATCTTCCCGCGGTAGGTTTTGGCAAAGATTTGGGCTTGGCTATCTACCTCTTCAAGCCGTTGTTTGATAGCCGGGTCGTCAACGCTGGCGAAAAGATCGCTGAGGTTCCATGCGATGCCAGCGGCACTTGTTTGTAATGACATAAGAGTATTGCTTTCTGTTTCCATAGCTTATGGCTTCATTGGTAGTATTATTGCCCAAAGAGAGCGGTATTGTCAAAGTCGAATCTGTCCCTATCCCCTCTCCCCCCTGCCCCCTCTCCCGACACCCTCTCCCCCCGTCCCCATCTCCCCCCTGCCCCCTCTCCCATACAGGGCGAGGGGGAGTCGCCCGGTTCCCCTTCTCCCCTCGGTGGGGGAAGGGGCT
>CAYPHM010000040.1:0-32794 GCA_964410555.1 uncultured Chloroflexaceae bacterium | reverse complement strand
CCCCTAGCCCCTTCCCCCACCGAGGGGAGAAGGGGAACCGGGCAGGTAGCGGCTCACCCCTCGCCCTCTTATGGGAGCGGGGGCAGGGGGAGAGGGTGGGGGCAGGGGATGGGGGGAATACTATAGGGAGCTTTGCCCGTCTGACCTGCCCCTATAAAGTTCTCCACTCCTACCCAATGATACGCTTGATCGACTGCACAATCAACAGGTGCTCGCTGCTATGCATGCGAGCTTCAAACGTTTCTAGCGTGTCATCGGGGGTAATAGGGACAGGCACTTGTGCCACCACTGGACCCGCGTCTACCTCTGGAATAGCATAATGGACCATACACCCGCTCTCGGTAATGGTTCCTTGCTGGTAGGCAGCAAAAGCCCGTTCTATCGCGTTTGTCCCAGGGAATGTACCCGGCAGCGCAGGGTGAAGGTTGATGACCTGCTTTGGGTAATGATCCAAAAATGCATGACTAAACACATGCATCCAGCCAACTAAGACCACCAAATCGGGACGGTAGGGACGGATACGTGCTGCCAGTTCCGCATCGTATGCTTCGCGGGTATGCCCCTGACGCAGGTAGGACTTGAGCGGGAAGGTGAGGGTTGCTATGCCTGCCTGCTCTGCCCGTACTAGCCCATAGGCTTTCTGCCGATTAGCTACCACCAGCACGATCTCAGCAAGGAGTTGGTCATCGGCGATAGCATCTATAATGGCTTGAAGGTTTGTGCCTGACCCTGAAATAAAGACTATCAGGCGGGCTTTGCGTTGTTCTGCCTCGCTCATACTTCCCCTTTGGATGTTTTGCTCATTATCCGTATCCGTTCACTACCAATACTGACATAACAATTTTGCTCTCCCCCTGGGCAGGGCTACAGGGGAAGCAACCCCCTTTAGATATACTTACCCGATTTGCCTGTGTGAATAACAACTCCCACCTTCTCGCTGATAATCTCGCCCAGGAAAAAGGCTTCATCAGGCAGCGTAGCCTGGGCAAGCGATATATGCTCAGGAGGCACAACTGCCACCATCCCCACGCCCATATTGAATACCTGGAACATTTCATCATTGCTGATAGAGCCGACCCGCTGTATCACGCCAAAGATAGGCGGCTCAACCCATGATCCTCGATGGATAACTGCTCCTGCTCCCTTTGGCAAAATGCGGGGGAGATTCTCGATAAGCCCACCGCCAGTGATATGGGCTAACCCCCGTATATCTACCCCGGCTTCAAGCCACCGCTGCACCGGGTCGAGGTAGCAACGATGCACCTCCAGCAAGGCTTCACCAAGAGTACCATCGAGTTCGTCGATTGGGTCGTTCCAGTCAAGGTGTTCTAGCACACTACGGGCAAGTGAATAGCCGTTGGTATGCAAGCCTGTAGCCGCTAAACCGAGCAGCATATCACCCGTTTGGATGCGGGAGCCATCAAGGATATGGCTATGCTCCACGATACCAACCACCGTACCAGCGAGGTCTATAGCCCCGGGTACATAGACCCCTGGCATCTCAGCAGTCTCACCGCCAAGCAGCGCACACCCCACATTGCGGCATGCAGCAGCAACCCCATTGACAATGGTCGCTATCTGCTCTGGGTCAAGAGCCGCTGCAGCTACATAGTCAAGAAAGAAGAGCGGACGTGCCCCTTGTACCAAAATGTCATTCACACAATGGTTGACCAGATCATGCCCGAGCGTATGCCAACGATTGAGTTTGGCAGCTACGAGGGTCTTAGTTCCCACACCGTCTGTAGAAGCAACCAACACGGGATGGCTCATTTCCTTGAGCACATCGGCACTATATAGCCCCCCAAACGCCCCCATCCCCTTTAATACTTCGGGACCATAGGTAGAACGTACGGCGGCTGACATCAATTCGGTTGCTCGCTGTCCTGCGGCAATACTGACTCCAGCACTTTTATAGGCTTTCTCGGTTGTCATAAGATTATCTCCCTATATCGCGTCGGTAATGCATGCCTTCAAAGTGTATCTGAGCGACCCCATCGTAGGCACGCTGCATAGCAGCAGGCAGGGTAGGACCTATGGCACTCACCGTCAACACCCGCCCACCAGCCGTCACTATACGCCCCTCTTGCTTTGCGGTACCAGCGTGAAAGGCGATAACATCCTCTTGGCCTTCGAGCTTGTCCAACCCGGTAATGGGCAGACCTTTGGGATAGCTGCTAGGATAACCGGGCGAAGCCAAAACAACGGTAGCCCCCACACCCGGCTTACATGTCACAGCTATCTGGTCAAGTTGTCCAGTTGTACACGCCATCAGTACCTCGAACAGGTCTGTTTCCAACAGGGGCAGGATAGCCTCGATCTCTGGGTCGCCAAAGCGACAATTGAACTCCAGCACCTTTGGACCATCTGTGGTCAGCATAATACCCGCATAGAGCACACCGGTGTAGGGGATGCCATTGTTTACCATCCCCGCTATTGTCGGGTGCAAAACCGTCTGTTCAATGCGGGTAAGCAGGGCTTCATCCACATCAGGGGGGTGAGTATACGCGCCCATACCGCCGGTGTTTGGGCCTTGGTCGCCATCAAACACCGGCTTATGATCACGAGCGGGGGGCATACATCTGAGCGTTTTGCCATCAGTAAACGCCAATACGGAAACCTCCTTGCCCACTAGCCGCTCTTCCACAATGACGGTATTTCCTGCACTAGCAAACTCACGGTCTATCATGATGCGGTGGATGGCTTCCAACGCTTCACTGGTATTGGCACAGACAATAACGCCCTTTCCTGCTGCCAAACCATCTGCTTTGACAACCAGCGAGGTATTGGGTGGCTTTGCCGTGATGAAGTGTTTTGCTGTGTCATAATCCGTGAAGGTTACATAGTCTGCGGTAGGGATAGCATGGTCTCGCATAAAGGCTTTAGCAAAGGCTTTTGATGATTCTAGCTGCGCGGCGGCACGGTTTGGACCAAAAATGGGCAGTTCATCCTCACGAAAAGTATCTACAATGCCGGCTGCCAGCGGAGCTTCAGGACCAACAATCGTCAGGTCTATCTGGTTTTGTCGAGCAAAATCTTTGAGCGAGGAAAAAGCATCACTCGCTATACTAATGCTTGTTGCTGCGGCTCGCGGGGGAAACCCCGCACCCGGTAGCAGAGCAGACCAAGCAATCCCGGCATTGCCGGGGGCAACATAGACCTGCTGTACCTGGGGTGAGCGAGCTATTGCCCATGCCAACGCATGCTCCCGCCCACCTGCGCCAATAATGAGTATGTTTTTCATCCAAAAATCCTTGCTTCTCGTGGTTGTCTCAGCCGGTGCGCTACAACAGCGTAACCCCTATCATACCATAGACCTGACGACATGGCACACAAGGGTGTGACGGATAGGGTTCCCTCATCATAAAAAAGAACTAGAGGTACCAGAAAAATCTCCCCATTTTTCATATGGTTTGCTATTGCGATCTTGACATGCAAATGATACACTTAACATACACCTCTTGAGGTAACAAAGGCAAGGTATCTAACGATTTCTGGACTTGGGTTTTATGAAAGGAACATGTATGCATCGTTTGTCCCGTTTTGTCGGTTTGTTTATATTCGTTGTGCTACTGCTTACTCCCCTCTCTCAAGCACAATCATCTCCCCTCGCCGCTCCAAGAGATTCGTTTTTTGGGGTCAACAGTCACTTAGCAACCCGCTACCCTAATCATCAAACATTGGACGACCCTCTTGCCGTCCTTGATAGCACCGGTACCGGCTTTGTCCGTGAAGAGTTCCAACTTAGTTTGGTAGACCCAGATGGTACCGGCGACTATAACTGGGGGTTTTTGGACAAAGTAATCAATCATCAGGTAAGCCAGGGAATTACTATCATTGGGCTACTCAATGATGCTCCAGGTCATGGTCCCCCCAACACAGAACGGTTTGTCGAATTTGCCCGTGCCGCCGCAACCCGCTACAAAGACCAGGTTCACTACTGGGAAATCTGGAACGAGCCAGAAAACCCCATTTACTGGGCACCCACCGACCCGGTTGGTTATGCTCGGCTGCTCCACGCTGTCAGCCCAGTTATCAAGTCGGTAAACCCCAACGCTCGCATTTTGATGGCGGGTATCGTGCCAACCCACACCGATTTTTTGCGGGGGGTAGCAGATCATGGGGGGCTTAATGAAGTGGATATTATCGCCTTACACCCCTATGTAGACCCCTGGACACCCGAATCAGGACAAATAGGCGTAGGCGGTGATGTCAGCAAGATGAAGGCGATTATTGAGCAGTATGGTAATAAGCCCATTTGGGCAACGGAGTTTGGTTGGTCTACCGGACCATCAGACCGTATTCAGCCTGGGGCTGGTCATCATGTGGATGAGGAAACCCAAGCCAACTTTCTCGTTCGGGGGGCAGCTTTGCTGCGGGTTGCCGGGATGGACCGGGTTATCTGGTATAACTTCAAAGATACGGCTATCCGCAATCTCTACGGTATGGTACGGTTCGATGGGGTGGGCACAGACTATGTGCTGCAAAAACCAAGTTTGGCAGCATTTCGGACTCTGAATAGGCAACTCGGCAGTGCTACTGCGATAGAAGCGTTGCAGTTGGGCAATGCCAACGTCATACTCAACTTTGAGCAACCAATGACGTGGAAATCTGGGCAAGGCAAGGGATCGCTGGCACAGTCAGGTACCCACGTTCGCAGTGGCAGGGGGGCTGGTGAGTTGCACTACAACTTTGCCAGCACTGGCAACGACTTTGAAGGGTTCTCGCCACCAAAGGACATCCCCATACCCGGTACGCCAAAACAGATGGGAATATGGGTCTATGGCAATGGCAGCGGACATGAACTCAAGGTCTGGCTGCGTGATGCCGAAAATGAGATTTTGCAATTTCGCCTCGGCGTGATTGGGACCGGGGAATGGCGGTTTGTCTCTACGCCTATCACGCAGCAGGTCGAATCGTGGAATCGCATTAGTGGGTCGGGGAATATGCGCCTTGACTATCCTATTCAACTCCATGCCTTTATCCTCGATGACAACCCCGACACGGAGACTGGTTCTGGTACATTTTACCTTGATGACCTGACCGCGCTTGGTGATTCCTATGGGGTGCGGTTTGACAAGAATGGGCAGAATATAGATGTGCTGTGGGCAGTGCAAGGTGAACAGATCCGTGTCCCAACCAATTCTGCCACCGGGACGTTGGTAGATCGTGATGGCAATCAACAGACCATTTCATCATCTAATGGGGAATTTGTCTTGAACCTGGGACCATCGCCAGTCTATCTGTCCCACTCACCAGCAGCAGCACGTCCCCAACAACCAGCACCAGTCACGCCTTCACAGCCACAGCCACAGCCACAGCCACAGCCACAGCCACAACCAAGACCAACCAACCCTTCATCATCAACGCCGGTCTCTCCCGTAAACGTACTGCCGGGTGAAGAATGTTTTGAGGCAACTGGCTACTGTATGTCGGGGCGCATCCGTGAGTATTGGCACCAAAACGGTGGATTGTCTGTTTTTGGTTATCCCATTACCCCCCAACGACAGGAGGTCATCGAGGGTAGGACGTTTGAAGTGCAGTGGTTTGAGCGCAACCGGCTCGAACTGCACCCAGAAAATGCCCGTCCCTATGATGTCCTGCTTGGCAGGTTGAGTGAAGAATTGCTCTATCAAGATGGACGAGTGTGGCAAGAACAGCCGAAATCTGCCCCCACTCCAGGATGTCGCTACTTTAGCGAAACAGGCTTTAATGTGTGTGGCAATATCTTCAATGCGTGGCGAGCAAATGGGTTGGAGCTAGACGGCATCGCTGGTAAGACAGAAGACGAAAATATGGCTTTGTTTGGTTTGCCATTGGGTGATGCTTCTATGGAGACTATTCAAGGCAAAAGGTATCTGGTACAATGGTTTGAACGTGCGCGTTTTGAAGTCCACCCAGAAAATGCCCCACCGCATGATGTTTTGCTTGGGTTGCTAGGCAATGAAACCTTGTTAGCAAACGATTAGGACTATGGGTTATTGCTGCTTAGGCTACAAATAGCGATAGCAAGTAGCAGCAAACGTATCGGTATCGGCAATCTATAGGCGGCGGAGGGATACTCCGCCGCCTGACTGGAGTACTATTATGGAACTCGTTTACCGTCCATTACTACCATTTCCACCGGTGCCACCGCCACCATTACCGCTTCCACCGCCGCCATTACCACCACGTCCGCCATTTCCGCGGTCATAGCGTTCATAATGGATGATGATAAGGTTAGCTAACATAACCGTTTTGCGAGGAATGGACCGAGGTTATTTCTGATGTGAAAATTAGGTAGAAGTTAGGAAAAAGGAGAAGCTATGAAACAGGCTGCAAAATTTCACTACTTGCTCTTCTTGCTGGCAGCAGGCTTGCTGGCAATGATGGCAACATGGAACATTCAGAACTACGCTACCCCAACAACACAGGCATGGTCGCCAGAAGCCGGTATTCTACCGGGAAGCGATAGGGAAGCATTTTGGCCCGACACAGTTGTAGATACCACCGGTATGATCCATACTGTTTGGCACGATGTCTACTGGGATGGGCATGGATCACCCGTGTATTATGTTCGTGGACAGTTTAATGAAACTGGCACAGCTATTAATTGGCTTCCTCCCATCTCATTAACCGACTTGACCGATATTACCCCCAACGATGGAACGGCAAAAGTAGCTGTAGACCCGAACGGTACAGTGCATGTTGTCTTTATGAGCCAAGACAATATGATTACCTACTTGTATAGCCCAGACCGGGGGGTTAGTTGGGCAGCAGAACGGTTTGCCATCCCAGACAAGGGATGGTCATTGGCGATTGATGTAGATGACTTAGGCAACCCCTATGTCACTTGGTCGAGTGGCGTAGACCCTGGACATGCATGGTATACCTTCCGATTGGCTCCCGGTCAATGGGCGGCACCTATGCTCCTTTCTAGTGGGTTCTTGGTACGCAACAACAGTATTGCAGCTACGGTGTTAGATGGGCAACCCTATGTCCATGTCTTTTACGATTACAAAACCCATTCAAAAGAAGATTTCTACGTCTTGTATAGCCGCGGTACCCCCGCGAGCTTTTCGCCGGCGTTGAATTTTTCTGCTAACTATGCTGGACTTCCCCGTGCGGACACGACAACGATCAGTGCCGATGAAACGGTACCGGGGCGGTTGTATGTTGGCTTTATCTATGGGTGGTTTGATGATGGTAATGGGAGTTATCAACTCTACTTTAGTACTAGTGTTGATAACGGGATAACGTGGCCCGGCTTTGCCCCGCTATCTATTGGACCCAATATTTGGCCCGGTATGGCTGCTATTGTTGGCTACAACAACATCGCCCATATTATTACTGAGGAAAAATATTGGAATGGCAACAAAATTGAAAACTTCCTCATTTGGTATCGCAGCTACAATACCACTAATGGGCAATATTCCGAAAATGTGCAAATCAGTGCCAACAATGAGAAAGGGGCTTTGCCTTCTCTAGGTGGCTATGGTCCGGGCAAAATTGCGGTATGGACGGTGAATAATACCGAGTACGTCAAGTACAACTTTGACCCGCTTGAACCCGGCAGCATAGCAGAGCCATCCCCAACCCCGACAATAACCCCAACGGCAACTGCCACCCCTACGCCAGTTGCCACGCCGACCCCAACGTTCACGCCGACTCCGTCCCCCACACCGATTGTGGCATCAATGGAAATATCCGCCACAAAGGGGTATACGCTAACGATACAAGACCCTGGCACGGGAACGACTGATGATACCTTCTCTATTATGTTCCCCATCTCATCAGTCCCAATCAGTGAGCCAGTGAAGATTATCTATACCAATGCCATCATCCCCGTAAAAGAACAACCGTTACCAGAGCATATGGGAATGCTCCGCGACTTTATGCTCACGGCTCAGACTATCAGTGGTGTGCCGGTAACAACATTTGCTATGTCCTATACTATGGATTTGGTATACACCGAGCAGGAGCTCACCGCGGCGGGTATTTGGGATGAGGAGACGCTCAATGTTGCCTACTGGCAAGATAGCGAATGGCATCCGATGTTGCCGTGTGATGGATGCGAGCATGCGCCAGAAGAAAATCGTTTTACCATTGTCGCTGACCATTTCACAGATTATGCGGTGATGGGCAAGGCGCGGGTGTCGGTCTATCTGCCGATAGTCCAGCGATGATTGGGGGGATTGTATTCCCCGCTCCCATTCCAGGGCGAGGGGGAGACGCTACCTGCCCGGTTCCCCTTCTCCCCGTGGTGGGGGAAGGGCAAGGGATAGGGGTATGGGTGGTCCGTTGCATGCAACGGACCATCAACACCCTTTAGGTTATACCCTACGCTATTGCTTCACCGCCTTATTGTACAATTCTTGGCAAAAGTCTTGGACACTACCCCAATAAATGCTAATGTCTGCCTCCTGAAAGTAGGACTGGAGGTAGCGACGTGCGCCATCTGTGTTTATCACAACTCCCTCTTCGGGGTCTATCTGGACCGCAATGTTGGTGTAGTCGCGTCGCCGCCCCCCCCCTTGCATACTCATAATGCTGCGAAACAATACCTTGAAATCCCAGTCATCCATACGGAAGCCAAGAAACAACAGCGCACTATCGGCAAATACTCGGCGGACAATCTCCGGTATCATATCCTTATTGCCGGTAAAGCCAATCAGGAAGTCAAAGTAATCATCTTCTGTCAGCACGAGCGTTTCGGGGTCGTTGATGCGCCCAAAAAGCTGGTAGACCAGTGGCGTTTGTGGGTCTGGTTCATCATCGTAGCGTTCTAGTTGGCGTTCTAGGTAGCTATTCCAGGGACAGAAGACCTCGTGTGGCTCCTTGCCTACCGCAATGAGTGCCTGCGTCATCAGGTTGTCGGGGGTGGTGTTGATGTAGATAGGGAACGGCAACGAAGCCAATACCGCATGTGGTGACGTTGGCGAACGGCTCCGCTGCTGTTCACCAATATACCCCATCATCTGGTCTACCTTAGCCTGCTGTATATCCGCTGGCATATCATCACGATAGAGGCGCAACATCTCGTTGCGAAGAAACTCTTCTAGTTCCTCGTGGGGGAAGAGACGCTCCCCCTGGTTGACTGCCAGAAACTGTGCCACTTGGGGCAGGTCATCTTGGGCATGCGGCTCCAACGGGAAGTTGTAGGAATCTGACCAGCGGCGAGCTATCTCCTTTGGTGAGCCTAATAGCGGCGCAGCAAGCCCCGGTCCGAGAATGGGAGTACTGCGCTGCTTCCTGATATGACGTAGTAGGACGGGCCACTTGTCAAAGCCAGGACGGTCTTCGGCAAAGCCCGGCTCATACCAGATACACCCGCTCTTGAGCCGCAAGAAAAGCACCGGTACCCACCAATCGTGCCGACCACGAACGATGCCACGGGCAGCAGCCATTGCTCGGTCTATCTGCCCATCACGTTGCAACTCGGCAAAGAAGGTGGGGGTAAAGTCGGCTATGGTCTTGAGGGTAATATTATCCTGCATTGCCAGCACAGCCGGTACGCCTATCTCTGCCAAACGCGGACCAAGAGCAGCCTGTGCGCCGCCATCTTCGCTGTGGGTTGCATTCCCATCACCGCTGCCATCGCCAGCACTCTGGCAGGATGCCAACACAACCAGCGTGGGCAACTGTTGCATCTCTTGCAAACGGGCGACAAACGCCATCCCCACCACAACATCACTCTCGCCATTTTCCTGCTCTAGCCAAATATACGGCTCACCCTCTATCATTGCCCCGTGGTTGACCATATACACGATGTCGTAGTTATCGCGTAGGTGGGTGATGATGTTGTTGAGTGTGGCACTGCCTTCCGATGCTAATGCGGTAATCGCTATATCCCCCAACCCCTCACGCGCCCGTTGCAGTTCACCCGGTACGTCTATGGGGGAGAGCGGTTGTTCGCCAGGGGCGTAGCGTGAGATGTTCGTTGGATTGGCAATGACCACCAGTGCTCGCAAACTGGATTTTGCGCGGCGGCGGATAGCTCGCCAATCAAGGCTACTGAGATAGCGCGAGAAAAGCAGTTGCTGGCTCGTGACAAGCACGGTGTCGTCTAGCGGGTTGATCAGCTTTTCCCAGTGTAAGCTCTGAAGTTCGGGGGCACTTGCGCCAATGGTGAGGCGTAACCGCAATGGGTAATCTTGGGAACGTGCCGCGCTATACGCTTGGCTAAAGGTCGTTTGTACCTGTTGGCTGGCAAATAGCCCTTTACTAAGGGCGGTACCATAGGCTGTTGGGTCGAGAGAAGCCTCACGCAGTTTGCCAGTGTCAAAGTGGGCTAGGGCTGCCTCGCTGCGCGAGAGTCGGGTATCTGCATCGCTGAGTGGGCTAGTAAACCGCATCTCCACGACGTAATTGGTGGTATCCCACCGGTGTATAGCTAATTCGAGTTCGGCATACGCCTGCATGGACTATCCAATACGCTGAGTACCTGCTCGATCATGAGATTCCAAGCAGGATGTAATCACCATCAGATCATCACCAAACGATCTGAATCACGCACGATCTCATAATGATCTTTCAATGTGGAAACGGGGCAGATTTCTGTGCCTTGTGTCTTGCGAAGTTCTAGGCATGTGCCACACGCCAAAAATTCGCCGCCAGCGTCTAGGACTTTTTGTGCTAGTTCTTGGACAGCAAATTTCGGGTCTTCAATCTGTTCTATCTCAACGCCTTTTCCTGATAGGAATATCTTTACCGTATCGCCTTGCTCCAAACTATACAGCGCAAGACGTAAGGTGTTAAACACGGTCTCTGGTTCTGTTTGGCTAATAATTATTCCAAGTTTCACGAGAACAACCCCCTTATATAAAGACTAAATCACGACTAATCCTTTACCAAGTACTCATGGTATCGTGCAAAGCCGTAGCATGCTATGGCTCTACGGTACCCCTTCCCCCACTACGCGGGAGAAGGGGTTGTTTGGCTCCCCCTCGCCCTGGAATGGGAGAGGGGGCAGGGGGAGAGGGTGTTCGGGCATCCCCTACCCCCCCACCCGGCTCCCCCCCTCTACGGATTGGTACAGGGGCGGGTGTCCATCGGTCCGCCAAAGGTAATCTTTTCCTGATCGAGATAGGAGCCAACACAGTAGTGACTATCTCCGCCTAACTCATGATACCACTTTTCAAAGTAGCCTTGTAGCTCTTTGCTGAAATACAACACCGGGTTTGAAGTGAAGCCAGGGTTGACCGGAGCTTGCATTGGGTCGGTGTTGTTCAACGCCCGTTCTGGCACCTCGCGCAATTCAAAGTGCAGATGGGGACCACCTAGCGTACCAGATAGCCCGATCTGCTCGCCAGGACGGACGATTTGTCCGCGTTGCACCTGCTCACTGGAGACGTGCCCATAGATAGCGTAGATGCTGCCATAGCGCACGACAATACTACGCGGTCCAGAGGCGAAGGGGCTATTGGTGCCAGACCAGACGACCACCCCGTGTCCAATGGAGACCAACGGCGTACCGACTGGCACCGCAAAATCTATCCCTGGGTGGCGACCTTGACAGAAGCGATAGAAGTTGCGCCCTTGACCAGCAGAGAACTTGGTGTAGCCAAACAGTTGGGAAAGACGCGGTTTGCCGGCAATCGGCAGCAGCGTGAAGGTAGGTCGTTTGCTGCTCATCGCATCGCCGGGTTCGCTCACCGTTGCTGGCTCACCCACAAGTTCAACCTCTGGCAGTTCTGGCTTCATCAGGTCTTTGTGGACCATCACGGGACCATCACCCTTTGAATACACAACCCCAGTAGCATAGACCTGTACCTTGAAGGTGTTACCCGACAGGTCTACTTCGTAGACATTGGACAGCGGGGTGCCGAGCTTGTTTTGTGTTGCCGTCTGATGAAACGGTGATGACGGGTCATAAGTGGCACCACAGGCTTTATAGGTCTCGGCAAGCAATGCTTCGCACAGGTTGCCGGGCGTGATTTCGCTGATAAACTGGATGTCCTTCCAGTTTGGTACCTCAACATACAGCGTATCAAAGGCAAACACCTGGAGCGAGTACTCTTTGCCGTCTACGGTGATACGATAGGCATCACTGAGGGCAGGTCCCAGTTTTTTCTCCAGGGCGGTGCGATGGGAAATCCAGTCGGAGTGCAGTTCGGAACCGACAGAGGCATAACTGGACTTGAGCAACTCATAGCCTAAGCCGCTCTCTGGCATGGTGCCACTGGCGAGCAGGTTGTTGAGGCTCTGTATCTCGCTCCATTTGGGAATCTCGTTGTAGAGGGTGTCACGGGCGAATACCTGATACCCATATTCTTTGCCGTCAATCTTGACCCGTTTTTCTTGGCTGGCAGTAGGACCAAGGGGCAACCCCAGGTCATTCTGCGTGGCATAGAGATGAAATGCCCAATCTTTGTGGAACCCTTCCCCACGCTGGCGAAACCCCTCGTTGTGCAAGAGTTCCCACAGTTGCTCAGAGTCGCCAGTATCCTGCCCCGGTGCAAATGAGAAGCTATAGTCCGTTGGGACGTTGAGATGGTGTGCTGGCGGGGGGGGGGGAGCCTCGTCTTCTACCCCAACTGGCACATCTTTTGGTTCACCCTCTTTGTCGTCCATTGGACGTGGGGGGGGCAAAACATCTTCATTCTCTTTGTTGAAGAGGAACCGGCGCACTATTTCTGCTACGACCATTGCGATACCGATAAGCAGCACTACAAGCCCAAAGGCATGCCAACTTTTTTTCATAACTCTCCTCCTTGCTATCCTTTCGCTATACCCTACCCAAGCGTGAAGATACGGTGGATTGCCTGTACCGCCCGTTCACCATCCTGGGCATCCACCACTAATGAGATATTATACTCGGTACTTCCCTGGGCAATGGCTACAATGTTAATTTGCTCATTGCCAAGCGCACTAAATGCCTTGCCTGCTATGCCAGGGGTGCCGCGCATACCAGAACCCACAACAGCAACAATCATCACCGGTTCCGTTACTTCTACGTGTTCTACATCGTGAATGGTTATATCTTTTGCCAACTCCTGCCGCAATTGCTGCACCGCGGCAGCGCACTCGTTGCGAGGGACGGCAAGGCAGATGTTTTGCTCGCTGCTCGCCTGCGTGATAAGCAGGATATTTGCCGCACTATGGGCTACCGCGCTAAAGATACGTGCGGCTATACCGCGTGTGCCAAGCATACCCGGCCCGCCTACCCGTATCAGACTGGCATCCTTGATGGCGGTAATCGCCTTGACCATCGCCGTAGTCGTCTCAGGGCTAATGCGTGTACCAGGATGGGATGGGTTGAAGGTGTTGAGAATACGGATGGGTATACCCCTTTGCACTAGGGGATAGACGGTACGGGGGTGCAACACATTTGCCCCATAGAAGGAAAGCTCTGCCATTTCGGTGTAGGAAAGCTCCGGTAGGGTGTGGGCTTCTGGCACAATGCGCGGATCGGCACTCATGACCCCATCTACCTCTTTCCAATACCACACCTCATCGGCATCGAGGGCTGCCCCCAATATGCTACAGCTGTAATCACTGCCGCCCCGCCCTAGCGTTGTCTGGATGCCCTCCGGTGATGCGCCAATAAAGCCGGTCACAACGGCAACTTTGTCCTGCTCCAGCATGGGGATGAGCCGCTCGCGGCTCTTGGCTATCGTCTCGTCCATTAGCGGCGTTGCATCGGTGTAGTTGCTGTCTGTGACGATAAGCCCGGTAGCATCTACCGCTTCTGATTGGAGCTCTGTGCTCCGAAGCGCGGCGGCTATCAGGCGGGCATTACAGCGTTCGCCTTGCCCACTGATCAGGTCTAGCGCACGCGGCGTAAGTTCACCAAGCACCGCTATGCTGTGCGACAAATCGGTGATATAGGTCAAGATTTCCTGAAGCTGTGTTTCTAGGGTGGCACATTCGGCGGGGGTAGCAAGCTGTTGGGCAACCTGCATATGCATGGCGAGCAGCCGTGGGGCAACGTTGGTGGCAACACAGCTATCCCCTTTTGCAGCAGCATTGGCTGCGTCTATCAGCGCGTTGGTAGTGCGAAGGTCGGGGCTATTCATGGCGGATACGACAACGACCACCTGATGCTCGCGGGCGGTGGTGCGGATGATCTCCACGACCTGTCGGATGGCATCAGCACTCCCGACAGATGTTCCCCCAAATTTCATGACGACACGCAAAACAACGTTCCTTCCTATTTCAAGTTTGCCTCATTGGTTTTCTTACCCTATTGTCTATCGTTGTTGCTGTGAAGATTATACCGCATGTTTGCTAGGAGGTACAGAGAGGGGGGAAACGCAAAGCGGGAAGCGGGAAGCGGGAAGCGATACCGAGCAACAGTTCCGACCCTCTGCGTCTCTGCGTCTCTGCATCTCTGCGTTTCTGTCGGGAATCTCTTGCTCGGTGTGGACTCTCCCTCGCCCTGGGATGGGAGCGGGGGGATACGAACATGTATCTCAGAGATGGTACTCTCCGCGTATTTCAACCAACTTTTCGCCTTGTTGGAAAAGAGCTATCGCTTGGGGAAAGGTACGGAGAAGGACTTGGCGCAAGTACGCATTGGAAGTATTACCGCACGTTATCCAAAGTATTTGTGGTGGTGGACCATACAGATTCAGTAAGGTGACAAAATCACTATCTTTCGTCATAACGATAATCTCTGCCTGTTGATTTGCCTGTTGAGCAGCAATGAAAATGTCTTTGTCCGTTGCATCACGTAACCCAATATCTCGCAGGGCATTCGCTGCTACACCAAATGTTGTGGTCAACCACGGGGCTAATGCCGGCGAAAGTTGCGCGTCAATCCAAACCTTCATGCTGCTACCAACACCGGATGGTCAAGCGAATGGGCAGCGTACCGAAGAGCAGCATAAATATCTTCACGCTCCAGATCAGGCAGTTCTTCGATAATCTGTTCAAAGCTCAGACCAGTAGCCAGCAATTCTAGGACATCAATAACCCGAATCCGCATACCACGGATACACGGTCTACCCCCGCATTGTTCTCGATTAACCGTAATACGTTGTTCCATAGCTTATCCATGTTCTTTCATGACTCTTGCCTCCATTGTAGCATATCAGAGTAGGGGACACGGCAGTGCTCCCCTAACTCCCTCTCTCACCTTACAAGGGTAGGTCAACCGGGCAGATTGACACCACGGAGACACGGAGTCAAATGGAGTCCGGGCAAGATATTCCCGACAGCAACGCAGAGACGCAGAGACGCAGAGACCGGGCAACAATGGGGCTATGCCTGGAGCGACCCTCTCATCCCTACGCCCGCTCCCCCTGCCCCCGCTCCGCTTGTAGAGACGTAGCATGCTACGTCTCTCTGGTTCCCCTTCTCCCCGCGGTAGGGGAAGGGGGCAGGGGAACAGGCAAAGCCTACCCATCCCCTAGCTCTAGCTCATCCCGTATCAGGACATCCGTTGTCACCCCAAAAAAATCAGCTATCTTGATAACCAGTTCTGCGGTTGGTTTCCCTCGACGACTCTCAAGAATACCAATATGGGACTCAGCAATACCAAGTTGTCTTGCTAGGTTTCGTTGCGATATACCGCGTTGCTTACGCAAGTATTTGAGTTTTTCCGGGAATTTGTCTAGCATAAGGATGGGTTTGTTGGCAGCACGAGATTCCTATGATATGCTTAATAAAATTAAGCGCCCCACACTGAAAGTATGACATCCTCAGTGTGGAGATTCAGTTCTGATAGGGAATAGTATCCCCAACCCACATGATACCCGATTTTTCGTGATCGTGTGCAAAATGAAAGGAGCAGATCATATGGGTATGCATACCCTGGATGACCTCATGCTCAAGTGGCAGCATGAGAAGCTAACAGCAGAGCAGATGATTGGGCAATTGTCGCAACACATTGGGGTGCTGTATGAACGGCTGCGGCTCGTTGAGCGACAGCTTGGCAGCATGGAAGCGCAATCCCCCCAACACCAAGCAATGCCGAAATCCCCTGTTAAACGAGAGGGGGAGAAAGCAAAGCCTACCCATCCCCTAGCTCTAGCTCATCCCATACAAGCGTATCTATCGTTACCTGAAACATCTGAGATACCGCCATAAGCGTTTCTACTCCCGGTGTTCTCTTACCATTTTCAAGGTAATTGATATAGGCATGGGTAAGACGTAGATGTTCGGCTAGTTGCTTCTGTGATAGCCCTTGTCGTTCGCGGAGTATACGGAGTTTTTCGCCAAATCGTTGCATCATAAAGGGATTGGTATTGCTTCATATCCTATTGACAGGAATCAATAGGGGTGGTAGTATTAACACACTGTTGATTGCCCCCGCACTGGATATTGAGCAAAAGCAGTGCGGAGGAGGTAAAAGCCATAGGGGAAATCCCCTACGTATCACCTATGATACCCGATTTTTCGTGATCGTGTGCAAAATGAAAGGAGCAGATCATATGGGTATGCATACCCTGGATGACCTCATGCTCAAGTGGCAGCATGAGAAGCTAACAGCAGAGCAGATGATTGGGCAATTGTCGCAACACATTGGGGTGCTGTATGAACGGCTGCGGCTCGTTGAGCGACAGCTTGGCAGCATGGAAGCGCAATCCCCCCAACACCAAGCAATGCCGAAATCCCCTGTTAAACGAGAGGGGGAGAAAGCAAAGCCTATCCATCCCCTAGCTCTAGCTCATCTCGCATCAGGACATCCGTTGTCACTCCAAAGAAATCAGCTATCTTGAGGATAAGTGCTGCGCTTGGTTTTTCTCTGCCCTTCTCCAGATTACTAATAAAGGGAGGACCGGCAAAACCAAGTTGGGTTGCTAGTTGGCTTTGTGTGACATTATGTCGCTTTCTTAGAGCTTGTAGTTTTTCACCAAATCGTTGCATAGGTAGTTGACGGATATAGAGAGTTCTGGTATTATTTTAGTCATAGCTAAACTTGTTCCCTGCACTGAGAACTGTGGTAGATACAGTGCAGGAAACACGCCATAGGGAAAATCCCCTACGTATCACCTATGATACCCGATTTTTCGTGATCGTGTGCAAAATGAAAGGAGCAGATCATATGGGTATGCATACCCTGGATGACCTCATGCTCAAGTGGCAGCATGAGAAGCTAACAGCAGAGCAGATGATTGGGCAATTGTCGCAACACATTGGGGTGCTGTATGAACGGCTGCGGCTCGTTGAGCGACAGCTTGGCAGCATGGAAGCGCAATCCCCCCAACACCAAGCAATGCCGAAATCCCCTGTTAAACGAGAGTAGCCTAGCCTTCACCCTCTCTCCCTGCCCCCGCTCCGCTTGTAAAAACGTAGCATGCTACGTCTCTACGGTACCCCTTCTCTCCGCGATGGGGGAAGGGGTAGGGGGAAAGAGAGCGCATAGGTTGAATCATATGTCGCATGGTATAATGCATCCTAAATTAGGTTACTAATGATACGGGGATAAATTATATACCCTTGTGTGGCAAGTTACATAAAAACACCATTGGAGATACCCTATGAGAGAACTAACCAACGAACTTGAAGCCTTGCGTATGCGGTTTGATCCGCTACGGAGGCATCTTTGACCTGCCAAAAAAACAAACAGAAATTACCAACCTAGAACAGCGTACTGCCGACCCTAATCTCTGGAACAACCAACGCGAAGCCCAAAGCGTCACCCAACGGCTTGCCCGCCTCAAGCAGGAGGTAGACCAGTGGGAAAGCCTAGATGCCCGGCTAACCAGTGTCGCAGAGCTTATCGCTATGACCATCGAGGAAGATGACGAATCATTACGGGATGAGATGACCAGCGAATTGCACAAGCTCTCTGAGGAAGTAGAGAGACAGGAATTTGCGCTCATGTTGAGTGAACGCTACGATGATAGCGATGCCTTTTTGACCATCCAAGCTGGCACAGGGGGCACCGATGCCCAAGACTGGGCAGAGATGCTGCTGCGTATGTACACCCGATGGGCTGAAAACCAAACCTTCACCACGACGATTATAGACCATAGCCCTGGTGACGAAGCGGGGCTAAAGAGCGTGACGATGGAGATACGTGGCACCTATGCCTATGGCTACACAAAAGCGGAAGCGGGAGTCCATCGACTCATCCGGCTGTCCCCCTTCAACTCTGCCAACATCCGGCAAACATCCTTCGCACGGGTGGAGATTATCCCAGAAGTAGACGATGCTCCAGAGGTAGTCATCCAGCCAGATGACCTTCGCATAGATGTCTTTCGTGCCGCAGGGCATGGCGGACAAGGGGTGAACACCACCGACTCCGCGGTGCGCTTAACCCACCTCCCCACAGGGCTTGTCGTCACCTGCCAAAACGAACGCTCACAACTCCAAAACAAAGAGACCGCGTTACGGGTGTTGCGTGGGCGGCTCTTGGAGCGCGAACTCCAACGACAACACGAAGAGCGGTTACAATTGCGTGGCGAATATCGGCAAGCAGACTTTGGCAACCAGATGCGAACCTACTACCTACATCCCTACACGCTCGTAAAAGACCATCGCACTGACCATGAAACCAGTGATGTACGCTCTGTGCTCGATGGCAACTTAGACCCATTTATCGAGTCCTATCTACGATGGAATATGGGGCAAACAAAGGAGGCGAACGCATGCGAATAACCAAACTCGCTTTTGTAGGATGGATCATCCTAATCATGCTCCTGGTTAGCACAGCCATACCCACCAGAGCCCAACAACAATCAGCGATACAGGTACAGGCAAGCAATGCCATACCAGACTTCCCCACGAGTATCAACTTTACGCTTAGTGCGTCTAGCAATATGGCAGAGATCACCGAGGTGCAATTGCTTTATGGGCTACAACGGGAAGATAGCCGAACACTAGTAGATGCCCAGTTCATACCAGGGGAGCAGATTGCGGCACAGCACGTTCTTGATACCCAGGTTTTTCACATCCCACCGGGGGTTGAGGTGGCGTATAGCTGGATTATCCACGACGAGGCGGGCAACGAGCTGGCAAGCGAGGAGCAGACCCTCTTCTATGCAGATACCCGTTTTGACTGGCAACAACGCAACTTGGGAATGGTGACAGTCTACTGGTATGAAGGGGGAGAATCGTTTGGTGATGCGCTGGTTGATACGGCAAAAACTGCTCTTGACAACTTGCAAAGAGATATTGGCGCAGAGGTAGAAGAGCCTATCGTTCTCTATATCTATGCCAATACCCGCGATATGCGGGCTGCCCTCCAGAGCAATGAGGTTGAGTGGGTGGGGGGGCAGGCACGTCCTAGCCTTGGTCTCATCATTGGGGCTATTGCGCCGGGTGATACCAATGAGATATTGCGAATTATCCCCCACGAACTCTCGCATCAGGTGCTCTATCAGGCGACGAACAATCCCTATGGTGGTGTGCCGCTGTGGTTTGAGGAGGGATTAGCTGTCCACAGCCAGGAAATACAGCTTGACTACCACAAGATTTTGTTGGAAGAAGCTGCCCGAAACGATGATCTCATCCCGGTTGAAGCCTTAGCTGCCAGTTTCCCCACCGACTCCGAGCGAGCTTCGCTTTCCTATGCAGAGAGTCATAGTCTCGTGGAGTTTATCCTTGAAGAATACGGCACAGAGGCGATGCATAACTTGGTAATGGCGTTTCAGACGGCAATGCCATTGGATGAAGCCTTGCTTGAAACGCTAGGCATGACGGTAGACGAGCTAGATGCGGCATGGCGAGAGACGTTGCCTGCCGCTGTGGGGATGGCAGAAGCAACCCCTACCCCCCAAACGACTGCACCAGAGAGCCGGTTTACGAACGATCCTGTCTTACCAGAAACGGTAGATGCAGATACCATACCTACAAATACCCCACAAGCGGGGGGAGATGTCTCTGATGCTCCTGGGGATGGGGATAATAGCCCACTTATCCCTGGCTCAACTTTACCGCTTTGGGCAGAGCTTGCGCTAGGCGCAGGTTTCTGTATCGTTGTGGTAATGGTGTTAGCCGTTGGCTTAATTGTTGTGCTACGGATGGTGGGGGTAGATAAACGCCAGTAGGGAGAGCGGATCGCTGTTGTGGCTCCCCCTTGCCCTTTTATGGGAGCGGGGGGAGCGGGGAATAACCGTCTTCCCCCCTACCCCTACGTACTCTAGTGGGCTGTATGTGCCGAAACTGCCCCGTTGATCTCTATCTGGTACATATGCGCGTTGAATTGGCTCCGCGCCCGCGCAAAGTGGGTGTTGGCATCCTGAAAGCGCACCGCTGCCAGATTTGCATATTCTGTCTTGTAACTACTGTAAAATTCCGATAGCGCATCGAGGGCTTCTAGCTCAATTTCCAACCCCTGAACATAGGCATCATGCGCTTCTTGCAACGCCGCTGGCGGCTTGGTTGCAGTGAGTTGCTTGTGGGCATCTTCCACGCTGGTAGAGAGCTTTTGGGCAGCAGAAGCGTGGGCTATGGCTGCCCCGCCTGGATTACCCATCACATTGCGGTAGGTCTCCACCGATTCCTGCAAATCTTCGCGGATGGGTTCGAGAATGTTTAGATAGGCAACCGCCTCACTCTCCCGTATCTCCGAGGACGTGCTGCTTAGGATGGGGGCAGGATGATCGCGGTTAGGTTTGGGGAGTGGAGCTATCGGTTGTTCTGCTGGTGGCACGATGGGATGCTCTGCTGGAGCAGATGGTTGGTTGAGCGCAGCTATATCTGGGGCAGGGGGGGTCTGTTGTAGCGTCATCACCAGGGCTTGGTTGATGATCAGCGCAAAGGCGAGCAGGGTCAACGGTACGCTCAAGAGCAGGATATTCACATGGCGATTTGCTGTCCAAGACTGCCGCCAGCTAAACCACCACGTATCATGATGTTGCTGCTGGGTAGCCTGGGCTACAGGTGCTTCGCCAACTTGCACCTGCATAATCGGGGCAGGCTTAGGTTCCCCCTTGAGCAGTTGTCGTTCTTCAAGCCAGCGTAGCCCTTTACGCGCCCGTTCACTGCCGGGGTTTAGCTTGAGCACCGAATTGAGGCAGAAGGCTATCTGGTGGGGGTCGTCTATCACCCCACTGAGCCAAAGCCATGCCGCCTCGTTGTTGGGGTCGTGCTGCACCGAACGGGTCAACAACCCGGCGGCTATGCGCTTTTGCCCACCACGGGCTGCGGCTACCCCACGCTGGTAGAGCCGCATGGCTTCGGTCTTGTTTGCCCGTACCCCTACATCTTCTTGTTTGTCTGCGTCTTGCGTGGTAGATTGTCCTATTCTTGGGAGCCGTGTAGCTGTCATAATTTAGTGCTCCGGCAACAATGGATTGATGGAACGCTGAATGTGTACTGGGTCTTGTACCAGTTTATCACGAATCACGTTCCAATACTCCGGCTTTTCATACCCGATTTGCCAAATGGCAATGCCTGCTATGTCCATACTCTGCACGAGGTCGAGCTTGGACTCCAGGGCTTGGTCGGTCATAAACCAGACCTCTCGCATACCCTGGTCGGACTGGTAGCGAAACCAGCTTTCATCTACGCGCCCCTCGTTGTTGCGCTGCATGAGGTTGACCGTCAACCCCTGCTCGGCGATGAGGTCCTCTATATCCCCCCACGGTAGCCCACGGGCTGTCCCTTGGGGGGGCCAATCGTAGCCATAGAAGGGGATGCCAATAAACACTTTTGACGGGTCTACGACAGAGACGGCATACTCTGCTACCGGTTCTACCCAGTAGAGGGGGGCTACGGGACCAGGACCACTCCCTCGCCAGTGGTAGTCGTAGGTCATAATGCGTAACCTATCGGCATACTGTCCAATAATCTTCCAATCTTGGAAGCCCCCTAGCCCACCATAGTCACGGTCTTTGCCATGCACCGCGACAGACAACAGTTTGCCGTGCGCGTGGAGTTCCTCTCCCAATTCAATAATGAACGCCGAGAAGGGTTCGCGCATAGAGGCTTCTAGGCTTTCGTAATCTATATCTATCCCATCATAATTGCGTGCCAAGACCTCATCCACAATGTTTTGGATATGGCGGCTTCGCATTTGGGGGTCTTGCAATATTTCAATCACAATGTCATAATTGCTAATGTTGTGGATGCTTGGCAGTACCAAAATATTGTTTTCATGGGCAAGCACGACAAGCTCATCATTGCGGTTGCCATAGAGTTGCCCGTTGGCATCGGTAGAGTACCAGAAGGGGCTAATCTCATCAAACATATCTTTGTTGACATCAAAGGATGCCCGCGCCCCGCCGCTAAATGAGGGGGGCAACCACGCGGCAATATGCCGCCCACTCTTCGGGTGGTAGCCGGTGAGTTGGGGGGTTGGTTCACTCACTGTCGGCGTGGGGACGATAGGCGTAGCGGTAGGAAACGCCATAAGCGAGACAGCAGCCTGAGTGGGGGTCTGAGAGGGAATAGCAGTTCCACTAGGTTGGGGGGTCTCGCCTATCACCACAACGAGCCAATCGGGGCGTTGCTGCGCTATCTGCACTGTCTGATAGACCAATATCCCCGTGATAGCCAGGGCGGTGATATAGAGGACACCCATAAAGAGATTGCGAACTTGTGCTACTACCCGTTGCGCCATAGGTTAATACGCTCCCAGTTCTTCTAACCGTTCATCGCTGATGCCGAGATGATGGGCTAGTTCATGCAAAACCGTCCGGCGGATTTCTTCCCGCAGATCTGCTTCATCAGGAAAATCTTGTACCAATGGTTGTTGAAAAAGCGTTATCGTATCTGGCATATACATCTCTTGTGAGCTACGCTCTGGTATGGGGACACCTTCATACAACCCGTAGACCACTTCCCCTGGGGCTATTCCGTAGGTCTGGCGAACCGTGCGATTGAAGCGTGGCTCAATGATGACTTCTATATTCTGAAAGAAGCGGGTAAATTTTTCTGGTAGGTTGTCTAGCGTCTCAATGACGACTTGCTCAAATTGATCTGGGTTCATGGTAGGGAAAGCATCTTGGCTTTTAGGTATGATATTACCAGATATTATACGATTGTATTTATTGACCTGTCAAGGATAATCAAGGGTAATCAGGGTAATTTTAAGGACAAGAACTATTGCATCGTCATTTTTTGCCTAAAGTTGTTGGGCTAGTCGGGCTACTCATTTTGCTTGCTGCGCTGTCTAGTGGGGCTACCACTAGGCTTCCCTACTACCTTTGTCGTGTGGTAGCGATAGGCTATTATTATCCATTGTCAGCAGCATGGTGCAACCCGCACGACAACGTTATGGGGCAGGGAGCATCGCCCTCTCCCGGTATTCCCCGTCTGCCACAGCTCTTTCTTGATCCATACGTGCGCCCAGAGGTTGCGCTGTTTATGGAAAACAACCGTACTGTCATACAAGAGGCTGCAGCCCGTCACAATATCCCCGTTCTCTCTGGCATGACTGACCAAGAATTTGCCACGGTGATTGCTGTTGTGCTCTACAATGAGCATAATGGTTGGGTTGAGGATGCAATAGAGCCGTTGCGGGTCTTTACCCCTTTCTATCAGCAGGCGCAGGTGGTGTCGAATGGGAGCGGTGTGGGCAGCAATTTTAGCGTGTGGCCCTCCAACTTGCGCCCATCGGTGGCGTTGGAGATACTCCATCAGCAGGTGCCTGTTCCCCCACCAACCAACGTGATTACCGTGCCGCTCACCGTAGCTGGTAGCCAGCTAGACCCCGCCGACTACCCCTCACAGGGGAAGCTCTATGCGGCTATCACCCAAGAGATAACGCAGGATGATCTGGCGATAGAATACCTCGCCGCGAACCTAGAGCGGGGACTCTATCGGGCGTGGTATGAAGGGGTACCGGTGAATTGGCAGGTGTTGGCGGCGTGGCACAACCAGGGGATTGTACGCCCGGAGCAGATACGTGCCAATACATGCGCGAGCGACTATATCTATCGCTCGGCAGTTTATTTGGATATGGCACACGAACTTATGGGCGAGGAGCCAAGCAATTAGGGCTATAGCCTTCGATTTCTCCCGTGTAGTGGGGGGGAAGGGGCAAGGGGATGGGGGCTGCCCGGAACGACTCTCTCCCCCTTGCCCCCGCTCCCCCTGCCCCCGCTCCCATAAAGGGCGAGGGGGGAAGACACACCCCCGCTCGTTGACACTCGCGGCTCCCCCTAGCATCCGCTCGTTGCCCCTCGCGGTTCGTGTAGGGGGGGCGAGGGGGGGAACACCTGCCCGGTTCCCCTTCTCCCCTCGGTGGGGGAAGGGGGTAGGGGCTGCCCGGAACACCCGCTCGTTGACACTCGCGGATCCCCAAACACTCTCTCCCCCTCGTGTGTCTCCCCCTGATAGAGTTCTTCCTATGATGCTGCCCGGAACACCCGCTCGTTGACACTCGCGGCTCCCCAAACACTCTCTCCCCCTCGTGTGTCTCCCCCTGATAGAGTTCTTCCTATGATGCATAGGAAGGGGTATTGGTTGCTACCCACCCGGTTATTGGCTGAGTTTGTAGCGTTCTTCGCCATCCTCTTGGATAATCTTGCTAATCATCCCTTCAAGTTGGAGGGATTCAAGTTCGCGGGACAGCATATCGGACGATAACCCCGTTAAGCGGGTCAGTTCTTCTAGGGAAGATTCGCCTATTTGTTGGAGGCATTCGATGATATATCGCGCTCGTAAGGGCAGCTCTAGGTAGCGGTTGGGGAATATCTGTGAAGGATTGCCAGTAAGGATGCCAGACCAACCTTTAAGCATCTCGCCAATACGAATACCATTGCCGGTAATCTCAAACTTGCGTATTTCCTTACTATGCAGGGAGCCACGAACCTTGAGAATGTTAATTGCATGATCCATCCGTCCCATAAGCTCAACATAGCGCAGCAGAATAACATTATCAGCGATAAACGAAACTCCATATTCGCTCAATTGAAAGCTACCAAACAATTCGGCTATCTCGTTGGTCAAGATAAGCGAAATCCCTTTTGCCTTAAATTCATTGACAATAGAGTAAATATAGTCTTTAAACCGTACTTTGTCCGGGGTGGCAATTTCAATATCTTTGATAGAATCTATGAGAATACGCTTTGCCCCAACACGTTCTACCGCTTCCCGAATAAGAGAAGCATGTATATCTGGCTGTATCTCTACCGGTGAACTGTAGAGATGCACGAGCATACCTTGTTCCTCTAGGTCTTCCAGATTCCAGCCAAATGAACGCACAATCTCGCGCAATTGCGCGGGGTTTTCTTGAAAGGTGACAATGACCCCAGGCTCATTGGCTTTCGTGCCAGCGGTGATAAAGTGGAGTCCAATGAGCGTTTTCCCCGTGCCAGCCCCCCCCGCAACCATCGTTGCTGTGCCACGCGGTAGCCCTCCGTTGAGCATAGCGTCTAGGTCTTGTAAGCCTGTGGAGATATGTTCGAGCGTGGCGGTATAGTTGGGAAAGGACAGAGGAGTCTTGATACGGGGAAAGACTTTCAACCCTTTGGTGTCTATGTTAAAGGGATGCATCCCATTGAAGTAATCCTCGCCGCGCATCTTGAGCACATCAATAAACCGTTGGTAGGTCAAGCCCTGCTGCTGGTAGTGCATCCGCACGATCCCATCGGCAATGGCAAAGATAGGCTCTTCTTCTATCTCCTGCTGCGTATACTCCCCAACAAAAAAGGCTGTTACTGCCCAAGTGGTCAAGCGCACAGAGAGATCAAAGCCAAACTTGCGAACTTCCACAAAATCTTTTGCCATATCATGGATAGCTTTGAAGCTATCTATGCCAACAATAGAAGGTTTATACTCTTGTACATGGTTGACGATAACGGCTATGGCATTTCGCAATCCCTTCTCACGTATCACCTCACCTATATCCAAATAGATAACATCGCGTCCCACTTTGGCAGGGTCAAAGAAGGTAAATTTTTGGAGATAGTGGAGCATTTTGAGCGAAGGCTCAGAAAGGGTCGTGAGATAGAGTGCTCGGCGATTTGGAGCAGCATTCGTATAAATCACCTGCTGGACAAAGATAGTCTTACCGCTACCCGGAGGTCCAGACACAATGTTGATAGAAAGTTCGGGAAAACCACCTGAGAGTATGTTGTCTAATCCTGGTATACCCGTGGGAAGTTTTGCTAATTGTCGTAGTTCCGGGCGCTTAGTCATGATGTTCTCCCTTCAATCTCCTGGAGCAATTGCTTTACCAGTATGTCACCCGTCAACATTGCCAGTATATCTATGAGATTAGCAACGAGTTCTTTAAGACCCTCTCGAATAATCTGATTATCTTCGTCTTTGACATTCTGGCTCAAAGTCCGAAAAGAGACCCCTTCTGAAGTCACTTTGAGATACCCAATAATGGAGTACGTCTCTTCTGTCAAGACTAAAGCCCGCTCCATAATTGCCATAACTGTCACCCGCCCAAGCGTTGGTAAAATACGGTTCCAAATCGTCTTGAGCAGGTCATTGTATATGTCGAGTACCTCTTCTTTTCGTGCCTGTGCTATGCGTTCTTGTACTGCAAGTTCTATGACTTCATGCCCAGAACCGCGATCCTGTGCCTTCTCTTGATCATCCATAGAAACCTGTTCTTTCCTATTTCAAAAGCTGTTAGAAGCTCACATGTTATTGTGTATGGTTTCATTCTACTACATTCTTGGTTGTCTGCCCATAGTACGCTGATATACCAAGAGCATCCGATACTTCTTGCTATTGCTTTTCATGGTAGCACACTATGCAAAGAACTCTGCACCGTTTTTCCTATGAATTGACCACAATCACGGGACAATGCGATTGATTCAGGATGCGTTCCACCCGCGACCCCATATAGAGCCGCTCCGTCCCCGCTCGAATATTTGTTCCCAAGATGATCAGGTCCATATACGCACTCTTAGCAGAATCCAAGATAACATCCTCTGGGTTTGTGCCGGGGTGTACAGCTGTATATGTCCGTACCCCTAGCGACTGCCCCATTGCCCCAAGTTCATCTACAATCTGGTGAGCAATCGCATACTGACGTTCAAGCACCTGCTCGCGGGTCTCCAAGTTGCACGTTGCCATCTCCATATTTACCACTTTGAGCACCAACACTTCGCCACTAATCCCCTGGGCTAGGGAAAATGCCGCTTGTACCGAGCGACGAGCGGCGATAGAGCCGTTGGTGGGGGCGAGAATGCGATTGGGTACCCAGCCGTGGGGTACGTGTTCGGCATGGACAACGAGCGAGGGGCAGGGAGACATGCGTACCAGGGAATCTACTATTGGATTGAACAGTTCTTCGGTTTTGTCCTTGCTTACTGTCGCTCCCATGATGAGTAAGTCATACCCTTTCTTTGCCTCATCCAATATTGCTTGGGTGGGGTTATCACTCACCACGACCTTTTTGGATACGTTGAGATGCAAAAAGACCCGACTCAGTTTGTCCAAGAAGATCATACTGCGTTGTCGGTTGCCATCGCTGGTTATATTCAACAACGTGACTTGGAGCTCTTTTCTGGCAGCAATGTTTTGGAGCAACACGGACTCAAGCATCTGCTCAGGTCCTTCTCGATCATCATCACGCCGGCGCACCGGCACCAGCACTCGACGGACATGGGCAAACGGGTTGTCTTTTACCAACTCTTCATGCTTGAGCCGCTGGATTTCCTCATCCTCTGCCTGGACAAATTTCAGCACATAGCGCAAGGCTGTTGGGGTGATAAGCGATGATACCAATGACATCAACACAATGACCGAAAACATCTCTTGGGTAAAGATGCCTTTGGAGAGGGCAATACTGGCAATGATAATCTCAATTGCGCCATGCGTGTTGAGACCCACCCCAAGACTAAGGGCAGTCCAGTGGTCCCGCTTGGCAACTAGACGAACCCCAAGATACGCCCCAAAAATCTTGGTAATGGACGCTACACCAATCACTGCTACCGCTATCAAGGCATATTGTGGGTTGAGGAAATTCCAAAGATTGACTTTTAAGCCAGCAACGGCAAAGAAGATGGGGGCAAAGATACCGAGAGCAATGCTTTCCAATTGGCGAATGACCCTATCGGGCAAATAGCGCATTTGGCTGAGGATAATCCCCACGACAAATGCCCCAAGCACCGCCTCAAGGTGGAGGGCTTGGCTAATGGCTCCCCAACCAAACATCAGGATGACCACAAGCGACAGGAAGGAGTCGTGGATGCGGACGTGCTCTTGGACAACGTTCAATGCCCAACGCACAAACCATCGCCCTAGCGTAAAGCTCAAGACGATAAACCCAAGCACCTTGCCAACAGACATCATCATACCGCCAGCGGTAATATGTGCGCCTTCGGCAATGCCAATGAACACCGACAGCATCATCCAGACAATCGCATCTTCTATCATCGCAGCAGATATGAGAATCTGGCTCACATCACGCCGCATCAGGTTCATTTCTATCAGCACTTTGGCGATAACTGGTATGGCAGAAACGGCTAATGCGGTAGCGACAAACAGGCTAAAAATAAACCGTTGGTCTTGACTGGTAAGGATAGAATCGGGAAGCACATAGTAGGCAAGCGCAAACCCGCCGATAAAGGGCAAGATCATGCCCCCTAATCCGGTGCCTATGGAGGAACGGGCATGCCGCCGGATGAGGGCAAGGTCTATCTCTAGCCCGGCTATGAGCATCATAAAGAGTGCCCCTAGCAGGCTAAAAGTATCGAGCAAGTGGACTTGTACCTGCGTTTGCGGCATGATGCTAACAGGAACTTGCGTTTCTGGCAGAATAGTTGTGCCTATCATTGGCACTAATCCACTGAGGAAGGAGGGTCCAAGTAATACCCCGGCGAAAATCTCCCCCACAATAGATGGTTGTCCAATACGCTGCGCTAACTCACCGAGCAATCGTGCTGTGAATAGCAGTACTGTTACCTGAATGAGCAGCGCGAGGACATCTTGATGAAGTGCAGCAGTAAATTGTTGCATAGGAGTCGTTATCCATACCGAGCTTTTGCAAAGGCAGAAAGAATAACCGATGACCGCGCTTGAGCTGTATAGTGTTCAGGGGGATTCAACGGTCTTTCCCCCGGCTGAAAGACATCTTCCGGCGGGGTGTTTGCGGTATCTATAAGCAAGTACCACCGTTTGTCGTCTGATAGGGAGGGAAGTTCAAACTCTAGGGTATCAGAGTGGGCATTGAGGATAACATAGAGATGCTCTTGATCGGTGGGATTTTTCAATTCAAAGGCGAGACTGTGCGAATGATGTCCCAAGTCGGGTTCGTGTAACCGCACCCCATGCCACACAATCTCTGGTCCACCTGGTTCTGTCCAGAACTGTTTGTCGTGAAAGACCTGGGTGTTTTGGCGAAAGTGGATGAGGTAGCGGACAAATCGGACGAGTTCATGGTGATTGTGGATGAGATCCCAATTGAGCCAGTTTATCTCGTTGTCCTGACAGTAGGCATTGTTGTTGCCATACTGGGTGCGGCGAACTTCGTCTCCCATGAGCAACATAGGTTTGCCTTGCGATACTAGCAGGATAGTCAGGAGATTCTTCATTTGCTGTTCGCGTAGAGTATCAATAGCGTGGTCATTGGTTGGACCTTCAACCCCATAATTATAGCTAATATTATCGTTGTGTCCATCTCGGTTGTTCTCGTTGTTTGCCTCATTGTGCTTGACGTTGTAGGAAACCAGATCATTGAGCGTAAAGCCATCATGTGCGGTGATAAAGTTAATGCTGCGGTTGGGGTCGTGCTGCGGTTGGTTGTAAATATGCTGGCTGCCACTGATGTAGCTGGCTAGGTGATCAATGATGCCATTGTCGCCGCGCACAAAGCGGCGCACATCATCACGATAGCGACCATTCCACTCTGCCCAACGGTTGCCAATAAAGGAGCCAACTTGGTAGAGACCAGCGGCATCCCACGCCTCGGCAATGATCTTGGAGCTCACGAGGGCAGGGTCGGTATCTATAGACCAGAGCACCGGTGGGTTTTCTAGCGGGTGGCCATCTTCGCCACGGGAGAGGATAGAGGCAAGGTCAAAGCGAAAGCCATCTACATGCAGATCTTGCACCCAGTAGCGGAGACAGTCCATAATCATCCGGCGCACGACAGAGTGATTGCCATTGATGGTATTGCCGGTGCCGCTGTAGTTGTAGTATTCGGCTTGGTTTTGGGGGTTAAGAATGTAGTAAGCGCGATTTTCTAGCCCCTTGAAGGAGAACACCGGTCCATGCTCATGTCCCTCTGCGGTATGGTTGAAAACTACATCGAGGATAACTTCAATCCCCGCCCGGTGAAGGGCTTTGACCATATCTCGAAATTCATCAACGGGACCCACGGGGTCTTGGCGTGAGCTATAACCCCGATGAGGAGCAAAAAAGGCAATGGGGCTATACCCCCAATAGTTGGTTAAGCCGGGGGGGGCATCTTGCGTATCAAACTGCTGCACGGGCATCAGTTCAACAGCAGTGATGCCGAGGTCTTGTAGGTAGGGTATCTTTTCTATCAAGCCGGCGTAGGTACCGCGCTTTTCGGGGGGAACATCAGATGAGGGGTGCTTGGTAAACCCCCCCACATGCATCTCATAGATAATCGTCTCAGAGAAGGGGCGTTCTAGCGGTATATCCCCTTCCCAATCGTAGGAGAGGGTATCTACCACAACGCTTTTCATCGCATGCACACTGTTGTCACCAGCAGAACGTGCTGCTTCACGTTGGTAGTGCTCGCCATACATCACGGCTCGCGCATAGGGGTCTATTAGCAGTTTGGAAGCATCAAAGCGCATCCCGCGCTCTGGTGCATAGGGACCATAGACCCGATAGCCGTAGAGCTGTCCCGCACCTATCCCCTGCACAAAGACATGCCAGTAATAGAAGGTCCGTTGGTGTTCTGGGTCAAGTTGGATGACATGGGATGGGGTTTCTGCGTCTACATGCTCAAAGAGCAAGAGTTCAACGCCAGTCGCGTTATGAGAAAAAATACTAAAATTGACCCCATCGGGGTAGACAGTTGCGCCGAGCGGATAGGATGTCCCACTATGAATACGTAAAGCCATAATCGTTCACACCTCTAAACGTTGCATATTCTCGTTAATTGCTCCAGTATAGCACAAGAGCGACTAAACGCCACATGGTATGGCAAGGGAGTTGGGGTAGATAGTTTTCTCTCGTCATAAAAAAGAACTCTAGCCCTTGCTTTGCCCCCCGCTCCTCCCCAACTCCCGTTCCCATTCCAGGGCGAGGGAGGGTTGGTCATACATCCGCTCATTTCATTGATTCTCGCGGTTCGTTTGGCGAGATGTGGGGCAAGAGGATGGCTTTCAAGGGCAAGTAGGCTGAGGCATGGCTTTTGTTGCCTGACAGATTGTAGTACAATACAGAGAGAGATAACCAATGAAGCCTCGACGCGCTATGGTCGGGGTTTCTTGTACGAAACGTTCGCATTGGTTCAATGGAAAGAGAATTGCTATGTTGTCAACTTCAGATGTGCGTCCCCGCTTGCTTTCGGTACTAGCGCACCCAGACGATGAATCCTTTGGTATGGGCGGGACACTCGCATGGTATGCTGCATGTGGGGCAGAAGTATCTCTCATTTGTGCAACCCGTGGTGAAGTAGGGATGGTCGCAGATCATTTCTTACAGGGCTATGACTCGATAGCTGATTTACGTGAGGATGAGCTGCGCTGTGCTGTCAAGCAACTGGGATTGTCCCACCTAGAAATTCTTGACTACCGTGATTCTGGTATGCCTAACACTCCAGACAATCACCACCCCAACGCTCTAGTCGCTGCCCCGCAAGAAGAGATCGTAGCCCGTATCACCCACAGCATACGCCGGCTTCGCCCCCATATTGTGTTGACCTTTGACCCGATAGGTGGGTATCGCCACCCTGACCATATCGCCATCCATGAAGCTACGATCAAGGCTTTTTATGCTGCTGCTGACCCAGACCAGTATCCTAGCGATCTGCCCCCCTATCAACCACAAAAACTCTACTACCATGTTTTTCCCCGGCGGTTTCTCCGGTTTATCGTATGGGTAATGCCTTTTGTTGGTAAAGACCCGGCTCGTTTTGGGCAAAACAAAGACATAGACTTGACCTCTATAGCTGTTGAGGACTTCCCAACCCACGCAGTTATAGACTATCTACCGGTGCGTGAGCAGAAGGTACAAGCTGCTCATTGTCATGCCAGCCAGGGGGGAGGCTCTAGCTTGGTCAGTGGTATTTTTGGTTGGTTGTTTTGGCTCATGGGAACGAGCGATAGGGACCTCTTTATGCGGGCATATCCCCCGCCTACTGCCGGGTTGTGCGAGCACGATTTCTTCGCTGATGTACCGATTACTACTGGTTAATTGCTGTCTAGTTGTTATCTAGCTGATAGAGGGAAAAGAAAGGAATAGGAGGTATAGGTATGGGTCTTATTACATGGATTATCTTTGGGGCGTTGGCAGGCTGGTTCGCTGGTTGGCTTGCCGGTGGAGATCGCCGTGGCTGCATTGGCAATGTCATTTTGGGCATTGTGGGCGCAGTTATTGGTGGCTTCTTAATGGAACTCCTTACTGGTACCAATGTGTCCATGGGGTTTAACCTGAGAAGTTTTATTGTGGCAGTAGTTGGGGCTGTCGTGGTGTTGTTTGTCGTTGGGGCACTTCGTAAACGGAGATAGCCCCTCTCCCCCCTGCCTCCTCTCCCATAAAGGGCGAGGGGGAGCTGCTACCTGCCCGGTTCCCCTTCTCCCCTCGGTGGGGGAAGGGGGTAGGGGATGGGGGGGAAATGACCCTCTCCCCCCTGCCCCCTCTCCCATAAAGGGCGAGGGGGAGTTGCTACCTGCCTGGTTCCCCTTCTCCCCTCGGTGGGGGAAGGGGGTAGGGGATGGGGGGGAAATGCCCCTCTCCCCCCTGCCCCCGCTCCCATAAAGGGCGAGGGGGAGACGCTACCTGCCCGGTTCCCCTTCTCCCCTCGGTGGGGGAAGGGGCTAAGGGATGGGGGCTGCACGGTGGTGGGGGATGAGCGGTTCCCCTTCTCCCCTCGGTG
>CAYPHM010000039.1:0-33209 GCA_964410555.1 uncultured Chloroflexaceae bacterium | reverse complement strand
GAGAGGGGGCAGGGGGGAGAGGGTTGTTGCCCCCCATCCCCTAGCCCCTTCCCCCGTTACACGGGAGAAGGGGAACCGCGGCGACTCCCCCTCGCCTTTTATGGGAGAGGGGGCAGGGGGAGAGGGTTGTTTCCCCCCCTCACTTGCACAGAATAGGGAAACCCCCTACAATACCGTACATGAAGAATCATTGGATTAGGAACCAAGATAACAACGACAGAGAACGCGCATGTCTGTAACACCTCCTGGCTCTCAGCGCACCGTCCGAGCCTCTCGTGAACGCTCTCCCCTTCGCCATCGTGCCGTTGGACCATCTCGGCTTACCCAACGCCGCAGCAGCGGGTGTGGCGTGATTATGGTGGGACTCGTCTTGGCTATCATCCTAGCGGGAGTGATCGGCGGTGTGGTCATCAATCGCTTTAACAAAGTGGCAGGGACCATTGTGCAACAAGACCCCCGCCACCAACAAAACGTCACAACAGACGACAATACGACAGATACCGACAACGATACCGATACCCAAGCGGTAGCGGAGCCTATCGAGTTGCCCGATATAATCAACAAACCCTTTAACGTGCTGCTCATTGGCGTAGACAAACGCGAGCAAGAGGAAGAGGGAGTGCGGAGTGACACCCTCATTGTGGTGCATGTCCATCCTAAAGGGGAATGGGCAAGTATGCTCTCCATCCCCCGCGATTCTGTGGTCATGATACCAAAGCTAGGGTTGCAAAAGATCAACTATGCCTACACCTATGGCTATTACCAAGCGGAATCGCTCTATGGCGAAGAGACCCCCCCTTCCGCAGCCGGCGGGGCGCTTGCCGCCGAGACCGTCGAGGAGTTTTTAGACCTCCGTATAGACTATATCGCCCAGGTAGACTTTCATGGATTTGAACGCCTGGTAGATATGATTGGCGGTATCAAGGTAAATGTCGTGAAACCCATCTTGGATGCAGAATACCCCACCGAAAACTTTGGCTTCGAGCGCATCTACATACCCGCTGGTCTCCAAATCTTCGATGGCTATACCGCCCTGCGATATGCCCGCTCCCGACACAGCGGCACCGACTTTGCGCGGAGCCAACGGCAGCAACAGGTGCTTCGGGCGTTACTAGAGCAAATTCAACAACGGGGCATACTGGACCAGGTCGATATGTTGCCCCAAATGGTAGAAAATGTCCAAGAGAATGTCAGTACCACGATGCCCATAGGCGAATTTGATGTTATCCGGGGACTCGCCCACCTTGCCCAGACTATTCACCCGGAAGATGTTATCCAACTGAGCATCAACCCGGAGACAGTAGGGGTTATTCAAGAAGCAGGCTCAGACATCTACTGGAATCAGCAGGACATCATAGCCCTGGTTGAGCAACTGGAGATGGGACCAGAGTCAGAGGAAGAGCAGGCTCGCATCCAGGTGCAGAATGGTACAGAACGGCATGGGTTAGCCACGCGGGTAACAACCTTTCTGGAAAATCAGGGGTACGATATGGTGCTACCGGATGATGCCCCGGAAATCTACGCGCACACGATGATCATAGACTACACGGGAGAACTCAGTGAAACGTGCGATGAACTGGCAACCTTGCTGGCTATTCAATCGCGCTATGTCTATAGCTCGCCCCCACCCAAAGCCCCACCCAAACCGCTCAATACCGACATTGTGTTGATTGTAGGCGAGGACTACCAAGAGTACTAAGGGCAAAAAGACGTACACGTTGCGTTATCACCAAAAAGGAGGTACAATCAAAGGCAACATCAAGCCTATGTTTTGAGGATACAAGCAAGGGCTTTCTTTTCTGTTAAGAACAACCTGACCCTGTTACCTGAACCCGCCGCCTACGTTACTGCGTTGTCGCGTTGGGAAAGGGGATACAAGGCAGGCAGCAAAGCAAGAGGGGCAGCAATGCGCGTTGTAGCGATGATTATGGCGGGGGGCGAAGGAACTCGTCTCAGTGTGCTTTCTGAAAAACGAGCCAAGCCCTCTGTACCATTTGCCGGTAAGTTTCGCATTATAGATTTTACCCTTTCCAATTGCGTCCACTCCGGCATCTTCAATGTTGGAGTCCTGACGCAATATCGCCCCCACTCGCTCAACCAGCACATTGGCATTGGGCGACCCTGGGATTTAGACCGAAACCGTGGCGGGGTTCGTCTCCTCCAACCCTACTTAGGGCGGGATGAACAAAGTTGGTATCTTGGTACATCTGATGCCGTTAGCCAAAATATGAGCTTTGTTCGAGACCAGCGTGCTGACATTGTGGTTGTTCTCTCCGGCGACCACATCTACAAGATGAACTATAGCAAGATGATACAGGAACACATCCGCAATCGTGCCGACATGACTGCCGCGGTGATGCATGTTCCCGTAGAAGAAACTGACCGTTTTGGCATTATGACGGTAGACGACTCCAATCGAATTGTAGAATTTACCGAGAAGCCTAAAGAGCGTAATAAGGGGACGTTGGCTTCTATGGGGGTCTACATCTTCAATGCCGAGGTGCTAGATCGGTGTTTGCGAAACGGGGATGATGCCAAAACACGGGTAGACTTTGGCAAGCATATCATCCCAACGATGATCGAGAGTGGGCAAGACCGCGTGTATGCCTTCTCCTTTGAGGGCTACTGGGTAGACGTTGGGACAATTCAAGCCTACTGGGAAACGAGTATGGAAATTCTCGACCCAGACTGCCCCCTTGACCTGTATGATACTTCTTGGCTTATCCAGACCCGCAGCGAGGAACGTCCGCCGGTTAAGTTTGGTCCCCAAGCACGTATCCATCGCTCGCTCGTTTGCAATGGCTGTGTTGTTCGTGGTACAGTAGAACATTCGGTGCTCTCGCCGGGGGTGTATGTTTCACCCGGTGCCGTGATACAAAACAGCGTCATTATGAACGATACCTGGATTGGTCCAGGAGCCGTGCTGGATAAAGTTATCGTAGATAAGCAATGTGTCATTGGTGCTGGTGTGAGCTTGGGATGGGGCGATGGCGTTGCTACCCCCAACCACACCGAGCCAGAAAAAATCTGTACCGGTATCACGGTGCTTGGTAAAGGCGCACACGTCCCACCGGGTATTCACGTTGGGCGAAACGTCTTGATCAATGCTGACCGTGATGTAGAGGATTTCCCAGAAGGCGATATACCAGATGGTGCGACAGTATAGCAAAGGTTGATTTATGCTCCACACACTCGCTATGATACTCGCAGGCGGGGCATCCCCCGACCTCAGCGTTTTGACGGCTGAACGGGCAGAAGCAGCCCTCCCATTTGCCGGCAAGTTTCGTATCATTGATTTTACCCTTTCCAACTGTGTCAATTCTGGTATCCATGATGTGGATGTCCTGACACAGTATAAACCCCGCTCGCTCCATGCCCACCTAGACGTTGGGCGACCCTGGGACCTAGACCGTGCCCAGGGGGGGCTACGGGTATTGCACCCCTCCCCCACGCCAGAGGGGGGCGGTTGGCAGCGCGGCACCGCCGATGCCATCCGCTACAACCTGGACCTGCTCGAAGATGACCACCAGACTGATACGGTGCTCATCTTGGCTGGCGACCACATCTACAAGATGGACTATGCGCCAATGATTCAGATGCACCGCGAGAAGCAGGCAGACATCACGCTGGCAGTCCATACCGTTAGCCCCCATGAGTCCTACCGCTACGGTATCGTCTCCATGGATGATGACGGCAAAGTCCAGCGGTTTGTAGAAAAACCCCGCCGCCCTATTCGCCAGGTGTTTGACGAAGTACCGCTGGCTTCTATGGGCATCTATGCTTTCCGCAAGGATTTCTTGATAGACGTGCTCAAAAATGGGCAAGATGTAGACTTTGGGCGCGAGCTGCTCCCCCGCCTCATAGACAAGGTGCAGTCGTATGCCTACCACTTCCACGGCTACTGGGCAGATGTGGGGACGGTGCAAGCCTACTATGAGGCAAATACGGCATTGTTGATTGAAACGCCAGCCCTAGACCTCTACGACCCAGAATGGATTATCCATACGACTAGTGCTCAACGCCCCGGTGTGGAAATAGGCGCAACCGCTCGTGTGGAAAATAGCATGGTAAGCGATGGCTGCCGGGTGCATGGACACGTTACCCGTTCTGTGCTATCGCCAGGAGTTTTTGTCTCCCAGGGGTCTACTATTCGGGATTCTATCATCTTGAGTGATACATGGATTGGACCCGGTGTCGTCATAGATCGCTGTGTCATTGATGAACGGGTACATATTGGCGATGAGACCGTGCTTGGTGAGGGCGAGGATAATACGCCAAATAGTTTTGCACCAAACAAGCTCAATACCGGATTAACACTCGTGGGAACACGCGCTCAAGTTCCCGCAGGTGCTCGTGTTGGGCGCAATGTCCTTATTGCCCCACGAACCGGGGAGCAGGCGTTTGGTCCTGACCGTATTGTGGCAAGCGGATCAACACTGGGTATGTAGAGGAAACTTATGCGGGTTTTGATGCTGTCTTGGGAATACCCACCACATATTGTTGGTGGGCTTGGAGTGCATGTGGCAAACCTTTCGCCAGAACTTGTTGCCGAAGGGGTAGAGGTGCATGTCCTCACCCCTCTACTCCGAGGGGGAAGCCTAGAAGAAACGCCTATTGAAGGGATGCACGTTGTGCGGGTTGAGATTCCCCCGCTTGAGCATGTCGGGTTTACCGCGTTTGTTGCCCATGCCAACTACCATTTGGAGCAGGCAGCCTACGCGCTAACTGCCAAAGTTGGGCGGTTTGATCTTATCCATACGCACGATTGGCTTACGTCAATTGCTGCTATCGCCCTCAAGCAACGCTGGTATTCGCCGCTTATCGCCACGATTCATGCCACAGAACGGGGCAGGGGGCGCGGCACCTTGAACGGCGACCAAGCTCTCCACATTAATAGCCTGGAATACCAACTCACCTATGAGGCGTGGCGTATTATCGTCTGCTCTATGTTTATGACAAAACAGCTGTTTGATAATTTTCAAACGCCACGGGATAAGCTAGACGTTATCCCCAATGGGAGCAACATACATCCTGACCCCTTCCGTGATGCGGAAGACCGCCGTACATTCCGGCGACACTATGCTGCTGATGATGAGCATATCATCTTCTACGTTGGGCGCATCGTCTATGAAAAAGGGTTACACATCTTACTTGATGCTCTGCCACGTATCAACAACCAGGTAAAAGCCCGGTTGGTCATCGCCGGGGTAGGCCCCTATCTCGACAGTCTTAAAGCACAAGCCAACACGCTGCATATCAATGATCGCGTCACTTTCACCGGCTTTATTACCGATGAAGAGCGCGATAGGCTCTATCACGTAGCCGATGTAACCACGTTTCCCTCGCTGTATGAGCCATTTGGCATTGTGGTGTTGGAAGCCTACGCAGCCCAAAGCCCCGTGGTTGTTTCCCAAACGGGAGGACTGATGGAGGTCGTGCGTCCAAACGAGACGGGCATTACCGTCATACCCGGCAATGCCGATTCGCTGACGTGGGGGATTGTGCAGACCTTGCGAAATCCAGAGGAGACCCAGATACGGATTGCCAATGCTTTGCAAGAATTGCACGAACGATATAACTGGCGACAGATAGCCCATGAAACAACCGCCGTCTATACCCGCGTTCATCGTGAATGGAAAGAGAGTAGTTGGGCAAAAAATGCCCCCCCTTGTCCAGACCCCTCTCCAAACGGAAACGGGGATGCTATGTGGCGATGCGCGGGGTAAGTATACGCAATTGTGGATACCCAACAGTTGGTCGAGCAGGGCATTGCTGCTGCGAAAGCGGGAAAGCGCAACGAAGCACGTCAAGCCTTGATGCAGGCGGTGAAAGCTGACCAGCGCAATGAGCAAGCCTGGATGTGGCTTGCGGCGGTTGTAGATGACCCAAACCAGCAGCGCACCTGTTTGGAATATGTCCTCAAAATCAATCCAGCGAATACCAGAGCACAAAAAGGGCTTGCAGCCCTACGTGCCAATACTTCCCACGACAAGCTGTCGCAAACACCGCAACCGCAGCAACCAGCGGCACCAACGGCACCAGCAGCGGCACCAACGGCACCAACGGCTCGCCCCCCCGCCACCCCCCGTCAATCGCCTGCTGCCCCTACGGTAGCTAAACAAAGCGAATCTTCCCCACAACCAACACCGCCAACCCCTGCGGCACAACAACCAGCAGCACATGCTTCGCCACCTGCTACAGACAGCAAGGAGGGCAAGGAGCGGGGAGCGGGTGGACTCCAAGCGCGGTTACAGACGGCAAAATCATCGCCTGAACAACCAGCAAGTCCCCCACCACAGACTGCCCCGTCACAGCCACCTGCTGCCAGCGAAGCTACAGCACCCCCTCCTGCGTCTGCCAGTACAACTGCTGCCACACCAGCAAAAGCTAGTATACGCAGCCGTTGCCCCTACTGTGGCGCACAGACCAGCAAAACAGACCGGCAGTGTCCACAGTGTGGTACATCACTGATGGAGCGGGCGATACCGTCTCGCCGTTCGGTGGCGTTGTCCTTTCTTGGGGGGATGTGGAGCATTGGCAGTGTCTTCTATATTGGGGTACAATTTATCTGGGTGGGTAAGGGGGTGCAGTATGCCATTCCGATGTTCTTTGGGGCATTGTCGCTTGGGTTAGCCGTTGCCCTGTTGCAACGCTACCGATGGGCATATATCCTGTCCATAGTCCTCGCTTTGGGGTTGTTTGTCATCTCAGTACGGGAGCATTTTTGGCCCCTTGTGCTGATGCTCTTCTTGTTGCTTGGGCGGAGCTACCGGGATTTTTTTGGCAAGCAGGAGCGGTTTATCCCCAAGCTCATACAAGGCACCCATCGAGAGCACTACGAAGCAGGGCGACAGTATCGGGATCGGGGTATGTGGTTTATGGCGGTGCAAGAATGGCTTGAAGCGGTGCAACGTCAACCAGGAAATAGTACCTACCTTCAGGCACTTGGGCTAGGCTATGCGAAAATTGGGCAGTTTGACCAAGCCTTGCGGGTATTACACCAAGCCCTCGAACTCAGTCCAGACAATGGGCGTATTCAGGAGGCAATCAAGACGATTGAGCAGCAACATGCCGGCAGCCACGCCTGATCCAGAAGACCATCCTACACCGGCTGCGCCGTCTGTATCGTTGTTGAACATTACGGGAGCAGGGGTCTGTTGGGCAGGCGCACTGGCGTTGTTCTTTCTAACGAATGTACAGACCGGGGTGCTCAAACAGGCGGGCTTTAGCATGCTGTTGGTGGCGGCAAGTATCCTAACGTTTGCGCCGATCCAGCGACACATGGAACTGCCCCGGCTGACTGTTGAAGGCACGATGGGGGTCTTGCTGCTTGGCTATACCCTAGCCTTTGTGCCGCCCCCCACTAGCGGGCTATGGTGGCTCCCAGACCTGCCCGTCTATCTGCTGCTTATGCTGGCAGTCTTCTGGACGAGTGCTGCGTTTGGGCTACCCATTATCTATGCCCTGCGGCAGCGGGTGATTAAGCAACGGGCTAGGCGGCTCAATGTGCAAGCTGCCCAACGTCAAGCGTATGAGGTCGGGTTGGTGTTTGTGGGGGTTGTGGTATTGGCAGGGCTACGCACCCTCACCTGGGTGAGTTTTGCGTTGGTGACACTGACGTTGCTTACCGCCGAGTTGCTGCTGTTGGCTCGCAAGCGAATACCGGACGTGAGCAAGGACAAAGAGTGAAGTGGAACGATGCGTATAACAATTATTGGCATGGGGTTGATTGGTGCGTCACTTGGTATGGCGTTGCGTTCGGCAGAAGCTGTCCCCGCAGCAGTCGGCGGTACAGTGCATATCACCGGCTACGATACAAGCCGTGATGTTCTGCGGGTGGCGCGGGAGCGGTTAGCGATAGATACCCCTGCAAAGAGTTTAGCGGATGCAGTAGCACAAGCTGATCTGGTCATTATTGCCACACCGGTTTTGGCTGCCCGCGACATCTTGGCGCAGCTTGCGCCAGTGTTGCCGCAGGGGGTAGTCGTCACAGACGTTGCCAGCACCAAAGCCCAAATATGTGCATGGGCAACCGAACTGCTGCCCGATCATGCCGCTTTTGTTGGCGGACACCCGATGGCGGGGCGGGAGCAGTCGGGACCGGCGGCAGCCGATGCGACCCTCTTTCAGCAGGCGATCTACTGTCTCACCCCCGCCGTTGCTACGCCACCGTATGCGATGGAACGGGTAGAAGCACTCGTGACGATGGTCGGGGCAAAACCCTATTTCATAGACGCAGAAGAGCATGATGCCTACATTGCGGGTATCTCCCATCTCCCCTTCCTACTCTCGGCGGCACTGGTAGAGCTAACGGGGAGCAGTGCCGGGTGGAAGGAGATGTCCCACCTAGCGGCGAGTGGCTATCGGGATATGTCCCGACTAGCAGCGGGCGATGTGGTGATGCACCGCGATATTTGCCTCACCAACCGTCCCGCGTTGATACGCTGGATTAACGATATGGTCGCTTTGTTGCAAGAAGTACGCACCTCGTTAGAAGCAGATGAGGATGACAAAGATGAGCGTGATAAGATAGAGACGCTGTTTCAGCATGCCAAAGAGGTGCGGGACGATTGGATGAACCAACGGCAAGGGCAGCGTCCTGGCGAGGATGCGGCAATAACGCCGCAGGTTGAGCGTCCGCGGTTGTTTGGCTTTCGGATGCCGGGCGAGCGCAAGTAGCCCTGTTTGGGGATGGGGGTTATCCTCAAATGGGCTATAATCCTTAAGCATCGTGCGACTTTGCCACAACCCCTGGGCTTTGCCTAGGGCTACGTCAAAGTCCGAGCAACCCCCTATCCCTATCCTTTTCCCCATGGGGGAGAAAGGGGTATTACGTCCCCCCATCTCCTTGTCCCTTCCCCCACCGCGGGGAGAAGGGAACCGAGCAGGCGGGGGGAGCCGCGAGGGTCAACGAGCGGGGGGTGTTTCGGGTTCCCCCTCGCCCTGAAATGGGAGAGGTCTCAATTGTAGCAACGTTGCATGTAACTCTGCCCCTATGGTACCATTGATACAGAGGCTTTACATCCAGTATAATGTCTATGAGGGATGACATGGTGTCCCTCACCAAAGTCTATCCTATCAACAGGAGTAAATACCTATGTCTACCTTAGCATCTAACCTAGATCAAGATGCCAATACAACTGACTCAAGTACGCTTGCATTACTTGAAAGCGAGACGCACCAGACGATACAGAATCTTGCCCAACAATGGCTTGGGGACTCTGAGCATATCACCATTGATATACCGGCTAGTTTGTATACTGAACTACAACAGCAAGCCCAAGACTCTCAATGTACCCCCCTTGATATTGTCGCATATGCTATAGCAAAGGAACGATACCAACGTCTCTCATGGACTGAGAAATGGCAAGCTCTGTGTGATACTGTTCAACAAGATGGCGGTTTGGATGTCCCCAATGATGAAGAAACCTTCTTTGCCCATATGCGTAAGATACGTGAAGAGGTGTATGAAGAGGAGTATGCTCATCTTTATGATCATCTGTATAGATAGCTGTGTTTTTATTCAGGGTATACAACAGCGTACTCCAACAAATACCTTCTTTTTTTATCACCTTGTTCCATTAACTACCCTTATCATTCCTCGTGTTGTAGCTCGTGAAGTGACTCGTAACCTGAAATCTGCTGAACATATCCGTATGTTTTATCTTCTTTTCCAAAATACGACCAGATGTCGCATTATTGATGAACCTATCCCTATTGACCTAGTGGATAAATACATTCAGATAGGATTAAATTACAAGGGTGATGCCTTTATTGGCGCATTTGCTGAATGGCAAAAGGTAGATTATCTGCTTTCCAGTAATCGCCATTTTCTACGTGATCTCCACCCTGAGACGTTTATGGTATTAGATGTGGCTACATTTGTTGCTCGTTGGGATAAGGGGAATTTGTAAGTCCTCTCTCTTTCCCCCATTGTGTAGGCTTGGGTGTGGGTACTATTATCGGTGATCCATTGCATGCAACGGCTCTCGCCCCTTGAGAAAAGTCCCCCCTACACCAGCATGCGGCGCGAGCGCAGGTAGGGGACTACCTTTCGTTCTAGTGGCATGGTTGTTTCGATGTGGGCGTAATTCGCCCCACGGCGCGAGCAGATCATTGCCATCGTCTCCAACCACGTTTGCACATTGTTCTCGTAGGCTTGGATGACGTGCGACTCAGGGGTTAGCGGCATACGCTGCCCCGTCTCGCTATCTAGCAACTCCATTGCCCCATCAAAATCAGGGCGGATTTCGCGGCGGTCTAGGATATGCAGCACCATCACCTGCCAACGTGGGGGTTTCAGCTTTTCTAGCCCCTCGCTCAACCCCTCTTGCGTAAGCAGGTCAGAGCAGAGGATGAGCATACCGCCGCGCTGATGCCGGCGAGCGTAGTTAATCAGCACATCGCGTAGATTGGTCTGCTGCTGGGTGGGGATGTGCTCAATATAGCGCAGCATCTCCATCACGCGCCCCTTGCCCTGCACAGGACCAAACGGCTTGATGGGGGTATCCCCAAAGGGGGCAACATGTACGCGGTCACTATGCGACAGCGCAAGGTAGCCAAGTGCGCCCGCTAGTTGTTGCATCACGCGCATTTTTGGCGGGTCGCCCCACGCCATGCTGCGCGATATATCGAGCAACAGGTGAACGTCTATATCCTGCTCCGCCTCCCCCAGCTTAATCAGCATCACATTTTGCCGCGCATATGCGTTCCAGTCTACATAACGCAGATCATCGCCGGGCGTGTAGGGGCGATGGTCGCTAAAGATGCTGGATGGCAGCAGGTGACGGCTGAGGTGCTCGCCGCGGGCGGGGTTGCCGCGCAAGGTGCGCTGCGTTTGCATACTGAGCCGTTCTAGCCTTCGCAGGAACCGCTCATCAAATAGTGGCTCATCCTGCTGGCGTAGCTCTCTACTTGGTTGGCGAAAAATATTCTTGAACCACATCTCGTAAATCTGCCGGGATACGCAGCGGGTCTTCCCCTACCTGTACCTGCGTATCATCGGATAGTTGGTCGCTTCGTTCAAAACTGCCCGCGCCGCTTGCCTCTTCTGGCGGGGTCTCTGCCTCACTGTCGGTTGGGGTGTCCCCTTCCCCCTCGCTCTCCAATTCCAATGGCACCCCCTCAATACCTAGCCGTTCGTGTGGTCTGGACCGTTCGCGTTGGTCTTCGGGGGGGGTCTCATTACCAGGGTTAGTCTGCTGGTTTTGTTCTTCCCAGCTTTGTGGCGATTGTTGCTGGTCTTGCTGCTCTGGTGGCGGGGGCACTTGGGCTGCCTGTTGCTCTTCCTTGCCAATATTTTCTATCGTGGTAGCCAGCTTGTCAAGCCCCTCGGCTGCTCCTTGCGAATCCTGCTCCATATCCTGGGCACTCTCGCGGAGATCGTTTGCCAAGTTGGGATCGTTCTGTCCTACCTCGCTGGCAGCCTCCCGCAGGGCATTGGCTATCTCCTGGCGCGTTTCTGGCGAAAGCTGGTCTGCCTGGTCTGCCACCTCGCGGATGCTCTGTGCTGCGCCAGCGGTGTCCCCCTGGTCGAGGGCTTCGGCGGCGGGACGGGTGACGCTTAGGTCGCGCAACGCATCGGCGAGGGTAGAAAGCGACTGCTGGTCGGCACCCGTGATGGCGACAGGTTGCGCTTCGGCTTCACCCGGCTGCTCGCCCGTTTGCGACTCGTCACTGTTGCTGCCGGGGGGGGGATCGAATGGCTCTATAGGGAACTCTTGTGGTGGGTCATCAGGGTTGACTAACTGTGGCAGCGGTATGGGGGTGGTTTGGGCTATATCCGTGGGCTTGAGGCTAACGAGCAGCATTAAGCCGCCCGTGGTGATAAGTAACGCTACCAGCATGATGAGCTCAACCCAGGGAAAGCGGCGTTGGTTGTTGACATAGCGTTGTACCTGGGCAGTGTTGTGGCTTGCCTTTTTGAGCAGGTAGGCAGCGACTCCTGCTGTTTCGCCGCGCTCTTGTACCTCTAGGGCGGTGGTAATCTGCTCGTTCAAGCCAAAGCGTTGGTCAAGCCGTTGGGCTACTTCACGACTGTGCATCTTCGGGCGCAGCAGCATGATAGTCCCTAGCGCAATGCCGCTGAGGAGCAGGATACCGAGTATCGTATAGTCAAGCGGCAGGTTGAAGATGAGGTGTGCGCCCAAGCCGATAGCGCACAACGACAAGCCTAGCCCTAGACCCTGGAGCAGCACCCGAAAGCCGCGCTGTTGCCAGCGTTGCTGGGCGAGGTAGTCGAGTTGTCGTTGGATGAGCGGTTTGGGTGGTTGTGTCATATGGTGTGTGTCCTCTTCGTTCGTTTGTGTTTGTAGAGATGGTGCAGGCAACGGCTCTGGGAACATCTAACCCTCTCCCCCTTGCCCTCTTGCCCATTCTAGGGCGAGGGGAAACTGCATACCCCTTCTCCCGCGTAGCGGGGGTAAGGGATGGGGGATTGTTTCAATTGTTCATTTCGTCTATCACATCAGCATAAAATTCTGGTCCATGCTTTTGACCTACCTTCACGACAACAACGAGTCGTTCTTCATCATAAATACGCCAAACAACGCGCCAACGTTCAATCCGATAACGCCATATGTGCGGGTGTTCTCGTAAGTGTATAGCACCGTTAGGACGCGGATTATTTGGTAAGGTATTGATAAAACGGCGTATGCGTTGGCGTATGTTTCCTGGTAGGGTTTCAAGCTGTCGCTGCATACTGCGCCGTATGTGAATACGGTAACTCACTGTCCCCAACCATTGTCGCATGCAGCATTAAATTCTTCTAGTGACATGAAAGCATCAGGGTCTTCCTCCCATAATCGTTCTGTCTCGGCTACATCGCGGATGTCCTCTTGATCTTCTAGGGCTTCTAGCCATCTGGAAATGAGGGCTAGGGAGAGGGTTTCTTTGCCAGTACGTAGCCACATTTCCATCACCTGAACAACGATTTGGCTAATCTGTTCGTCTGAGATACCATAGTAGGCAAGCTCTGCGGTAAGGGTATCTGGGACTTCTACAATGAGTTGTGTCATAGGATGGTTCCTTTCGTGGGGTATCCCATAGGGGTTTGGTTAAGTTGTTGAGATGCTTCGTAGTTGTGCATCTTTACTATACAGATGATCATAGAGATGTCCATATTCCTCATCGTAGATTTCTTGGCGTATGGTTTGCATATGAGCAAAGAACGCATCTTCATCGTCGGGGACATCCAAGCCACCCTGTTCTTGAATGGATATTAACAAGCGTTCAAGGGCTTCTTGTCGGCTTGGTTTGTCATTTCTGGGATGTGTAATTGTCATAATACCCCCTCATTAATCTTGGCTTATACGCTCCATATCTAGTATAGCATAGGTGGGGATTCACTCCTTTGTCCCCCCGTGTGGTGTGTGCGGGGGTAGGGGCGCACCGCCGTGCGCCCACCCCCAAAGGGCAGGGGTGGGGGAGAATACCTACCACGGTATAGGAATACTAAAGTAGTTCAATATGCCCACGCCTATGCCCACGCCTATGACCACGCCTATGACCCCGCTTATGCCCACGCCTATGAACCCGCCTATGATGTTTATATCAAAATCAAATTTATCTTCTATTTTATCTTGTATGACCACGCCTATGACCACGCCTATGAACCCGCCTATGACCACGCCTATGAACCCGCCTATGAACCCGCCTATGACCTCGCCTATGACCCCGCCTATGACCCCGAATATGACCCTGAATATGACCACGCTTATGACCCCGACTATGCCCCCGCCTATGCCCCCGCCTATAACACCTATAAACAAGCTCAAGACAAAGTTCACGAAGGGATTTAGAGCGGGTTTGGGGGGCGACACGGGTTTGGGGGGCGACACGGGCTGGGGGGGCGACACGGGTTTGGGGGGCGATACGGGTTTGGGGGGCGACACAGGTTTGGGGAGCTGTTGTACAACAGCAGCGGACATCAACGCTTGTTTGAATGATGCTGCATCCTGAAACCGATCTTTGGGAAGGAGAGCTAATGCCTTTAAGATTGCAACAGAAACATGGTTTTCCACTTCGTTATTGTACTTGTGAGGTGGGGGTAGTGAAACGGGATTGGATTGGTTAGCCCGTTGTCTTGCCGTAGGGGGTATTTGCCCAGTGAGGAGATGGTAGAGCGTAGCCCTCAAACTATAGATGTCACTTTGGGGGGTGGTATGCAACGTATTATCGCCCCACTGTTCAAACGGGGCATAGGCGGGGGTCAACCCCATGCGTGAAAATTGTGTTGTATCTGTCCCCTGCTTGAGCAAGCCAAAGTCTACCAACGTAATTAACCCATCTGGTGTCAGGCGAATATTGGCAGGTTTGATGTCACGATGAATAAGCGCGGGGTTTTGTTTGTGCAGATAGGTGAGTACATCACATAGCTGAAACGCATATCCCATAACCTGTCCTACAGGTAGTGGTATCCCTTGCTTTTTGTTCAAGACATCAGACAGACTTTGACCAGGTATAAACTCCATCACCAAGTATCCATTCCCCTGGTGCTCGAACATTTCGTAATACTGCGGCAGATGGTTATGCTTTAACGAGCGTAATACGGTAAATTCTTCTTTGAAAGCGCGAGTATTGTCAGGATTGAAGGCTTCCTTGAGGGCTACTTCCCTACCAGTGCGGGTATCTTTGGCTCGATAAACTGCCCCAAAACCGCCATAGCCAATAATTTGTTCTACCTTATAGGTACCAATAATGGTACCGGGATCGTGGAGATAGAGGGTTTGGCGCATAGGCTTATGACACTTTTGGCAGTGGGTAGTAGCATTAGGATTTAAGCCTCCACAGATGTAGTCCTCTTGTTGATTTTGGCAAACAAGCATAGTTCTATCCTACCTTTTTCTTTCCCATCATTCCACACTGGTACATTATAGCAGATTTATCATCTATGTTATTGTCCTCAACCCCTTGCCCTCTCCAATGAACGGCTCTACTCCATGCCAGTTTACCCCGCCGCCCGCGTGGGTGTAGGGGCGCAAACCAACGTGCGCCCCTACGGGTACGTAACTAAGGTCAGGGGGGAATGGGGTTGCTCGAAATTCCATAAACACTATGGTTGAGATTACTTAATCTCCTCACTTACAGTCTGAGATGACCAACCGTATACTTTCATAAAAGAAGGGAGCATTATCGGTAGGGTCATCGTCTCGTGAACCACAGCGCACATACCTACTACTACTATACCACGCCGCCCCACGAGTAGACGGTCCCCACGTCTCGCTAGTAAAATCGTCTACCACTACATCACTTGCTTCTGGATAGGCAGAATAGCGGGTACTCAGATGATCCCACACGCCCCCAACAATGTCTTGCACACCAGATGGTGCTGCACCGTCCGGGTGCCTACCGACAGGTATAGGATTATCGGTCTCTATACTTCTCCCATAGTCAGCCAAGTTGCTTGTCGGCTCATCATTGCCCCAGGGGTAGCTGTACCGTTGTCCATCTGCCCCATATGCACACGTCACTTCCCACTCAGCTTCCGTAGGGAGACGCAGGCAAGTGCCTTCAGGGAGCGTATCCCTCAGTTCGGATTGGAGCCAATTCGCATATGCCACTGCCTCATACCAGTAGATACTAACTACCGCTTGGTTATCATCCATAAAACGCTCATCTCCCCAATAGAGCGGTTGTACCCGTTTCATAGCGACTTTCCATTCCCAACCGCTTGGGGTCCAGTAGTCTTGATTAGCATACCCACCTGCGTCAATAAACTGACGGTACTGTTGTACGGTAATTGGGTATTTGGCAACCCAGTAGTCTGGCAGAGTTATATCGGCTTGCTTGTCGTTTTCCTGATCATCATCATCTAACCAACCACCGATGGTATAGGTACCGCTAGGGACATACCGCCAGTAGTGGTTGCCCTCACGGGTAAATGTCATACTCAACTGTGCCACTTCATCACGCCATTCATCCAGGGTCACGGGGTACAGGGCATTTGTCCGTGGAGTAGGGGTAATGGTAGGTGCCATTGTGGGGGTGATGGTGGGGGTGAATGTGGGAGTGATGGTGGGAGTCGTGGGGATAATGCCAGTCCCAGGCTTAACACGCATTTCAATATTTTCCTCACAACCCAAGTTACCTGGTACATGAGATTGCCGATGTATATCACCTTCATTTATGGTAATATCCGGTGGGTCAGGTTCTGTATATACTGTAGTAACTTTTTTGAAACCTGCTATTGCTAGTGCAGTCTGTGCTGCTGCTACTGGACTACCTTTTACATTTGGAACTGTACATTGAGTCGGTGTTGGTTGAGTCGGTGTTGGTTGTGGGGGTTGTCCACCACAACCTGAAATTACCATGAGTATGAAAAGAAATACTGGTACTATGCATAATAAAAATCGCCGGTTATCTTGTGTGCTCAGGCTCCAATTCATCTTTAGACACCCTTTTTTGCGATAAACAAAACAAGTGTCAGGAGAGAAAGACAAATAATACCAGCCATTGATATATCTACAAGTGGAGCATAGACCAATTCACTAGGGACTAACCAATCGCGTACATCAGGAATGGATAGAATAATACCAATATTTGTCCCAACTATTTCAAGCGTAACCTGCCATCTATCAATGTCAGATAAATTACCGGTACTTGTCCCAGGAATTTTTACGTAGAGATTAAACACCTTAATAAATGACCAACCAACCACAACTCCCATAAGCAAAAGGGTGGCAAATACCTGCCAGATAACATACCAGGGTCTGGATATGGTTTCTTGAATTGAATTGATTACCTTCGTATTTTTGTCATCGGAGATATAGTGAAACTTCCCAAGTGGTATCAATTCCATTTCATAGGAAGTATAATACGTTGTGGTAGCTTCAAAGTATGGGTGGGTGTTATTATGAATTTGCAATTGAATATACAAAGAAACATCAAATCTTTCAAGAGGGAAACTCCTACCAGAGTTCCTTAATTTAACTTGTTTGTCTTGTACTACCACATACTTGTTCGTTAGCGGTATTTGGCTAAGGTTCGGTATTACTGTGTAGTCATCATCTAATTCTTCTTTACATTTGTACGTATCATCATTAGCGGATTTCTCAATACCTCTCGTACAAATCCTCAATCCATAGGTGGTATCTTCAGATGTTGCTGTTAAGACTTTGGGGTTTCCGTTATCTTCTAAGACTATATCAAGCGTTGCTGTTTCATTCCATACATTTACATCGCGTAGAGTGATGTAGAGGGGTTTATCTGTTGAGTATGAATAGCCGTAAATTTTATCAATATTTCCCTCTCTAGGCAACCCAAACCGTTGTATGTCATTGGATACAGCAACACCCAATAACCCTACAGCCACAACCAATCCAACGAGTGCTATTCCTAAAAATATACGTGACAGCAGTGGTAGTTGTTGCCACCACTGACGTAGCCGTTGTCGTTGTAAAGGTTGAGTATTGCCCGTTTGTTGGGGTTGTGGAGGCTGTGACATGTCCTTACCCTCTCAACAAGTACTCTATATCACCATAGAGATAGTAGACGAAGATTGCACAACAGGGATTTCTTTTTCACGTAACCAGAACATCTCTATGATAGTTAGGTATGTACCTTGCGCCTTATTATACCATGAAATATCATGAAGGGGGACAAAAATTGCCCCATCCTCTGTTCCCGATATGGTGGATGGGCGCAGGGAACCGTGCGCCCCTACGGGTACCCCCTACGCAAGGGGGGGTAGGGGCAAAGTAAACGTTGTCTTAGTGGGGGCACTTTTTCTGGCATAGCTAAACCCCCTCATAGTCTATATTTTCCTTGCGGCGAACCCGCAGAATAGTCACCAATTGCAAGGTTTCATCTATGGTATAGACAATACGCCAGCGTCCTGCTAACCATATTCTATAGTATCCTGGTTTTCCCCGAAGTTCTTGCATTTTTTTGGGGCGCGGGTTTGTAGCCAAACTCAGAAACTGTTGTCGTGCTTGTGCTCGGATATTCCCAGGTAATTTACTGACCTCTTTACGGGCTTCTAGGACTAGTTCAATCTGGTAGCTCACCCGCCAACTCCGCTCTATCAAGTTCAGTTTCAAACTCTTCTAAGCTCATAACCGTTTCCGGGTGTGCGCGAGCATATGCTAGGGCTTCTTCCCCCTCTTTCGCAAGCTGATCATCATCCGAGTCGTCCTCATAGTCAAGTTGTGCTGTGTATTCAGATACGATAGGATAAACAGATTTTACCAAATCGTTGATCAGATGAAGCCGCTCATCCGGGGCAAGGTCTTCTATGAGGTAGAGGATATGGTCATAGAGATCATGCTTTGCTCTAGTCTTTCTTGTTTGGGGTACTTGGTCTGTTTGGGATGCTTGGTCTGTTTGGGATACCTGAGTTGTTTTTTGTTCTTGTGGTTGGTTGATTGCTGCTATAGTCATAGCTATATCCCCCTTTGTTTCATAATCGTTGATGTTCTTTACTCCATTATACAGGGTCATGTCAAAGCAGAGGTAAGCCTCTTGTGTACGGCGGTAGATGCCAGTTTACCCCCCCCATGCCGCGTGGGTGTAGAGACGCAAACCAACGTGCGCCCCCTACCCCTGAAGGGGCAGACGATTACTGCTCGTCTAGCTCTACCTCATCACGCACAAGGGAATCTACGGTTGTCCCAAAGAATTTGGCAATTTTGATAACCAAAACTACTGTTGGAGTTTTCCTCCCATGTTCAAGAGCTCCAATATAGGACTTGTTAAAACCAAGATAACGAGCTAATTGCTGTTGTGATACCCCATGCCGTTCGCGCAGTAGGCGTAATTTTTCCCCAAATTGCATGCTTTGCTACTCATCATCAATTGCTAATTCTAGCTCGCCACGCACAAGAGAGTCTACGGTTATCCCAAAGAAATCTGCTATCGTGAATAACAGTTCTGGATGTGGGGTTCGTTTGCCACTTTCCAAATAGCTAATATAGGCGCGTGTACAGCCAATTTGGTGAGCAAGTTCCTTGTGGCTCAGACCTTGCCGCTTGCGTAAGATACGGAGATTGGTTGGGAATCGTTGGAGCATGAGATTTTGACAATACTCTTTTCGTGTGCTACTATCTGTACGTAACTTACAGTTACCCACCCCGCATTGTCCTATAACGCAATGTCCAATGCGGAGCGGTATAGTATCAACAGGGCAAACGCCCTACCCTATGATACCCGATTTTTCATGATCGGGTGCAAGATGAAAGGAGCATACAGTATGGGTATGCATTCAATGGAAGAACTGTTCATCAAATGGCAGCATGGACACTTGACGGCGGAACAGATGATAGGGCAACTGATGCAGCATATAGGGGTGTTGTATGAACGGTTACGCCTAGTGGAGCGGCGCGTGGGCAGCATGACGGTGCAGGACACCGAACGCAATGCTCCCAAACCCCCGCCCCGCGGGTGATGGGTGTGTATGGGTAGGGGCGCACCGCCGTGCGCCCACTACCCCCCAACCGTCTTCACCATTATCACATCACTGCAAACTCCGTATAAGGACGAATTGAGGGGTGATGAAATGCCAAGACAATATCCTCTTTGGGAATACCGGCTTCTAGCAGGTCTGTGGCGATACCTTGTTCTAACCAATCTACTTCAATCCAAATTTTTGCCTTGTGGATACGGACGTAAACAGGGGTATTCCAAATACGTCTGGTATCATCCCAACCGATGGTCTGTATGAAGTAATGATCTCGTTCTTCATCAAAAACAGCAAAGGTTTCCTGATTCGGCGTTGGACGACGATTGAGTATCTCCACATACCTGGTTATTATCTGTTTGATAGCATGGCGGTACTCAGCTACTCTATCCATGCGCTAACCTCCTCCGTCTCAATATTGACCACTAGCAAAGGAATGTTGTTTCGCTGCATCAATACCTGAACAGCTTTTCCCTGAAATACCAGATTATAGGTGATATGACTAACCGCTATATAAAGGTGACGATCAGGCTCTTTTATCTCCAGTAAACTCCGATACAGCATATACTGACCCAGAGCAACTTCAAGGTCGTGTACGGTAGAGCGTCCAATAAAACTCTTGATTTCAACCGCTATTTTTTTGTTATTGCGTCGAGCTCCTATGAGCCGTTCTGCACCTAAATCAACGAAGGTGCGGAGTTCTTCATACGTTAGGGATAATGGATCGTCAGTGATTGTCCAATTGTCTTTGATGAGCGCATTTCTGACTGCGTTATGAATAATATCCTTAACCATATGTGGAGTATAAATTTGTCTTGATGTGATGTCAAGTAAGAAAGCCAGGGGAGTAGATATTTTTCCCTCGTCTGCTATGGTGGAGGGGCGCATCGCCGTGCGCCCACTACCCCGCTAAGGTCAGGCGATTACTGCTCGTCTAGCTCTAGCTCATCACGCACAAGGGAATCTACGGTTATCCCAAAGAAATCTGCTATCGTAAATAACAGTTCTGGATGTGGAGTTCGTTTGCCACTTTCCAAATAGCTAATATAGGCTCGTGTACAACCAAGCTGGTTCGCAAGTTCCTTGTGGCTCAGACCTTGCCGCTTGCGTAAGGTGCGGAGATTGGTTGGAAATCGTTGGAGCATGAGATTTTGACAACACTCTTTTCGTGTGCTACTATCTGTACGTAACTTTCAGTTACCCACCCCGCATTGTCCTATAACGCAATGTCCAATGCGGAGCGGTATAGTATCAACAGGGCAAACGCCCTACCCTATGATACCCGATTTTTCATGATCGGGTGCAAGATGAAAGGAGCATACAGTATGGGTATGCATTCAATGGAAGAACTGTTCATCAAATGGCAGCATGGACACTTGACGGCGGAACAGATGATAGGGCAACTGATGCAGCATATAGGGGTGTTGTATGAACGATTACGCCTAGTGGAGCGGCGCGTGGGGAGCATGACGGTGCAGGACACCGAACGCAATGCTCCCAAACCCACAGCATAGCTTTATGGCGATACCGAGATTGGGAAGCCAATTGTCCTCTTCAATGAACGTGAGGCGAGCCGGTGCATGCACCGGCTCACCCCGCTAAACCAGCCCTGCTACCCCACCGTCTGCACACGGGCGGGGTGGCTCTGCTCATACGCAGCGATATACTCCTCCTGCTGCTGCAAGAAGCCAAGCTGATCTACCCCATTGAGCAGACAGTATTTGGCGAAACTGTCAATGGGAAAGCCCACGCTGCGCCCCCCATCGTCTAGGATGAGCGTCTGGTTTGCCAAGTCTATCGTCACCGTGGTGTTGGGGTCTTCTTCCCACATACTGACCAATTGCTGGTAGGTATCTGCATCTACCGTCACGGTCAGCAAACCATTTTTGAGCGCGTTGTTGCCAAAAATATCCGCAAAGTAGGTGCTGATAATCGCCTTGAATCCATAGGCTTTGAGTGCCCAGGGTGCGTGTTCACGGGAGCTACCACACCCAAAGTTTGTCCCTGCGACCAGCACCTCTGCCCCTGCCGCTTGCGGTTGGTTGAGCACAAAGTCGGTGATGGGGGTGCCATCATCAGCAAATCGCCAATCGGCAAAGAGAGCCTCGCCCATGCCCTGCTTGTCTGTCGCCTTGAGGTAGCGGGCAGGGATAATCTGGTCGGTATCTATATTGTCCACTGGTAGCGCAACCATTTTTGCAGAAAAGGTCGTTATCGGTTCCAATGTGTAGCCTTTCTTATGGTATCTCTACGATTATGATACCACACTATCAGGGAGATGCTCGGCATAGCGAGCTACAATCTGTTTGAGAATCAACAGGATAGTCTCTGCTTCGGTTTTTTGCGTATATTCCCGTGATAGCTCAACCGTCAATGATGGGCTATCGCTGTCTATCTGTTGTACCGTTGCATAGACAAACGTCCAGCTATCGACAATCGTGTAGCACCCAAACAGGTCAATCACCTGTCGCGGGGTGTGCTGCCAGTTGAGCCGTGCTGCCGCCAGCAACTGTCCGTAGAGTTGCGGGCGTGGGTCGGGACTGTCAAGCCCCCGTTTTGCCTCTATTACCAGCAGGTAGGGTACGTCAATATCCCCCGATAAGCTCATCCCCAAGATGCCATCAGCAATGCCCTGGAGTTCAACGTGGGAATAGGTAGCACGGATTGGCACCTGCGACCACACCCGCATGTAATCCCGTTCTGCCAGCATCAGCAGCGGGTAGATAGCCCTAGACCACAGCGTTGCCTCGTTCATAATGCTGGTCTTGTCGCGTTGTAGACGGGTGGTAATATCCGCCAATCGCCGTTGTTCCTCAGCGTCAAGCAGCAGCGACTCATCATGCCAGGTATAGGATGGTATCCGCACCGCAAACTGGCACAGGGTATGGATGTCTTGTTGCGTCAAGTTGGCATAGGTGTATGTTCGCATGGCTATAGCTCCTTTCCAATGACTATCTATACCACAGAGAAGCGTATCAACTTCTAGGGCGAGGGGATGGGGAGCGGGGGCATAGCGACCCGCTCCCCTTTGCCCCCTCTCGTTGCCCCTCGCAGTGCATCAAACACCCTCTCCCCCTGCCCCCTCTCCCATAAAGGGCGAGGGGGGGACATACCATCCGCTCGTTGACACTCGCGGTTCATTTAGCGGGATGCGGGGGATGGGGGGCATAATAGCGACCCGCTCCCCTTTGCCCCCTCGTCCTGAAAAGAACATACCATCCGCTCGTTGACACTCGCGGTTCATTTAGCGGGATGCGGGGGATGGGGGGCATAGCGACCCACTCCCCTACCGCACCTCAACCGCGTTGACTAGGCGATTGTTCAACGGTTGTAACGGGCGGTTGGTGTTCGCCAAGATTTGCCCATACTGCGCTATCTGTTCCTGCGAAAAGGTAATTGGCTGTTGCATCAACAACCAGCGTACCCCTTCGGAGCAGGGGGGCGTGGTCAATGAGCCATCATATAGATACAACGCTTGGTCTGCTGGCAGGAGGTCAGCAATATTGATGGTAACATCTTCCAATAAGACCTCGCCTGGCTCCATTGTCCATTGTCCCCAAAACGGCTCTACAACCGTATTGGGCTGCCCCGCAGTAATCATTACTCCAATGACGGCAAGATGACCAACTTCATCCTGATGCACAAGGTGTAGTTCCATATCGGCTAGGGCATCATCAATGGCATGCTCGCTTGGCAGATGAAAGTGAAACTGGAGCAAGCGATAGGTCCTACCGTCAAAGGTCAACGTACTACCGGGCGCATAGTTGACCTGGATCGTGTGTCCATTGTTGATGAGCATGACGGGCGATTCCCGATAGTCTATGTGCCAAGCATAGGTAGCTTGCTGCACATTCGCCCGCTGAATGGTAATCGGTGATTGGCTTTTGCCATCACAGCACAAGGCAAAATCTGGTGATAGTTTTCCCCATTGTTCAGGAGCAGTAGCCCCTGTATAGCTCCATGTTAATGGTTTCGTCATAGTATTTTCGCCTCCCGTTTCCATACATTATTAGGTTAAAAGGTCTTCAAAGTAGCGTTCGCACGTCTGTGACTTTGCCCGTCACTGCTGCTGCTACCGCGGTGAGGGGGCTTGCCAAAAGTGTTCGTCCCCCCTTGCCCTGCCGTCCCTCAAAGTTGCGGTTGCTGGTGCTGACCGCATACTCACCCGGCTGGAGTTGGTCGTCATTCATAGCGATACACATACTACACCCCGCCTCGCGCCATTCTGCCCCGGCTTCCTGGAAGATAGTGTGTAGCCCTTCGGCTTCCGCCTGTTTCTTCACCTGCTGCGACCCAGGCACGACCATCATACGCACTCCATCGGCAACCTTGCGTCCTTTGATGAGCTTGGCAGCTTGACGTAGGTCACTCAACCGTCCGTTGGTACAGGAGCCGATAAACACCACATTGATCTTGTGACCAAGCAATTGCTGCCCCGGCTGCAATCCCATGTAGGTCAACGCCTTTTCCAACGACAGGCGAGCAGTGGGGTCGGTGAGGGTTGTTGGGTCAGGGATAGCCTCATCAATTGGCATGCCCATACCTGGGTTGGTGCCGTAGGTGATCATCGGGGCAAGGCTAGAACCGTCTAGGGTAATAGTCTGGTCATACGTGGCGTTGTCGTCGGTGGGCAGGGTGCGCCAATGCTCAACCGCCTGCTCCCAGGCTGCCCCTTTGGGGGCGCGGGGTCGCCCGGCGAGATATTCAAAAGTGGTATCATCCGGGGCTATCATCCCCGCACGCGCCCCGCCTTCAATACTCATATTGCAAACGGTCATACGCTCTTCCATTGTGAGGGCGCGTATTGCCTCGCCAGTATATTCTAGCACATAGCCGGTGCCACCCCCCACGCCTATCTTGGCAATGATGGCGAGGATAATATCTTTGGCTGTCACGCCCGGCTGGAGCTTGCCACTAACCCGTATCTCGCAGGTGTTGGGGCGGCTCTGGAGCAGACATTGGGTTGCCAGCACATGCCCCACCTCGCTGGTACCAATGCCAAACGCCAGCGCACCAAACGCGCCGTGGGTGCTGGTGTGGCTATCCCCACAGACAATCGTCATACCCGGCTGCGTTAGCCCTTGCTCTGGGCTAATAACATGCACAATGCCCTGGTTTTCTGTCCCCAGGGTGTAGAGGGGGATACCAAAGTCGGCACAGTTCTGCTCCAGTTGGGTGAGTTGGGCTGCCGCTTGCGGATCGGTGACGGGGATGATACCGTTGGCATCACGGGGCGTGGTGGGGGTGCTGTGGTCCATTGTTGCCAGCGTTTGCTGCGGGTGGCGCACCGTTAGCCCCCGCTCACGCAGCACGGTAAAGGCTTGCGGCGAGGTGACTTCGTGGATAAGATGTAGGTCAATGTAGAGCACGGCGGGAGTCTCGTTGGTCTGCTGCCGTACAATATGGCTATTCCACACTTTATCAAACAGCGTTTGTGGTTGTATCATTCGTTAATCCTTTTTGGTAGCTATCGTTTATCAAAAAAGGTTCTCTCCTGACTATTGTAATATACTTTGGCTATTCTGCTAACACACCCAGGCGGGGGATGGGTGAGGCAGATGGTTTTCCCAGAGCAATGTTACCCAATGAAAGACGCATTGCCCCCACGATTTACCCTCTCTCCCTGCCTGCTCTCCCATAGCGAGGGGGAACCGAATATGTCCAACCCGTAGGAGCGCACGGCTGTTCATCCCTACACCCGCAGATACCACACCGCGATATTCCTTTTGCATGCTTCCCTATCTTGGGTATGGTATACTGGTACCAAGTACAAAACTTATGGGAGAAGCATCCCATGAGCCGATGTATGGTTTTGGCAAAGTACCGAGAGGAAAAAGAGCACATGACCGAGAATCCAAAAGAAGAACAGGGACAACAAGAACGTACTTGGATGGAAGAGTTTGAAATTGCCAGCAACCAACTGGTAGACAACATCAAAAATCTTGTCCAAGAAGGCAATGTTCGCCGTATTATTATCCGTGACCCCAATGACCGTATCTTGATGGAGATACCATTGACAACAGGCGTAGCTGTGGGTAGTGTGATGACCGTGTTTGCCCCCATCTTTGTTGCCGTGGGTGCTATGGCAGCGTTGGTGTCCCTCGTCAAAATTGAAGTTGTGCGCGTTGAGTCCACCAATGAAGAACCAAGCGCACCACAGCAGGATCACCAGTAAAGCTACTGAGGAGCATCTCCTATGTCAGATAAATCAATAGGTGAGAAACAGGTATGGATGGAAGAGAGCGAGGTACCGGCAAATGAACTTGTCGACAGAATACGCGAACTAGCGCGAGATAGCAATGTCCAGCGTATTGTGGTTCGCAATATCTATGATGAGGTAATGGTAGACATCCCGCTGCCCGTGGGAGTGTTCTTTGGTGGCATGATGATGCTTTTTGCACCGGGGTTGGTTGGGCTAGGCGGTATTGGTGTATTGCTTTCCCATGTCAAGGTGCAGGTCATACGGGAAACAGAGGAAATTCCCGATAAGCCAGAGGCAATGGGGACAATACATTCGTCCCAGGCATACCCGATGGAAGATGACCAAGATACCCAACAAGCCCTTGGCGATAATAGGGGCAGAACACGGGTCCGGGTCCGTCCGCCGGTGACAGAAGATCAACCAGAGAAAACCCGTGTGCGTGTGGCTCGACCATTGGATGGAGATTCATCGGTACGAACTAGCGTTCGAGTATCGCCACGTCATCGGCATGATGAGCCGGAAGTCACCCGCGTGAAAACCGCACCATCACCACCACCCGCCGCGGATGACGACGAGGCGGCAGAGCCTGAAACATCGTGATTTCCCCCATTGGCGTATATTCCCCCAACCCCACGGTCTATAGAGCATAGACGCAGGGTTGGGGGTTTTGTTCCCCTACCCACTCCCACTCTCGATGATAGGTCAGCATCCCGGATAGGCTCACCACGGAGATACGGAAGCACCGAGTTTGGGCAGGAGAGAGGGTTGTTTTGCTCCCTGCCCCGCGTCCCACCGCGGGGAGAAGGAGTCTGCCCAACGGAGCAAAAGGGATGCGGAGGTTTTGCCACCAAATTGTCAGAAATTCCCCCAAAAAGTGAATTGACAGGTTTAGCACAACATGGGATGATAGTAGAGAGAATGTTTAAAGACCAATAGGATGTCAGCCACTTCTCACGCTAGGGAGAAAAAGCGACCATAAAGAAAACTCTATGAACCTACTGACTCTATTTCGGCTCCGTTCCATTCAAGCGAAAATCGCTATATGGGCAAGTTTGAGCATGACTCTTGCCGCAACGGTTATCATTGCCTACGCTGCAACCTCGCTCCATGAGACTGCGGTGCAAGCTGCCACCAAAGAAGCCCTCGCCCTCGCGGAATCCAATGCCGCCATCATCAATGAAGAGATGGAATTAGCTCAACACACGGCACGCACAATGGTGCAAATTCTTGCTGCCAACAAGACCCCAAATACCTCACTCAACCTAGACCGTACCCAAGTCAATCTGATGCTCCAGCACATTATGGAAGATAACAAAGCCTTTGCTGGAGCATATACTATTTGGGAACCAAACGGTTTTGATGAACAGGACGAAGAGTATAGCGGGATAGCACCGTATGGAGAAACCGGGCAGTTTATTCTCTACTGGAGTAGGGATAGGCAAGGGGAAATCCACCTAAAACCCAATCTCTTACAAGACAGCAATATGCTAGATACCCACTATGCCTGTTCAAGAGACTCAAAACTGGAATGTATTACTGACCCCCATCCCCACCCGGAGTATGGCGCAGCTATCCCCATTACCTCGCTTACCGTGCCAGTCATCAAAGATGGTCAGGTGCTTGGTATTGTCGGGGTAGACATTGGACTCGATTTCTTCCAACGTCTTGCTGATGGTGTCAATATCTACGATCATACCGGAAAACTCGGCTTGATTACCTACAATGGCAACATTGCTGCCATCTCCAACCAACGCGAGCTTATTGGGCAGAGTGCTATACAAATACACCCTGACTTTACCGAAGATGAGGAATTGCAGCGGGTGCAGCAAGGCAAGCAAATTGCCGAGTTCAACGAGCACAACGAACTTGAGATATTTGTGCCTATCCACTTCTTGCGAACGTGGACTCCCTGGTCAGTGACAGTCATTATCCCTGGCGAGAAGATTACGGCTATGGCAACCCGGCTCATGTGGCAGATGATTGGTATTGGGGTGGTGATGACGTTGGCAGGCTTGTCGCTGCTGTGGATTATCGCCAAACAGATAGCAACCCCTATCAAGAATGTTTCTGCGGTTGCCCAAATGGTCGCAGAAGGCAATCTGCATGTCACTGCTGAGAGCAAGGCGGATGATGAAACCGGTAGCCTTGCTAACGCTTTCAACAAGATGGTGAGCAACCTGCGCCGCATGATAGACCAAGACCGCCAAGCCCGCCAAGCCCTTGAGCAACAAAACGCCGAACAACAACGGTTGCTTGACCTGGTAGCTACGCTAGAAACCCCGGCTATTGCCATAGCCAAGGGAGTGTTGTTTGCGCCAGTTTTTGGCTCGTTAGACAGCCATCGCTCCCAACGCCTCAACGAACGGCTACTCGATGAAGTGCATACTCGCCGTGTTCGCAAGGTCATTTTGGACATTACCGGGGTGGTGACAGTAGATACCCAGGTAGCCCATTCCATGCTCCAACTGGTACAATCGCTCAAGTTGCTGGGATGTAAGGTGGTCATTACGGGCATTTCTGCATCGGTAGCTACCACCATCACCGAGTTGGGGGTCGAATTACCGGGGGTGGAAACCTACCACTCACCACAAGAGGTGCTGGCGCAAATCTACGCCGATGATCAAAAGCGATCACGATAGCAGAGGAATACAGTAGCACGATTAGAACAACAACCAGTATTGATTGAGAATAAAGAAGTATTAGAGGACGAAGGAAACGTTACCCAATGAACCAAGAAGCATGTATGGATGAACTAGAACGACTGCGCCAGCAGGTTGCCGACCTGGAGCAGCAGCTTGCCCAAGCACAACAGCAGCAACAGCAGCAATCATCATCGCTCCCCTATCAAGCTATTTTTGAACAACTCCCTGTTCCCGTCAATGTGTTTTTGCCTGATGGGACGCTAGGAGACATCAATATCCGTAATGCAGAAATACTGAACATCCCGCGTGAGACAATGATAGGCACCTTCAACCTGCTGGAAAATGCGGAGGCAGTCAAGCAAGGGCATGGGGATTTTTTTCAGCAGGCGTTACAGGGTGAGGTGGCGACTATGCCCCCAACTGGTTACAATACCGCCAGTCTGCATGCAGAAGATGATGACACCCCAAGCAAGACGGTTTGGACGGAGACGACCTATACCCCTATATGCAATGAGCAAGGCGAGATTGTCTGTATTGTGGCACTCAATCTCGATGTGACAGAACGCAAAGTCGCCGAGCAATCTCTTGAAGCGCATAAAAAACGCTTGGCAGATGCCCAACGTCTTGCCCGCATCGGTAACTGGGAGTGGCGCAGCCATGATGGAAAAACCTTCTGGTCAGAAGAAATCTACCGCATTATTGGACGATCTCCAGGGGAAGTTGTCCCATCGTATGAACTCTTTTTAGAGTTTATCCACCCAGAAGACCGGGCTAAAGTCCTAGCCGCCGTGCAGCATGCGATGGAAACCAAAACGACCTATGCTTTGAACCATCGCATTGTTACCTCCGATGGGGATATGCGCTTGGTCATTGGTCGTGGTGAAGTTGTGCTAGATGCGAACGGTGACCCTCAAGGGTTGATTGGCTTGTTACATGATATTACCGAACAGGCAAAAGCTGAGGAGGAAATTCGTCAACTCAACACGCGGCTCAAGCAGCGGGTAGCAGAACAATCCGAAGAGCATCGCCGCTTGGTTGCCTTGATTGAAAATAGCACCGATTTTATTGGCATTTCTACGCTAGAAGGAACCGCGCTCTTTGTGAACAAAGGTGGGCGTACTATGCTTGGCGTAGATCATGACGAAGAAATCAAGGATACCGCCTTTGCTGACTATGTACCAGAGCAAGAATTGCATCGCTATAGGGAAGAGATCAAACCGGTGTTGTTTGCAAAGGGATTATGGCAAGGGGAATTCACCTACCAGCATTTTCAAACAGGTGAGCCTATCCCCGTCTACTATACCGTTTTTGTCATCAACGACCTACAAACGGAGCAACCGCTGGCATTGGGGCATGTGTGTCGTGACCTCACGCAGCAAAAGCGGGCAGAAGAAGAACGGCTCGAAATGCAAGAGCGCATTATCGAAGCGCAACGTGCCGCCTTGCATGAACTTTCTACCCCGCTCGTCCCACTTTCGAGCGAAGTCATCATGCTGCCGTTGGTGGGTACCATAGATAGTGGGCGCGGACAGCAGATTATGGAGACGATGCTAGAGGGCATAGCCCAGTATCAGGCTGCCTTTGCTATTCTGGATATTACCGGTGTGCCAACAATAGATACCCAAGTCGCTAGTCTGCTCGTGCAGACTGCCCAAGCCGCTCGACTGCTTGGGGCTACCGTCATCCTTACGGGTATTGGGCCTACTATGGCACAAACCCTCGTGCATCTTGGGGCAGACCTTAACCACATTATTACTCGCAATACGTTACAAAGCGGTATTGCGAAGACGATGGAGCTTACGTATGGAACATCAGAAGGACGCAGCAGTCCAACGAGTTCCTGACCCTGCGGCACTTCTCCAACGTATAGCCCACTTGGAGCAGGAACTAGCAGAAAAAACGACCCGCCTCACCAAGTATGAACACCTCGTAGAGAATGCCCCCGATGGCATAGGGATAGCGATGCTTGATGGCACGATGACCTATGCCAACGATGCCCTTATGCACATGACTGGGTATGGAAGGTCCTTAGATGGGATAAATCTTGTTGATCTGTTTGACGAAAACCCCGACTATATTAGGCATCTCGTAGACCTTACCATGAAGCAGGGGGCGTGGCAGGGGGTGCTCAATGTGAAACGCCAAGATGGGGTGGTGTTCAAAGGGCAATTGTCCAGTATGGTGATTCAAGATACCAATGGTGCCCCCCAAGCCATAGCCGGCATTTTGCGCGACTTTACCCAACGGATTGCGCTTGAAGGTGCCCTGCGAGAAAGCGAACTCTCCCTGCAACAGGCAAATGTCCAACTGGAGCAGCGCATTGAAGAGCATACTGTTGCGCTAGAAGAACAGCAATTGTTGCTCCAAGCCCTGCTGGACAATAGCCCGGCGGTTATCCTTGCCAAAGACCCCCAGGGGGGTATCGTTCTCTCCAACCGTCAACACCAAAAATTGCTCAACAAGAGTAAAGAAGAATTGATAGGTCACTCTGTCCATGATTTCGTGCCCAAAGACTTTGCTGATATGGTCTGGGAAACAGAACAGGAGGTTATCCGCACCGGGAAAGCGATAGAGGTAGAAGAAGAGTTTTTCCTAGCGAATGGCGAAAAACGGGTCTTCTTGTCAAGCAAGTTTCCGCTCTACAATAGCCAGGGGATCATAACTGCGGTCAGCATTATCGCTACGGATATTACCCAACGCAAGGAAACAGAAGAAGCCTTAACATGGGAATCTGGTATGAACGCAGCGATGGTTGAGCTTTCCAGAACGCTGATTACTTCGGGATCATTCACCATGATTTCCGAGCAAGTGCTGGATTATGCTCAACGTATGACGGAAAGTACGCTAGGGTTTGTTGGCTACCTAGATACGACTACGGGGGTTCTCATTAGCCCCACTTTAACGCTTGATGCATGGGAACATTGCCAGATGCCGGAAGAGGACAAAACCGTTATTTTTGAGCGTTTCGTGGGGTTGTGGGGGTGGGTCTTGCAAAACCGTACCCCTATTATGACCAACACGCCAAACCAAGACTCCCGTTCAACCGGCGTACCAAAGGGCCATGTAGCTATCAAGCGGTTTGTCTCTGCCCCGGCTATGATAGGCAACGAACTGGTAGGGCAAATTGCGCTGGCAAATGCAGACCGGGACTATACCGAGCGCGATCTTTTTTTTGTGCAGCAACTTGCCTCTATCTATGCGTTAGCTATTCATCGGCAGCAAGGGGAGGACATCCTGCGCGAAAGCAAAGATGCTGCCGAGATTGCCGCTCGTGCTAAGTCTGAGTTTCTCGCCAATATGAGCCATGAAATACGTACCCCCCTCAATGCGGTGATTGGGATGACCACGCTGCTGCTTGGGACAGAACTGTCGCTTGAACAACGCGATTTTGTCGAGACCATCCGTACTAGTGGCAGTGCGCTCCTTACCGTCATTGATGATATACTTGATTTTTCCAAGATAGAGGCGGGCAAACTGGAACTGATGCAAGAACCGTTTGATTTACGGGCATGCATTGAAGAAGCCCTAGACCTTGTAACCCCCAACGCGACCCAAAAAAACCTTGACCTGATGTACCTGATAGATCAGCAAACATCCTCTCTCCTCATTGGCGATAAAGCCCGCTTGCGGCAGGTTTTGCTCAACCTACTGAACAATGCGGTGAAGTTTACCGAACATGGCGAGGTACTGGTGTCGGCTGTGCCTGCACCTGTGCCAGAACAGCTCCAGACTGCCGATCCCCCCCTGGTGGCGATTCATCTGAGCATCCGCGATACGGGTATTGGCATACCTGAAGATCGGATGGATCGGCTCTTTCAGTCGTTTAGCCAAACAGACGCTTCTGTCACGCGCAAATATGGCGGTACGGGGCTAGGGTTGGCAATTAGCAAGCGGTTGGTGGAGATGATGCGGGGGGAGATGTGGGTAGAGAGCGTCCAGGGGCAGGGGTCTACCTTCCACTTTACCATCGTGACGCAGGAGGCAGACGGTCCCGTCCCCCACTATCTACTCCCCGACCAACCTATGTTTGCAGGTAAACAGGTGCTCATAGTAGACGACAATGCGACCAACCGATTTGTGCTGTCCCGCCAGCTTGAGGCATGGGGCATGCGAACCTACGCGGCAGCTTCTGGCAAAGAAGCCCTGAAGCTCTTTCAGGAACACCCAACCTTTGATCTGGCTATCCTTGACTTGCATATGGAGGAGATAGACGGGCTGACGCTGGCAAGCGAAATCCGCCAGATGGAAGGAGAAAAAATCCATCTGCCGCTGGTCTTGCTCTCGTCTATGGAGCCAGAGCAAGAACGTATGCGGGAAACTGCACCGTTCTTTGCTGTGCGCTTAACCAAGCCTATCAAGCCGGCGTTGCTGTATGAGGCATTGGCGCGGTTGGTTTCGGATGAGCCACCGTCTGCTCGCCAAATTCCTGCGAAACAGAGCTATAGCCTGGACCCTGAGATGGCACTTAACCACCCGCTAACTATTCTCCTTGCGGAGGATAATATTGTCAATCAAAAGGTCGCCAAGCGTATCTTGCAACGTATGGGCTACGAGATAGATATTGCTAACAATGGCAATGAGGCGTTGCAAGCTGTAGCGCGGCAGCCTTTTGATGTGGTGTTGATGGATGTGCAAATGCCAGAACTGGACGGGATGGAGGCGACCCGCCGCATACGGGCGAGTAGCGAGTATCCGCAACCATACATCATTGCTATGACTGCCCATGCTATGGAGGAAGACCGTTCTCGATGCATTGCCGCTGGTATGAATGACTACATGAGCAAGCCCATACAGGTAGAGGAGTTGGTCGCTGCATTGGTGCAAGCATCCAAACAATTGTAGCCCGTAGCGCACAACGCATATGCCGCATACCTCTGCCCTCTTCCCCCACCGAGGGGAGGAAGGGAGTATTTTGCCCCCCCATCCCCAGCCCTTCCCCCACCGTGCATCCCCCCATCCCCTAGCCCCTTCC